>JBAQJU010000350.1:0-42188 GCA_049300475.1 Terriglobales bacterium | reverse complement strand
CGTTTGCTGGACGGCGTGCGATGGGCAAAATGAAGAGTGCTAACGAAATCAGGCGCAACCGGCGATGGTTGCGCTTTGGCACAATCCTGGCTGGATTGCTGCTGCTGACCGCTCTGCCGGCTTTCTCCCAGGGCTGCGCGCTTTGCTACACTCAGGCGGCTCTGGCAGGCGCGAAGATGATCCAGGCCTTAAAGAGCGGGATTTTGATCCTCGTCATTCCCCCAACGCTCGGATCCGTTGGCATGATTTTTATCATGCATCGCAAGCGAAACCAGATTCGACCAACAAAGTATGGCAACGGATCCGGCCAGGACTGGTAACATGGCGATCCCTGCCGGAGCTGTTTGAAGTAAGGGAATTTGGGCTTTAATGTGGATGTTGTCCCTGCTATTAGTGCGGAATAGTTTCGGGCGTCGTCGGGTCTTACTCTTAGTAACAATTGTGTTATGCGTGTTACCGATCGCGCCTTGGGGAGCGGTACAGGTTTGCGCGCAGGCATCCTCCTCAAAACACTCTCTAACTTTACCCATCACGAAGTTTTACGACACTACCAACCCCCTACCTGCGGGCAAGCCCGGTGAACTGATCCGCGCAACCTCTGTCGACGATTACTTCCTGTCGTCGGATTTTTCGGCCTTCCGCATTCTCTATCATTCCCGTTCCGCAACCGGACAGGATGTAGCTGCATCGGGCGTGGTTCTGATTCCCGCGGGCACTCCGCCGCGGGGAGGCTGGCCTGTCATTGCCTGGGCGCATGCCTTTACGGGTGCCGGCCGGCAATGTGCGCCGTCGCTGTCGAGAAATCTGAACTACGGACCTTTTCTTTCCATGTATCTCAATCTTGGCTATGCCGTGGTCGCAACCGATTACGCCGGATTGGGAACTGATTTCAGAAATGCCGTGCTGGATGTTGAGTCCAATGCCACCGATGTGATCGATTCCATTCCAGCCGCCCGTGTGGCTCTGCCGCAACTGGGTTCAAGATGGATTGCCATGGGGCCAGCCCTTGGCGCCAACGCCGCCATTGGCGTGGCTGAACTGGAAGGTCGCATCCGCGATCCTAACTACCTGGGCGGCGTGGCCATATCAGACGTCGCCGATTTGAAGGAAGCATACGAGCGTTTGCCGAAAGAGCAATCGCTCAGGATGCTTGCGTCCCTGGCTTACGCAATCAAAACTGTCTATCCGGGCTTCGACGTGCGGGACATGCTGACCGAAAAAGCGCTTCCGGCGTTTCACCAGATCGGCGAAGGCTGCGGTAACGTCGGAAGCGATGCCGAGTTATCGACGACTGAGACGTTAAAGCAGAATTGGAACAAGAATAAGTTCGTCGAAGAGTTCTTTGACCGGAACAGGCTGGGCCGGAATCCGGCATACGGCCCGCTCCTTATGATCACGGACGACGCAGACTTTGTCGTGCCGCCTTCGATGACCGGGCCGGCGATCGCTCGAATGTGCAAGCAAGGAGATCGTATTCAAGTCGTTAAGTTCTCCGGCTCTGAACCCGGCCAGGTCCTCGGGGGCTCTGTTAGAGATCAGATGGCTTGGATCGAGGCGCGCTTTGCCGGGCGCCACGCGCCGAGCAACTGCCCGTAGGTATCGGCTGAACTGAGGCAGGTGATCCGGCTGTCATCCGTTCTAATTCTCCGGCGATTGCCTACAGCAGCTTCGCATACTCCGCCCTGGCTTCTTTAAGAATGGGGATATCGGGATCGGCATCTTTCCATAGAGTGAGGAACTCTTTATAAGCGGCGAGCGCCCTCACGCGCGCGGCGTCTGCGTCGGCGCCTTGCAAAGATCTGGCCTGTTGGGCGCTCGCGCGGGCCACACCAAGATGTGCCAGCGCTCCCGTCCAGCAGTTCCAGACGATTCCGCTGTGATCGATGATTTTCTGGAACTCGGCGCCCGCCGCGGTGGACTGTCCCGCAGCCAGGTAGGCCTCGCCACGGATGTAAATGTCATAGAGGCAGGAGAGGTTGCTGACGAACGTAATTTGCCCTAGCTCGATGCTGGAGGCGGCCTGCAGAGCATCCAGTGCGGCTGTGGGATTTTTCTTGTCCAAATCCAACTGCGCATGGATCGCCGGCAGCCAGAGCGAGTGCATCTGCGTGTCCAACGGATAGCGTGAATTCAGGTTCTTCGCCAATGCTTCGGCCCCGGTCGCGTCTCCCGCCATGGCGAATGCCAGTGCCGCCTCGCTCTTCACCCCCTGGCTGCCGGGAGCTAGCTTCAAGCCTTCCTGTGCTCCACGGAGCGCTTCGGCAAAATTACCGTAGGCGGCTTCGTGGAGAGCATCGTTCTCCTCCCAGATCGCTCCATTCTCCCTGCTGTCGGCGTGAATGGCGGAGTCCACGGCTCGCTTGGCCAGTTCGCGAGCTTTGGCCAAGTGACCAGCGTATGCCTCGGTATCCGAGGCGAGAGCTAGCCCATAATTTTCTTCCGGCTTGCCGGCAAACCATTTCTCCTGCTCCGCTATTGCTGTCGAGTCGGACGACAAAAAGGCAAGAGCATAGAGAGCATTGCGTGTGATGTAGTCGTCCAGCTTTTTCGCCTGCGCCTCGCGGATGGTCTTCCGCGCATCGTCGAATCGCTGCAGCGCCAGATAGGCATTCGCTAAGTTGTCGTAAGGAGCAACATTCGCGGAGTTAATAAGTAGTTCCTGGCGGGTCAGTTCGGCCGACTTCTCGTGCTGTCCTTCCTCCGCGTAGACGACGCCCAGATTGAGACGAGATGCGAATTGTTTCGGATAACTCTCAATCTGCTCCTCAAATGTCTGAGCTGCCTTGTCCAACTCTCCGGTGACATTCAGATAATAGTTTGCCGTGAGCGCAAGTTTTTCCCGCTCGCTGGCATGATCGCGCAGCTGGAAGGCTTTGCTGAGGTATTCACTTGCCCGGCCCGGCTCGGCGAGACTGAAGTACTCTCCGCCCACCGCCATGTAGCCCATGGCAAAATTAGGGTCGAGCTGGATGGCGCGCTGGTTGTAGGGCAAAGCGGCGCCAGGACCTTTTTCACGATCGGCTTTCTGCCCAAGGCTGTAGGCCTTCAGCGCCTCCAAAGATGACGTGGTGGCCTGCTCGAGGGGAACATCAAATCTCTGCACCGTCGCCAGCGATTCACCCAACTCACCGCGCAGCTTGCGGACCGCGCCGCCCAGCACGTCAAGGACTTTTTCCTTGGCTGGAGCCGTGACTTGTTCCTGGGCCAGCGTGTCTCCAGTCTGGCAATTCACCGCCTTCAGCCCCAGCACATACTCGCTGCCCAGGCTGCCGATCGACCCGGCAATGTAAGCTTGGCTGCCCGCACGCTGGCATACCTCGCGCGCTAAATCCGGAGTCAGCCTGGTCCCCGACGGACGGGTCATCTGCTGTAACGTGTCCGCCACTTTGTTTTCGGAGAGGACATTGAGAAACGGTGATTGGTTCAGGGCGACGCTGAGCGCGGTCTTGAGCGCATCGTCGAAAACAGCATCGCCTGTGCTGTTGGCAAAATCTGCCAGGACCACCATATCTTTGTCAGTCAGGCGCTTGGGGTGACGCGCGTGATAATAGTAGAGACCGCCCGCAACGAGCAGCGCGACGACCAGGGCAGCCATGGCATATCGTATGTAGTTTGCGCGTTCGGCCTGTTCCGTGACGGCCACCGTACCCGATGTTCTGACGCGTTCTGGCGAAGAGCTGGCGGCGGCCGACACGTGTGACTCCGTATCCCGCTTCAAGCGCTGCAGGTCGGTTCGCATCTCCGCCGCGCTCTGGTAACGCAGGGTGCGGTCTTTCTCCAGCGCCTTGTTGATGATCCTCTCCAGGTCCGGGGGCGCGTCCGGATTCAACCGCACCACGGGAGTGGGCGCCGCGTCCAGAATGGCTTTGAAGATTACCGCCGAACTCTCCCCGCGAAATGGCAGCAGGCCGGTTGCCATCTCGTAGAGCACGGAGCCGAAGGAGAACAGATCGCTGCGCGCGTCCAGTTCTCTGGCACGCGCCTGCTCCGGCGACATATAAGCCACCGTGCCGAGCGTCGAACCCGGGCTGGTTAAGTGGGAATCCTCCTCCGCTGCGGTGATTCCGCTCGAAGAAACCGAAGCAGTCTCTACCTTCGCCAAACCAAAATCGAGAATTTTGGCGTGTCCGCGCTTCGTAACGAAAATGTTTGCGGGTTTGATGTCGCGGTGAATGATTCCTTGCGAATGAGCCGCATCCAGCCCGTCCGCGATCTCGATGGCCAAGCCGAGCAGGACGTCGTTGTCGATAGGTCTACCGGCAATGCGGTGCTTCAGCGTCATACCGTCCAGAAACTCCATGACGATGAAGGGCTGGCCGCCTTGCTCGCCGATCTCATAAATGGTGCAGATATTAGGATGGTTCAAGGCGGAGGCGGCTTGCGCTTCCCTCTGAAACCTTGCTAACGCCTGTGCATCTTTGGCGACCTCATGCGGCAGAAATTTGAGGGCCACGAAGCGGTGCAGTGTGATGTCCTCAGCCTTGTAGACGATTCCCATACCACCGCCGCCAAGCTTTTCGACGATGTGGTAATGCGAAATTGTCTGGCCGAGCATGGGCGAATCTTACGTGGAGAAAAAGGGATAAGTCAATGAAAAGCCAAGCGGTTAACAGGGTGTATTTCGAAACGGTCGCGAGCCACTGTGCAATCCTATTCTTCTTGTTCTTTGGTGACGATGGCTAGTATTCTTTCCTTCACGCAAGGAACGAGCAGCCGAGCATCCCACCCACTCGTTCTGTCCCGTAGCCTGCGAAATCGAAGCCGAGGATTCGTTATCTTTATGAAGCGAAGTGCCGGGAGGGCGGTGGTCGAGGTAGGTTTTATCATCTTCTTGTTTTATTCCAATCTCTTGATGGGAGAATTTGAGCGCTCGGGGATGGGACAGAGGAGGGGTATAGCTTGGGCCATCAAAGATGTTTTTACCACTACCAATTTTGAAATTGCCGCTGCGGCCTCGGTCATCGCGTATATCCTTTTTGAATCTCTTCGCAGTAAGCTTTAGGGAAACGGGATTGCTTACCGGGCTGCTCTTTACTTTACGACGAGATTCACCAGTTTTTTGGGCACCACGATTACCTTCATGATCTGCTTGCCCGCAATTGCCGTCTGCACTTTCTCATCGGCCATTGCCGCTTGCTTTACCTGATCGTCATTCGCCGTCGCCGGAACGACCACTTTGCCACGCAACTTGCCGTTAACCTGCACCGGGATTTCGATTTCATCTTCGGCCGCCAGTTCCGCGTCATATTTTGGCCACGGAGCCTTGAGCAGATTGCCTGTTTCGCCCGTCATCTCCCACAGTTCATGCGCCAGGTACGGAGCCATCGGGGCCAACAGCAACGCGACCGACCGTTGAACCTCCGCAACCAGAGGCGCCGGGACATGCCCGCTCATAACCGCATCTTCCGCGCTATACACCTCATTCACCAGTTCCATGATCGCGGCGATGCAGGTGTTAAAGTGCCACCGCCCCTGAAAGTCATGGCTGACGCGCCTGATCGTCTGGTGCAACTTGCGCTGGATCGCGCGCGCCTCGGGCGCCAATGCCTCGCCATGCGCAGCCGCCAGAGACACGGCAATCCGCGTCTCTACGATGGGATTGCGTACAAAGAAACGGTACACACGCCCCAGGAAGCGCTGAATGCCCTCGATCCCGGTATCCTGCCAATCCAAATCTCGATCCGGAGGCGCGGCGAACAGCGTATACATGCGCACCGCATCCGCTCCGTAGCGTTCGACCATCTCATCGGGAGAGACCGTGTTGCCCAGGCTCTTCGACATCTTTGCGCCTTCCTTGATCACCATCCCTTGGGTGAAGAGGCGCTGTGCTGGTTCGTCATTTTTCACCAGCCCCATGTCGCGCATGAACTTGGTCCAGAAGCGCGAATAAATAAGGTGAAGAATGGCATGTTCCACGCCGCCAATGTATTGATCGATGGGGAACCAGTAGGCAATCTTCGCGGAATCGAATGGAGCCTGGTCGTTGCGCGCGTCGGTATAGCGGTAGAAGTACCACGATGAATCGACAAACGTGTCCATCGTGTCGGTCTCGCGCCGCGCGCGGCCGCCGCACTTCGGGCAAGTCGTGTTGACGAACTCCGGCACATTCCCGAGTGGAGATCCGCCCGCCAGCGTAACGTTCACGTTGTCCGGCAAAATCACCGGCAAATCTTTTTCCGCCACGGGCACTACCCCATCTTTGACGCAATACACCATCGGGATAGGCGTGCCCCAATACCGCTGCCGCGAAATTCCCCAATCCTTCAGCCGGAACGTGACCGTCGTCTTGCCGAACCCTTTTTCCTCGGCCACAGCCGACATCTTTCGGATCGCCTCTTCGCAACTCAGCCCGCTGTACTCACCCGAGTTCACCACCACGCCGTCCTCGGCGGTGAAGGGCAGTGGCGGCGCCGTCATGGTCTCTTCGGGGTCCGTGCATGCCGGCAAAATCACCAGCCGGATGTCCAGCTTGTATTTCGTCGCGAACTCGAAGTCGCGCTCATCGTGCGCCGGCACGCTCATGATCGCGCCCGTGCCGTAGTCCATCAGGATGTAATTTGCCACCCACACCGGCAACGCTTCGCCGTTGTAGGGATTCTTGGCGTAGCGCCGGGTAAATACTCCGTGCTTCTCAATCTCGCCGATGTTGCCAGATTCTTTGGCGCGGCGCTGCTCCGCGATCATCTGTTCGACCTGCGAGCGTAATTCGGCATCGCGCGCGATCATGTCCGAGACGATGGGATGCTCCGGCGCAAGTTGAATCGAAGTCGCGCCGTAAATCGTATCCACGCGCGTGGTGAACACTGTTATTGTCGATCCCGCCGGCCCGATCGTTCCGCCCAGATCGAAATCCACCAGCGTGCCCTCACTGCGGCCAATCCAGTTCTGCTGCATGATCCGGACTTTCTCCGGCCACCCGCTCAGCTTCTCCAGGTCACGCAGCAATTCATCCGCATACTTCGTAATCTTCAGGAACCACTGCTCCAGTTCCCTCTGTTCCACCGGAGTATCCTCATGCCGCCAGCAATTCCCACCCACCACTTGCTCATTCGCCAGGACCGTGGCGCACTGCGGACACCAGTTCACCTTGCTCTTCTTGCGATATGCCAGTCCCGATTCAAAGAGCTTCAGAAAGAACCACTGGTTCCAGCGGTAGTAATCGGGCAGGCAAGTCGTGACTTCGCGCGACCAGTCATAGGCAAACCCGAGCCGCTTCATCTGCCGCTTCATCGCTTCAATGTTGTGCAGCGTCCACTCGCGCGGCGGGGTATTGTTCTTGATGGCGGCATTCTCCGCGGGCAGACCGAACGAATCCCAGCCCATGGGATGCAGCACGTTGTAGCCGTTCATCCACATATAGCGCGCCAGCGCGTCGCCGATCGAGTAATTGCGCACGTGTCCCATATGCAGCGCGCCTGAAGGGTAGGGAAGCATCTCCAGGACGTAATACTTCGGCTTGGACGAGTTCGCTTCGGCGGCGTAGAGCGAGGCATCGCTTAGCCAACGCTCGTTCCATTTATGCTCGATGCGCTGCGCGTCGTAGCGCTCATCGCGGGTGGTCATTGTGGATTTATCTTCTTCGGCCATAGAGAAGTTCGAGAATGAATCGATAGCCCTTTATTTTACAACGCGGAAAACGAAGGCTATGCAACGCTAGCAGGTTCCTCCTCGGAAGAAGAGAGGAAATAGGTTTGGATCGTGGGGCTGACTCAGGCCGGCGGAGGCGTTTATCGATACGCCTCCTTTCGATGTCCCACTCGAAGCGCCAGCACAGTGATCCTTTCGTCCTGGATGTCGCATATCAGGCGATAGTCGCCGACCCGGTAACGCCAAAGGCCTTTCTTGTCACCCTGCAGAGGCTTGCCGAATTGACGTGGATTCCGCGAAGTGTGAAGGCGTTCGCGCAAGAACTCCAGGATCTTTTTTTGTGCCGTGCGGTCGAGCCCCAGGATTTGTTTTTCAGCCGTGCGCGAGATCTCAATCTGCCAGGTGTTAACCGGAGAAGCCAAGTCGCCGCTCCAGTTCATCGAGCGTGATGGTCGGCTCGCGCCGTTCGAGAGCGGCGATGCCTTTCAGGTAATCTTCGCGCTGTTCCAAAAATTGGCGGATCGCTTCGCGAGCGTAGTAGCTCTTGCTGCGCCCGGTCTCCTTGGCCAGCGATTCAAGTTTCTTTTCGAGTTCGGGTTCGAGACGGATTCCGAGCATGCCGCGCTCCAATGGTGCAACAGCCAAGTGTTTAACATGTTTAACGTAACAGGATTGGCATTTGTTGGGCAAGCCGCAAAACTCTGTCCTCAAAGTCGCCCCTTGGGATCAGGCTATGAGGGGCGATTACGGCTCCGCCTTACAGGCCGCCGCCGGGCGGGTTATCATGCCCGCCGTGCCCGTGGGCCTAGAGCCCCCTTGGAGCACCTCACAGGGATGTCTCGGTTCCGTATGCGGCAAGGCCTTCCCTCGGCAAAACCTTCCCTCCAAAAACATTGCTAATTCTTCGCAATTCGCGTACCATGCAAGTGTGCGTTAGACCGAGTCGGTCGTGAGCAGTTCTTGCCTCAACAGCTAGTAACCTGCCAGCAATACCTCCGAATCTCTCCAGCGTAAATCGATTGAAAGGAACACCAGTATCAACATGGCAGAACAAGGAACAGTAAAGTGGTTTAATGACGCCAAGGGCTACGGCTTTATCAGCCGCCAGAATGGCGAAGATGTTTTCGTGCACTTCTCAGCAATCCAAGCGGGCGGCTTCAAGAGCCTGCAGGAGGGCCAGACAGTGCAGTTCGACGTCACCAAAGGGCCCAAGGGCTGGCAAGCAGAAAACGTCCAGGCACTGTAAGCCTGCTCACGCATCGAAACGGCGATCTCTTCGGAGGTCGCCTTTTCAGTTTTTGCGGTAACCCCGAAAAATAGCCTTTGCACTCCCTCTCCCGGCGGCCCGAACGCTACGCCCACGCCAGCCCGTCTGGCTAAACAAGCACAGGCCGTAACGGCTCCCCCAGCCCGCGCATTACGCGCTCGAACTGCGCAATGTCGAGCGATTGCGGTCCGTCCGAAAGCGCGCGTTCCGGACAGGGATGCACCTCAACGATGATGCCGTCCGCTCCGACCGCGATCGCCGCGCGCGAAACCATTCCAATCAGGCTTTGCTTGCCCGTCCCATGGGAAGGATCGGCCACCACCGGCAAATGCGAGAGTTCCTTGGCCAGCGCGATCGCAGCCAGATCCATCGTGTTCCGCATGCCGGTTTCGAAGGTCTTGATTCCACGTTCGCAAAGCACCACCTGCTTGTTCCCGCCCGAGAGCAGGTACTCTGCCGCTAGTAGCCACTCCTTTACGGACGCAGAGGGTCCGCGCTTGAGCAGAATGGGTTTCTTCAGGGTGGCGAGCCGTCTCAGCAGTGCAAAGTTTTGCATGTTGCGCGCGCCCACCTGGAGCATGTCCGCATACTCGCAAATCACCTCGACATCTTCGGTTCCCATAACCTCGGTGACAACTGGCAGGCCGGTCAGTTCGCGCGCCTCGGCTAGAATCTTCAGCGCTTCAATGCCAAGCCCCTGAAACTCGTATGGGGAAGTACGCGGCTTATAGGCTCCCCCTCGCAGCATGGTAGCACCAGCGCGCTTTACTCCCTTTGCCGTCTCCAGCAGTTGTTCGCGTGATTCCACAGAGCAAGGCCCAGCGATCACGACCACTTCGCGCCCCCCGATCTTGACGCCAGAAACATTAACGACCGTGGGTTCCGGCTGGGTTTGCCGGCTGACCAGTTTAAATGGTTGGGCGATCGCGACCACGTTGTCCACGCCGGGCGCGACCGAAAGCGCTTCGATTTCGTGCCGCCGCCCCCCACTGCCCACGGCAGCCACGATAGTGCGTTCCGTCCCGCGCGTGACATGGGGTTGGAATCCTGCTTCGCGGATCCGCTGGATAATGTGCTCAATCTGCTGCTCAGTAGCGTTGTCGGACATATTTACGATCATGGGTCTTTGGTCCTTTCTTGGTTTTTCCGCTGACAAAAGAAAAAGCCGCGATTTCCGCGGCCTGGGTGAAAGATCTTGAGCTGTCTGTCGTTGTCCTGTCTAGCTCCGGTCCTGCACCTCCGCCGCGCTAATAAACCAATAGCGGCTAAAGAGATCGAAGGTGCTAAATCGTGTCATTGCTATGCCTGATTGCATCCTTAAATAAATGAACCTTCGCTTCAAACTTCGTCCCAACTGCCGTTACTGCGGCTGCAGTGAACTGGCAACACTGGAAAATGCAGTATTGGCGTTGGTTCCAATCAGACGTACAGTGCCGATTACCAAGACCAGGATCACCGCCAGCATCACGGCATACTCGGCAATGTCCTGGCCTTGCTCGTCCGACCAGATGTCGCGGAAAAACTGAAGCATATACCCTCCGAAATGCCGGAAATTCTTCGGCCAGCTCGTGTACCCCATAATGCCGTCTGGCGCGACGATTGTCAATTGCGACGGAAACAAGTTTTCCACCGGTGAAAACGCCTGCCAGAAGCTGGGTTTCGCGCGATGCCGACCCGCTACGCCGGTCTCTTCGAGGGAGCCATTTACTGCCCTGGCGGGGAGGCAATTGGCGCCACAGTGGCTCCGACCAGTTGTGCCGCGGACTTGGTCGTGTACTCCAGCACGCGCCCCGGAAACACTCCCAAACAAAGGGTGGCAAGCACGCACACGGCAATGGCCAGCGTCGCTGTCAGTGGCACGGCCGCCACCGGAACCTCGCCGCGCGGCTCACGCATGTACATCATAACGATGACTTTAAGGTAGTAGTAGGCGCCCAGCGCGCTATTCAGCACCAGAATGATCGCCAAGCCCACCAGACCCGACTTGAGAGCCGAGTTCAATACGTAGAACTTGGCGAAGAATCCCCCCGTAATCGGGATGCCGATCAACGACATCAGGAAGAACGTCAGCGTTGCGGCCAGCACGGGCGACTTCCGCCCGAGCCCTGCATAGTCTTCCAGAGTTACATATTTCTCGCCCGCACCCGCCAAATGGCTGACCACCGCAAAAGCGCCCACATTCATGGCGGCATAAGCCGCGGTGTAGAACATGGCCGGAGATGTGCCCAATTCCGGATTGGCCGCAAATGCAACCAGCAGATAACCGGCGTGTGCGATCGAAGAATAAGCGAGCAGGCGCTTGACGTTGTCCTGCACCAGAGCGCCCAGATTTCCCAATGTCATCGAAAGTGCTGCTGCAACCCAGACCAGCCAGAACCAGCCCGGCGCCTTGGTTTCGATTAAAACCCGCAACAGGACGGCGAATGCCGCGGCCTTCGGGCCGGTCGACATGAGCCCGACAATCGGCGCCGGCGCACCCTCGTAAACATCGGGCGTCCAGATATGAAAGGGAGCCGCCGCAACTTTGAAGCCCAGACCAATAAACATGAATGCCACGGCCACGTAGGGGAGCAGGTCATTGCGGCCAGCGGCCAGCGACGCCCGAATGTTCGCAATATTCGTCGATCCCGTCGCCCCGTACATCAACGCCACTCCATAAAGAAAAAACGCGGTCGCAAATGAGCCCAGCAGGAAATACTTCAACGACGATTCGCTGCTCGCGGCGTCGCGCCGCCGGAATCCGGCCAGCACGTATGTGGAAATGGACGAAATCTCAAGCGCGATAAAAATCAGCACCAGCTCCACTGCCGACGACATCAGGCACATGCCCACGGTGCAGAAAAGAATCAGGCCGTAATATTCTCCGGCGCGGATGCGCTGCACGGCCATGTATTCGTACGAGCTGAGAATGACCAACGTGGTAATTGCAATCACCAGCACGTGAAAGAAGACGCTGAAGCTGTCAACCTGCACCATGCCCGAGAACGCCATGCCCGGATACCTGGCCATGATGAATGCGGATGCCAGCGCTGCCAGCGCCCCGGTCAATGCAATCGCGCCCAGCGGTTTCTGGCTGCGTTCCGGGTCCAGCAATGGATCGACCACCATGATGATCATGCCGAAGATCGACAGCACCAGCTCGGGCAGCATCCGCAGGTAGTCCTCAATCGGAGGAGCGGCGAAGGTTCCAGAGGCTAACGCGGTAGCAAGCAAGTGCGCCGGCGCGACGCTTGCAGACATCGAGTGGAGCAAGACTGCCATCGTCATCATCGGCCCACCACCTGGGCAGCCAACTGCGTGTAGGGGGCAAGCGCCGCTTGGACCGCTGGATCAATTGCGGCGAGCCACAGCAAGGGCGCAACTCCCATAACGAGCGCTGCGACTGCAATGGGGAATAAGGCTGACTTTTCGCGCAGGTTCAGGTCAGGCAGTCTGCTGTTGATTTCATGCGTGACCTTGCCGAAGAAAACCCGCTGATACATCCAGAGCAGGTAACCGGCGCTCCAGATCACTCCCGTCGCCGCCAGGATGCCGTATATGGGCCTGGCCTGGAAGGCTCCGCTCAGCACCAAAAACTCGCCAATAAATCCGTTCAGCAGTGGCAACCCGGCCGAAGCCAGAACCGTGATCAAAAAAAACGCCGCGTACTTCGGCATCGGTGTAGCAAGACCGCCAAAATCGGAGATCGCATACGTGTGCCGCCGATCGTAGAGAATGCCCGCCAGCATAAAGAGGCCGCCCGTCGCGACGCCGTGCGCCAGCATGATAAAGACTGCTCCATTCAAACCCGCAGTCGTGAAGCTGAAAATTCCGAGCACCACAAATCCGAGGTGGCTGACCGAAGAGTAGGCGATCAGCTTTTTCATGTTCGGCTGCACCAGAGACACCAGCGCGCCGTAGATGATGCCAATCAGAGCAAGAACCATGATCCACGGCGCGTTGCGTCGCGCCTGGTCGGGAAAGAGCGAGAGATTGAAGCGCAGCAGACCGTAGGTGCCCATCTTCAAAAGCACGCCGGCCAGTAACACGGAACCTGCTGTCGGCGCCTCCACGTGCGCATCGGGCAGCCACGTGTGAAGAGGGAAGAGCGGAACCTTCACCGCGAACGCAATGAAGAACCCGAGGAACAGCCACTGGGCAGCCGAGGCGAATCCCGCCACGTTGCCGCTGCGAATCGCCTGCTGGATGACCACAAAATCGAAGCTGCCGACCTTGGCATACAGCCAGATAATCGCCGCTAGCATGAACATCGAGCCGATCATCGTAAAGAGGAAATACTTCACGGCCGCATACACCTTGCGCCCGTGCCCGTACATCCCGATCAAAAGCGCCATCGGGATCAGCGTCGCTTCCCAGAAAAAATAAAACAGGAACAGATCCAGCGATGTAAACACGCCGATGAGCGCGGTTTCCAGCAACAACAGCAGGACGAAAAATTCCTTTACCCGCTCGTGAATCGACGTCCACGATATCAACACGCATAAAGGTGTGAGAAAGGTGGTGAGCACGACCAGCCACACGGAAATCCCGTCAATTCCCATGTGGTAATGAATGTTGGGGCTCGCAATCCAGGGCTTATCGATTTCGAACTGAAAACCGGCAAGGTTGCGATGCAAATGAACCGGCAGGTGCAGTGAGGCCACAAATGCCAGGATCGAAATGACGAGAGCAAATACTCTGATGTCGCGATCGCGGCGCGGGATCAGCAGCAGCAGCAAGGCACCCACCGCCGGTATGAAGGTCACCAGCGAAAGAATCATCGGATTGAGGCTCGCCGTGTTCATCTGGCTTCCTTCATCGCACTCCCATCCAAACCATGTAGGCGATCACCACGGCTCCTCCAGCGGCCACCCACCCGGCATACGATCGCAAGTTGCCCGACTGCATGTGGCGAGCCTCGTCCGAGAGGTAGCGCGCAGCGTCGGCGGAATTGTTCACGGTCGCATCGATTATTCCCTGGTCCACCCCGTGCCATAGGATCGTGGTCGAGCCGTCGATGAGAGGCTTGACGAAAAGAATCGCGTAAAGCTCATCGACATAGTACTTGTTAACAACCGCGCGATAGACTCCGCCCAATCCCTGGGCGATGCGCGCGGGAAGCTGTGGACTGCGGCTGTACAGCAAATAAGCAAAGAACCATCCGAGGAACGCCGCCAGGATCGAGATGCCCATGAGTAGCTTCTCGGTGAACTGGCCTGCGGTCTCTCCTCCGGTTTCATGCGCGAGTTCGGCTGCGACTCCGCTCTGAAAAACTGGCGCGAGAAAATGCTCGAAGCGCCCGCCAATCCCAATCCAGCCCCCGGCGGCCGACAGAATAGCCAGAATCACCAACGGAGCCAGCATCACCCACGGACTCTCGTGTGGCTCCCCGTGCCCGTGTGGCGCGGGCGCCCCCGCCCGCGGGTCGTGACCATGCGCGTCCTGCGCTGACCCTCCCCGATATTCGCCGCCAAATGTCATATACATCAGGCGAAACATATAAAAGGAAGTGATGAGGGCCGTGACGACGCCAATCAGCCAGTACACCGAGCTTCCGTAAGGGCTGGAGTAGGCTTTCCAGAGAATTTCATCTTTGGAGTAAAATCCGGCGAATCCCGGAATGCCGGAGATCGCGAAGGTCGCGATGCCCATGGTGATGAACGTGATGGGCATGTAGTGGCGCAACCCGCCCATCTTGCGCATGTCCTGTTCGCCGCCGATGCCATGAATCACCGACCCAGCTGCCAGGAATAACAGGCCCTTAAAGAACGCATGCGTCATCAGGTGAAAGATGCCGGCTGAGAACGCTCCCACGCCGCAAGCCATAAACATGTAGCCAAGCTGCGAAACGGTTGAGTATGCCAGCACCTTTTTTATGTCGGTCTGCGCAATGCCAATCGTTGCGGCAAACAATGCGGTAAGCGTTCCGATGATGGCGACCACCGTGAGCGCCGCTGGAGCCCGGTCAAAAATCACGTGTGAACGCGCTACCATGTACACGCCTGCAGTGACCATAGTCGCCGCGTGGATCAACGCGGAGACCGGGGTGGGGCCCTCCATTGCGTCAGGAAGCCAGACATAAAGAGGAATCTGCGCCGACTTGCCCGCTGCCCCAACCATCAGCAGAAGTCCGATAGCGGTGAGTATGCCGGCACCCGCCGCTTCGGGCGCGATCGGCTGAATCTTTGCGAACAGCTTGGGGAAGTCCAGCGTCCCGTAACGCTGGATCATTAAAAACAGCGCGATCAGAAAACCAAAATCGCCGATGCGGTTGACGATGAATGCCTTCTTGCCCGCCGCTGCGGCGGAATCTTTAATGAACCAGAATCCAATCAAGAGGTACGAGGCCAGCCCCACGCCCTCCCATCCGATGAACATCATCAGATAGTTCTTCGCCAGCACCAGGGTCAGCATGAAGAACATGAACAGGTTCAGGTACGCCATGAACCGGTAATACCCGTCATCGTTCCACATGTAGCCGACCGAATAAATGTGGATAAGGAAACCCACTCCGGTGACGACCAGCATCATCACCAGCGAAAGCTGATCGAGGTAGAAGCTGAAGTCCACGTGAAAATCGCCGGAGCGGAGCCAGTGCGCCAAGTCAAAGTAATAAGGAGCCGAAGCGGAGGAGAACTGGAAAAGCGCAATCCACAATGCCAGCACAAACGCCGCGCCGCAAAAGATCAACGCGACCGCCGTGATCGCCTTCTTCGAAGATTGCCGCCCCCAAAAGCCATTGATCGCCGCCCCGGCGAGCGGCAGAACCGGAAGCAGCCAGAGATAAGGATTCGGCGTCATAGTTTGAGCAGGTTCACCTGGTCGACGTTCAAAGTTTCACGCGTGCGGTAGACGGCGATGATGATGGCCAGGCCAACAGCCGCCTCCGCAGCGGCGACCACCATCACAAAAAATACAAAGATCTGTCCGCTGAGCGAGTGCCACTGCGCGGCGAAGGCCACGAATGAAAGATTCACGCCGTTAAGCATCAGTTCGATCGACATGAAGATCGTGATGATGTTGCGCTTGATGAGAAAGCCGAGCACGCCACACACAAACAAAAATCCGCTGAGCGTCAGATAGTAGGAAAGAGGAACCATCTTCCTTAGTGCTCCTTCCCGGCGCCCACGAGTTCCTGCGCCTCTTTTGGTTCAGCTTTGCCCGGACGATGCGCGATCGCCTCCGGCCGGCTCGCGAGCACCACCGCACCCATAATCGCGATCAGGATCAGCACCGATGTAACTTCAAAGGGCAGCAGAAAATCGTGAAACAGAAGCCGCGCAATTGCCTGTGGACTGCCCGGTTCCGCACCGATTGCGACCGATTGGGTGTGGCCGCGAAAGAGCAACGTCCAGGCCACCAGCACCGCCCCGATGAGCACGCCGGGAACTCCCAAAAGGATCGCAACCCGGCTGCCTTTGGTGTGTTCTTCTTTGCCGGCATTCAATAACATGATGGTGATGAGGAACAGCACCATAATGGCGCCGGCATAAACAATCACCTGCACGGCCGCCACGAACTCCGCGCCCAAAAGCAGGTATTCCGCAGCCAAAGCCCCCATGACCACGATCAGTGAAAGCGCACTGTTGATGGGATGGCTCTGCGCCAGCAGGTTGATTGCTCCCGCCGCGCAAATCGCGCCAAAAAAGAGAAATAAGATTAAGTGCAGCATTTATCAGCTCTCAGCTCTCAGCTCTCAGCTCTCAGTAAACCCAGGTCTGAACTGGGAACTGAGAACCGGGAACTGAGAACTGGTTTTACGCTCTCCAAGCCACGATCAAGGCCGTAACCACAATATTCAACATTGCGAGAGGCAGCAGAACTTTCCACCCAAATGCCATGAGTTGGTCATAGCGAAAGCGTGGCAACGTCCAGCGCACCCAAACATAAAGAAACATGAAAAAGAAGACTTTCAGGCAAAACCAGAACACGGGCATGATCGCCTGCAGAATCGGCGGACCAAAAATCGGCCCGTGCCATCCACCCAAAAACAGCAATGTCGCCAGGCAGGCAACCGTTACCATGTTGGCGTACTCCGCCATAAAGAACATCGCGAACTTCATCGCGCTGTATTCGGTGTGATATCCGGCAACCAGTTCCGACTCCGCCTCAGGCAGATCGAAAGGCGTGCGATTCGTCTCAGCGTAGGCTGAAATCAGGTAGATAAAAAATGCCAGCGTCTGTCCATGAAAAATATTCCAGCGCGGAATGAAATGCCAGAACACACCCCCCTGCGCGTCCACAATATCGCGCAGGCTCAGGCTTCCGGAAACGATCACCACCCCCACCAGCGACAGGCCATGCGAAACTTCGTAACTGATCATCTGCGCGCTGGCGCGTAGTCCGCCCAGCAGCGAGTACTTATTGTTGGACGCCCATCCCGCCAATGCCACGCCGTACACGCCCATCGATGTGATGCCCAGCACAACCAGCAACCCGATATCGACGTCCGTAATCTGCAAGTACGTGCCCCATGGCCCAATGTTGACCCAGTTCCCGAACGGGATCACGGCAATGGACGTGATTGCGAAGACCAGCGCGATCATGGGCGCGGCGATGTAGAGCGGCTTATACACGTGGGGCTGGGTTAGATCCTCTTTAAAGATGAACTTGGCGCCGTCCGCC
The DNA here is from genome assembly GCA_049300475.1 of Terriglobales bacterium. Classification (GTDB taxonomy): domain Bacteria; phylum Acidobacteriota; class Terriglobia; order Terriglobales; family Acidobacteriaceae; genus Acidiflorens. Next base: position 24,730 of record JBAQJU010000350.1, on the reverse strand, counting down.
AGCGGTTGCAGCAGCCCGAATGGCCCAACCCGCGTCGGTCCCCAGCGGTTCTGGATGTGAGCCGACACCTTCCGCTCCAGCCAGACGCTATACGCCACCGCCGTGAGCAGAACGCCGATCACGGCGAGAGACTTGATAATCGAAATAATAATGAACGTCGTTATGCTCAACGAAATGTCTTCCGTGTTCTCGTGTGGCGCGGGCGCCCTCGCCCGCGGCTCTTGATCTTGAAGTCTAATCCGCTGTTACCTGGCTTCTAATCCGCTGCAACTTCCGTTTCCGACGATTTGTTCTCGTAAACTGAATTCAGAGTCTTCGAATACCGTCCCAAGGTTCCTGAGCTGAAAAGACCATCGTTAGCTGGCATGATGAGTTCCGGTTTTTGCATTACGCTCGCTCCGCTCTCGGCGATTTCCAGATGCACGTCATTTCCAGCCAGCAGATTGGCGCGCGAAACATCGTAGCCCGCAACCACGCGCTGAATCTCGTCCAAAATCGCCATCGGATCGAACGGTGTCATCTTCGGTTCAAGATTGTGCGCCTCAAGCCACACGGCATGCCGGTCGGCTTCGCCCGATTGCGCGCCGCGGGTCTGCCCCATGTCGGAGTGGGTGCCGCCGCCAAACGGAACCAACCCGTGCACATCGAAGCCCATGGCGTCGGCAATGCGAACCATCATCTCAAAATCCGGTTTGCAGTCCGTGATCTCGCCCGCTTTCTTGACCAGTTGCAGATCGCCGCAGGTGTTCGTGCACGTCCCCGTTTTTTCATAAGCGTTAGCGGCCGGCAAAACCACGTCGGCGATCGTAGCCGTTTCGGTGAGGAACATGTCCTGCACCACCACGAAGCTCTTGGAGAACGCAAACGGATCGATGCCGGAACGTCCGACCGGATTTGAGCCGACAACATACAAAGCTTTCAGCTTTCCCGCTTTCGCCGCGTCAATCATCTCCGTCAGGCTTAACCCTTTTTCAGTCGGAATCTCTCCCCATTCCAGGCAAAATTTGCCTGAGCTCGCAATGGGCTCGTACCCCGGCAGAAGATCGGGATAAAGTCCCATTTCACTGGCGCCGCGCGAATTCGAATAATCGCCCAGGCAGATCAGTTTCGCACTCGCCAAGGAAGAGGCAAACGTGACGAGCCTTTCGACATCAGCACCGCGCAGTTCGGAACCGAAGGCGATCACAAGGTTCTGTTCGCCGCGGATTTGATCGCGCAAAGTAGTCCAGGCTTCCCGGCTCGTACCATCGCTGACGAGTGAATCCACCACGGAATCGTCGCCGCCGAGAAACGCGACCGCTTTTGCCTCGGAACCAGCAGGCAGCAATCCGAATCCCGTCGCCTGCTTCTTCAACTTGATTTCAGCCGAATTAATAATGTAGAGTTTGGCGCGCCGCAGCCTCACGTTGGTCCGAATCTGCCAGGCCAGCAGCGGATGCTGGTTCGTCGGATCGTTTCCGATCAGCAGGATGGCGGGCGCGGTCAGCACTTCGCGCATGGTAGCCGTCTTTCCGGGCTTGCCATGGAGCGCCGCCGCTAGGGCAGGGAAGTCGGCCGTCCGATGATGATCGACGTTGTTTGTCTTCAGCACGACGCGCGCAAATTTTGAAAGCAGATAATTCTCTTCGTTCGTCGTCCGGTTCGATCCGATCACGCCTATCGTCTGGCCGCCATCTTTCTCCCGAACTTCGCGGAACCGTTTGCCCACGAGTTCAAAGGCCTCTTCCCAGGTCGACGGCGTGAGTTTGCCGTTCTTTCGAATCAGTGGAGTCGTAACCCGTTCGCCGCTGTGCGCAAAATCGAAGGCATAGCGTCCCTTGATACAGAGGAAATCGCCGTTAATGCCGCTCTTGTCGCGATTGTCCCCCCGCACAATCTCCATGCCGGTGTCGGAGCGCCGCACACCCAGCGTGGTCTTGCAGCCGTCCCCACAGTGCGTGCAAATCGTTCCCACATGTTTCATTTCCCACGGCCGCGTTTTGTAGCGGTAAGCGCCCGAGGTAAGCGCACCGACGGGGCAGATGTCGATGCACATGCCGCACTCTTCGCACTCAAGATGATCGTCCTGATTGGGCGCAATGATCGAACTGACCCCCCGGTTCTGCACGCCCAGCGCCCAAACGTCCATGCCCTCGCCGCAAACCCGCACGCAGCGATAACAAAGGATGCAGCGCGGCCGGTCAAAATACACTACCGGAGACCATTGCTGCTCCTCGCGATGGTTCTTCGCCTCCGTGTACTTCGATTCAGGGGCGCCATAGGAGAACGCCATGTCCTGCAGTTCGCACTCGCCGCCCGCGTCGCACACCGGACAATCCAGCGGATGATTCCCAAGCAACAGCTCGACCATCGCCTTGCGTGCCTGGCGCACCTCATCGCTGTCGGTCGCGACAATCATGCCTTCGGATACCACAGTGGTGCACGCCGTCTGCAGCTTGGGCATCTTCTCGACCTTGACCACGCACATGCGGCACGCGCCCTGCAACGACAACCCGGGGTAATAGCAGAAGGAGGGGACTTCGATGCCCGCGGATTTGCAGGCCTCGATCAGCAGGGTGCCTGCGGGGGCGGTGACCTTTTTGCCGTCGACAGTTAGATTGACATCAGCCATGGTCTTAGTCGCGCACAGCTACACTAAAGCCGGCTCCGCCGCTTTCTCAAACGGACAGGGGTTACCGTCCAAATGGTCTTCAAACTCTTTTCTGAACTTCTTCACGAATGCCATCGTTGGCATCGCGGCCGCGTCTCCGAGCGGACAAAACGTTTTCCCCAGCATGTTTTCCGCGAGGTAATAAATGTTGTCGATGTCTTTCTTTACTCCTCCGCCGGCATGAAAGCGCGTCAGCGTCTTCTTTAGCCAGTCAGTCCCTTCGCGGCACGGAATGCACCAACCACAGCTTTCATGCTGGTAGAACTTGATGGTCCGGAGCGCGAACTTTACGATGCAAGTCGTATCGTCGAGCACCACCACGCCGCCCGATCCCAGCATCGATCCGGCCTTCGCTACTCCATCGAAGTCCATCGAGATATCGATTTCCTCGGGAAGCAGCACCGGTGTTGACGAACCGCCCGGAACCACGGCCTTCAATGCGCGCCCGTTGGGGATGCCGCCACCGACCTCATAAATCATCTTCTTGAGGTTGTAGCCCATGGGCAGTTCATAGACGCCCGGTTTGTTGAGATGGCCCGCCAGGCAGAACAAGCGCGTTCCACCATTCTTCGGAGTGCCGAGTTTGGCATACCACTCCGCGCCTCCGAGCATGATGTGTGGAACGCTGGCCAGGGTCTCGGCATTATTAATGACCGTCGGCCCGCCCCAGAGCCCGACCACCGCAGGGAAGGGCGGTCGAATCCGCGGGATGCCGCGCTTCCCCTCGAGCGATTCCATGAGTGCCGATTCTTCTCCGACTTCATATGCGCCCGCGCCGCCGTGCCAGTAGACATCCAGATCGTAGCCGCTGCCGAAAATGTTTTTGCCCAGGAAGCCTTTCGCGTAAGCGTCCTTGATCGCCTTCTGCATGATGACCGATAGGTAGCGATACTCGCCGCGGATGTAGATGTAGCCGGTGTGCGAACCGACCGCTCGCGCCGCGATCATCACTCCCTCAATCACGGAATGCGGATCGTGTTCAAAAATCAGCCGGTCTTTGCAGGTGCCAGGCTCGCTCTCGTCGCCATTACACAGCACGTATTTCGGCTTGGCCGACTGCTTGGGAACGAACGACCACTTCATTCCGGTTGAAAATCCCGCCCCGCCGCGCCCGCGCAGACCCGAATTCTTCACCTCATTAATAATTGCGTCCGGGTCCATTCCGAGCGCCTTCTGCACGGCCTTGTAGCCGTCGAGTTCGAGGTAGCGGTCAATGTTCGTCGCGCCCTGCCCAAAGCGCTTTGAGATGACCTTTACTTCGTCGGGATGGGAGACCAGATAAGCCATTTGGTAATTTTGTGATTTGTAATTTGTAATTGAAAGGCGAAGTTGCCAGCGTGTGCTTTTCAATTACAAATCCCAAATTGCCAATTACAAATTTACTGCGTTTCTTTTCTCTTATATTCGTCGAGCACCTTGTCCATCTTTTCGATGCTCAGATTTTCGTGATAGTCATAATTCACCTGCACCGCCGGAGCCCAACTGCAGCCGCCGATGCACTCCACTTCTTCGAGCGAAAACAAACCGTCCTGCGTGGTGCCCTTGTGTCCGATCCCGAGTTTCTTCTTGCAGTGACCGAGCAACTCTTCACCGCCGCGCAGCATGCAGGCGATATTGGTGCAGACCTGCACGTTGTACTTGCCACGCGGCTTTGTGGTCAGCATCGAGTAGTAGCTGATTACATTGCGCACTTCAAGTTCGGTCAAATTGAGCCGTTGCGCCAGTTCCGCAATCACTTCGCCGCTGAGATGGCCAACTTCGTCCTGTGCATAAAGGAGCGTTGGAACCAGGGCGGAGCGCTTCGTCGGATAATGCGTCAGCATCTCGCCAAACCGCGTTTCGAATTCGTCAGAAAACTTCATAAGCCCATTTGGTAATTGTGTTATCGGCAATTTAGTAATTTGAAAACCTCAAATCCGCTGGTGTTCTTAAATTACAAAATTACCCGATTACAAAACTACAAAATTCCTACCGGTCGATATCTCCCAGCACCACGTCAATGCTTCCGATCGCCGCAACCACATCGGCAATCAGGTATCCTTCGCACATCTTGGCCAGCGCCTGCAGATTCGCGAACGACGGCCCACGCATGTGCACCCGATAAGGCTTCGCCGTTCCATCACTGACGATGTAGTAGCCCATCTCGCCGCGCGGCGATTCCACCGCCTGGTAAACTTCGCCCGCTGGAACCGAAAAGCCCTCGGTGATGATCTTGAAGTGATAGATGAGCGCTTCCATCTGCGTCTTCATCTTCTCGCGGTCGGGTAACACAACCTTCGGCGCATCTGCCTTGATTGGCCCTTCCGGCATCCCGGCCAGCGCCTGCTGCACAATGCCAATCGATTCCCGCAATTCCAATACCCGGCACATATATCGCGCGAACACATCACCTCCGTCCGACACCGGCACCTTGAACTTGAAATTCTCGTAGCCCGTGTAGGGATCATCGCGCCGCAGATCAATGTCGATTCCGCTGGCGCGCAAGGTCGGCCCGCACGCGCCCAGAGCAATCGCGTCCTCCGCGCTCAGCTTAGCCACACCCTTGGTCCGCATCAGGAAAATCGGGTTCCCCGTAAGCAATCCTTCGTATTCATCGATGTTGCCCGGAAAGCGGTCGGCGAATTTCTTCACCTTTTCAAAGAAACCGATAGGCGGCTCGAGCGCCAGCCCGCCAATTCGGAAATATGACGTCATCATCCGCTGGCCGCTCACCATCTCGAAAAATCGCAGGACGTCTTCGCGTTCCCGGAAACAATACAGGAAGACCGTCATCGCCCCCAGGTCCATGGCGTGCGTTCCCAGCCAGACCAGGTGCGAATTGATGCGAGTCAGTTCATTCATCAGAACCCGCATCCACTGCGCCTTTGGGGGAATCTCCAGCCCCAGCAACTTCTCGACTGCCAGGCAGTAGGTTAAGTTGTTCGTCAGCGGGCAGAGATAATCGATGCGGTCGGTAAGCGGAACCACCTGCTGGTAGAACTTGGCCTCGCAGGTTTTCTCAATGCCGGTGTGCAGGTATCCGATCTCTGGCCTCAACTTGACGACCGTTTCGCCGTCAATTTCCAGCACCAGGCGCAGCACGCCATGGGTCGAGGGATGCTGCGGTCCCATGTTCAGGACAAGTGTGTTATCGCCGGTTTCCGTGAAGGTGGCTGGGCTTAGCGGCATGGCTTACCGGTATCCCTCCACCGGATAGTCCTTGCGCAGCGGATGGCCTTCCCAATCATCGGGCATCAGGATTCGCTTCAGATCGGGGTGTCCTGTAAAGCGCACTCCGAAAAGATCGAACACCTCGCGTTCGTAGAAGTTGGCCGCGGGCCACACCGAGGTCACCGATTCAATGGCCGCACTCGAACCGTCCAGCCGCGCCTTTAACCGCACCCGCTCTTTCTTCGGAATCGACAGAAGATGGTAGACGACCTCAAAGCGCGGCTCCGACGGATACCAATCCACACACGTCAAGTCGGCCAGGTAGTTGAAGGGACAATCGGGATCATCGCGCAAAATCGCGCACACCTCGCGGATGAAGCCCTTATCAATCCAGATGGTGAGTTCGCCGCGATCGAATTTCACGGCTGGCACGGCCGCCGCATTCCACTCCGCCAGGCGGCCCAGCGCAGGATGCGACTTCAACTTATCGATTTCTGTGATCGGGGGAGCGAGTGCCACTTAGATGTCCCCCCGCTTTGCGGCAGAGAGGCCCCAGTCGAGCGCGCCTTTTTTCCACACATAAAACAGCCCCACCAGAATGATTCCGATGTACACCATCATCTCCCAGAAGCCAAACATCTTCAGTTCGCGCAGTACGACCGCCCAGGGATAAAGAAAAACGGCTTCCACGTCGAACAGAATAAAAAGCATGGCCACCAGGTAGAACTTCACCGAGAAGCGTCCCCGCGCGTCTCCAATCGGTTGCACGCCGCATTCATAGGGAGACATCTTGGCCCGCCCGGCCTTATGCTGTCCCACGAAGTACGAGAGCAACACAATCACGGTTGCCAGGCCCAAAGCGATCGCGAAATGCATCAGAAGGGGCAGGTACGCGGCAAAATGATTGTCGGGCATAGGAGTTGCTATATATAATTCGCGCCAAGCAACAACACTAAACTCTCTAGATTAGTTTTTGGCTGGGAGAAGTGTCAAGCAAAGTGTGAAATTTCGATATGGCGCGAACCCTAACTTTAACAGTAGTTTAATCTGGTATCCGCGACTTCGCAGGGACTGAGGAAGCCCGCAACGCATGATCTTTGGCTTTAACACCGATATTCGGCACGATGACATCGTCTACCACGTGCAAAGCGAGGCGCGCGAGGGAGAGCAGTTGCTGCAGACCCAGGTTTTTGTCCGTGGCCGCTGCATCGGCAAGCGTGCCATTTCCTACGCCCTCGGCAGCGCAGCGGAAAAAGTCGGCGAGCGGAAGGCCGCTCTGAGTGATTCAGGGTCTGCGGATCCAGGCGACCGCGAACTCGATGCCGTGGACGTGAATGCCGGGGATGTAAATGGAGACCAGTACAAAGAGAAGTTGCTGCGTGACCTGCACCGCCAGGTCCTCGATGCGATCCGAGAAGGCCGCCTCGATTCCGTCCTCGACAAGCGCGATGCGCCCGACGTGCTGGCCTCCGTCAAGGAACTCGACTTGCAATGGACCAATGCCGAGTCGGTGCATTCGCAGGGCGCTCTGATGATGAACATCCTGGTCACCGAAGCAGGCGCTCCGGTTGCTGGCGCGCGCCTGACCTTTCGCTTCTCCCGCCCTAGTGCCGCTCCCTATTACGCTCAGGTTCTCACCAACGACCAGGGCAGAGCCGAGATGAGCTTCCAGGTCGGGGAGGACTCGTTACCCGACTCGTCCGTGCTTGTACAAGCCACCTTCGGCGGGCGAACTGCTACGCGCAAATTTCGAGTGCGTCCAACCAACTAGTATCGTCTGAGTTCGGCGCGTCATGATTGAGTGTTGCTTTGAAAGGGCGCAAGAAGTCGCTCGACGGTCAGCAGTCGATTTTACTTAGAGCTGACAACTGAGAGCTAAGAGCTGAATCAATGAATCTGACCATTAATGGCGAGATCCGCCAGGCTTCCGCGAAGACCCTGAGCGCGCTAGTCGAGCAGCTCGGCATGAAACCCGACCGAGTGGCAATCGAACTGAACCGCGAGATCATCCCTCGCGACCAATGGCCTCAGACCCGATTGAACGATGGAGATAAACTGGAGATTGTGCACTTCGTCGGCGGTGGATCGACTTCCCGTTGTCCTTTTACCTGAAAGTAAGAATTAAGGAAGACAAGCGGCCACTGCGCTTCGCGAAACTGGGGGCCCCGGGCGGAGTCGAACCGCCGACCAACGGTTTAGGAAACCGCTGCTCTATCCAACTGAGCTACGGGGCCGCAGATGAACAGAGTATAACCCAACCCATTCACAAGACAACTAGTTAGGCAGAGAAACAGCGGTTAGATTCAGGTGGGCCGCTGCCTCATTTTTGGTGCTGTTTTCGGCGACTATGCCCAAACTGTGCCCAAACTCGGGAGCATCGGTCTTTTTCTCGTCCAGCTTCCGGGCTGCTTCGGCAAGGTCGGCTTCGTCAACGATGTTGTAGCGCTCGAAAACGGAGCGCGTCTTGTGGCCGCTGATTTTCATGGCCACACTTTCCTGCACTCCGAGTCTGCGAAGGTTGCGAACCCCGCTCCGTCGCAGATCGTGGAACAGCAGATCAGGAACACCGGCGCGAGTGCACACCGTTTTCCAGATCTTTCGGAAACTTCCCACTGCTTTGCCCTTGTCCCGCGAGAACACGCAATCATCGGGCTTCTTGCCAATACAGCAAGCCGTCAACAGCGTTCCGACTTCCTGCGTCAGTCTGATAACACGCGCTGCGCCGTTCTTCGTCTCGCCAGCTTCCAAGCGAATCGTGCGATTGCTAAGGTCCACTTGCTTGACTTTCAACCCGAGCAGCTCACCCTTACGGAATCCGAAGCTGTATGCAGTCGTGAGCAAGGCCCGCAACCAGAGCCCGATTCGATTGCACTCAGCCGCCAGCCGCGCATAATCCGCGTCCACGAGAAAGCCTGTGCGTGGATTCGCTTCTTTGTACATCGGCATGACCGGCACCATGCGAACCTTTGGCGGAGTTGTTTTCAGCCCCAGGTTGAACGCGTGACGTAAAACGGAAACCTCGCGGTTTACCGTGCCGTTGGCCGCGCCTTCGGCTTTCCGCTTGTTGCAGTAGCGTTGCACCAGATCGGTAGTCAAGTCATCCACGGGCAGTTTGTGAAAGAACGGATGCAGATGACACCGCCAGCGCTCCGTCAAGCTCTTGAGCGACTTTCAGCGTTGCGAACCTGCACTGTTACGAATGCGGCTTCGAGCCGCTGAGGTGACCGCTTTTCGATCGAGAACAGCAAGTTCTGCGCGCCGCAGCCCCCGACACCATCGTAGTCAGCATCGGCGGTCTGTTCGATGTTATATGGGTTGACGAGCAGTGCGTCGCGGAGCTCGCGGGCTGCGCCGGTGAACTGGCTCAGGATCAAGACGCCGCGATCATCTTTGCGGGCGGCCAGGAATTCCTTGGCGACCAGATTCATGCCATCGTGGAGCGAGGTCACCAGGCAGAGATCGGCGGTGCGGTAGTAGGGCTCGATCTCGCAATGGCTGTGCTGGCGATTGAGGAAGAGGATGGGCTTCCACTTCAAACGCCGCCGCCTCTTACCGTATAATCAAAACATAGTGCTCAAATATTCCATAGTAGTCCCTCTCCACAACGAGCAGGAGAACGTCACCGACCTTTACGCCCGCCTCAAGTCCGTCATGGAGGCCAGTGGCGAGACTTTTGAAATGGTGCTCGTCGATGACGGTTCCATCGACGGTACGTTTGCGTTGTTGCGCGAGATCGCCGCTGTCGATAGCCGCGTCACCGTCGTCAAGCTACGCCGCAATTTCGGCCAGACCGCCGGCCTCGCGGCTGGCTTCGACCACGCCCGCGGCGAATACATCATCGCCATGGATGGCGATCTGCAGCACGACCCCGCCGACATTCCGCTCTTCCTCGAAAAGATCGCCGAGGGCTATGACATCGTCAGCGGCTGGCGCAAGAATCGCGTGGATAATTTCTGGCTGCGCCGCATCCCCTCACGCTGCGCCAACTGGCTCATGGCCAAATTGAGCGGCGTCGATATTCACGATTTCGGCACCACCTTCAAGGCCTATCGCCGCGACATCCTCACCCAGATTCCGCTCTACGGAGAACCGCACCGCTTCATTCCAGCCTTGGCCTCCTGGCACGGCGCGTCCATTGTCGAAGTTCCCATCAAGAACGTGAATCGCGAGCGGGGCGTTTCGCACTACGGAATTTCTCGGACCTTCCGCGTCTTCTTCGACCTGATGACCATCCGCTTCCTGCTGAAATATCTGTCGCGCCCGCTGCATTTCTTCGGCTCCATGGGCATGTTCAGCATCATGGGCGGAGTCGCCGTGGCCAGCTATCTTGGCCTCGAGAAACTCCTTCATCAGACCGACGTCATGACGAAACACGGACCGCTGATGCTATTCGCCGCCGTGCTCCTGCTCGCCGGACTGAACCTGTTAGCGGTCGGCCTGCTCGGCGAAATGCAGGTTCGCCACTACCACGAGCCTTCCCAGCGCGCCCCTTATTCGGTCGATCGCATCCTCCGCGCTCAAAGCGAAGAAAGCACCATCTCCGAGTGAAGAGAGGTAAGAGGTAAGAAGTAAGAGGTAACAGGGTCGGATTGCAGAGGTAAAAGCGTGCGTTTTCCAGGCCTGCCGCAAGCGATGGCTTTTACTTCTGCAATCTGCCTTCTAACTTCTGACTTGCTTTACTGTTCTCGCTCCGCTGGCGAGAAGTCCAAATCAACATATTCGGCCTGCCCCGTCTTCTTCAGCAGGCTATCCACCTCCTGAGGTGAAAGACGCCGCCCCGGCGGCTGATCGGCGTTGGCGATCGAGTAAGCGCCCAGCGCAAGGGCCGCCGTGTCCAGCGCCAGGGATCGCGGATCGATCTTGTCGAAGGTATCGATGATCGTGTGGTGTCGGTTATCGTAGTCGGACCCAACGACCTCAAGGCTGAGGGCCGGCACGCCCGCAACCACGAAGCTTTCGTCATCCGAATACAAATCGCCTCCGGTGACAATGGCGCCGGCGCCGATTGGCTCCAGTCTTGCCAGCCGCTGCCTCAGCGGAGCCCTCAGGTCGTCGCGCCCGTGCAGGGAAAAGCCCGTTGGGAATAGCGCTCCGTTATCCATAATCAGCGCCGCCCAGAGGTGATCCAGTTCTTTTTTGTGGGTCTCGACGTATGCCCGAGACCCGAGGCAGGCCTGTTCCTCGCCGGAGAAAAACGCGAACCGAATGGTCGCCTTGGGCTTCACCGCCAGCGATTTCAGAATCCGCGCCGCCTCCAGCACCGCCGCCACTCCCGAGCCGTTGTCGTCCGCACCCTGCGCCGGATCCCACGAATCGAAGTGCGCTCCCAGCAGGACCACATCGTCCGGACTCGAACCCGGCAGATCGGCGATGACATTCCGTTCTTTCGCGGGATGCTCATCGAAGGAGTTCTCAACCTCAAGCCCGACGCTGACATTGCCCTTGGCCAGAAGCCGGCCCAGAAACAGCGTGTCTTCCTTCGCCACCGAGAGCATCGGCAGCGGCGCCCGCGGATAAAGCCCGGCCCCCGACGTGTAGAGCATGCGATCCGGTTTTTCCGATGGAATCAGCATCGCGACCGCCCCCGCATTCGCCAGTTCGCGCGCTGTCCGGGAGCGCATCACCACATAGTTTGCCGCGAAGGTTGAGCCCGCGCTGCTCTCCAGCGTGACCAGTACAGCAGCACCCCGCAATTTCGCCAAATCCTCCGAAAACTTGCCGTCCGGAGTGGCTGCCACGGCCACCAGCGGAACTTCAACGCGACCGTTAGTCCCCGGCGCCCATCCGTAGGATCCGACAAAGAGCGATCGCTTGACAGGACGCACCACCCACGTGGAGATAGGCCCACGCCGCCATCCCGCCGCCATCGAAAACTCTTCGAAATGAGCGTTCTCGAATCCGGCTGCGCGCAACTCTTTCAGGATTAACTCCGACGCTGCGCGCGACTCCGGGCTGCCCGTCACCCGTCCCCCGATGGTATCGGTCAGCGTCTCAAGAAAGGAAATGGCACCGCCTCTCTCCAGAGCAGCGCCTACGATACGCTCCGCGACCTCGCCGCCCTTGCCCGTCGCTTGCGAGAAGGCGCAAGCCCAGAGCAGCAGAACCAACATTGCACTTGCGATTACATTCCACGCTGTTTTCCTGAGCTGCACAGCCTCTCCTTCGCAAAGTCCGCGTGGATTATACATGCCCACTGGGGTCAGAATAGGTTGTACGTCGCACCCCTAGCCCACCCGCGTCCTTGACACCGGTGCTCCAGGGAGCCCATGATTTTACTGAGAACTGAGAACTGAGAACTACTCACGAGGCGCTATAATACCAACCGCCCTTATGCCAACCACACAGCTAGAATTACGCCTTGCCGGCCGCATGTCGCGGCTTGGCACCGAAACCGCCTTTGAAGTCCTGAACCGCGCCCGCGCGCTCGAAAAGCAGGGCAAGGATATCGTCCACCTCGAAATCGGCGAGCCCGATTTCGATACCCCGGCCAATGTCATCGATGCTGGTGTGAATGCAATGCGGAAGGGTTGGACTCACTACGGCCCCGCCGCCGGACTTCCCGACCTGCGCCAGACCATCGCCGACTATGTAAGCCGCACTCGAAATGTTCCCGTAACGAGCGATGAAGTGGTAGTTGTCCCCGGCGGCAAGCCAATTATTTTCTTTACTATTCTTGCGCTAATTGATGAAGAGGATGAAGTCATCTACCCCAATCCCGGCTTCCCAATTTACGAGTCAATGATCCATTACGTCAACGGACGGGCGGTGCCAATTCCTCTCCGCGAAGATCGTGACTTTTCTGTAGACGTCAAAGAGTTGGCATCGCTGATCACCGACCGCACCCGGTTGATCATCCTGAACTCGCCGCACAATCCGACCGGCGGCACGCTCACCATGCGCGATATTTTCGCGATCGCGGAAGCCATCGGCGACCGCAACATCATGGTTCTGTCGGACGAAATCTACAGCCGCCTCATCTTCGAAGGCGAAGATTTTTCGATCATGAGCGTTCCCGGCTTCAAAGACCGCACCATCCTGCTCGATGGCTTTTCCAAGACCTATGCCATGACCGGCTGGCGTATGGGCTACGGCGTGATGCGGCCCGACTTGGCCGCTCAGATGACGCGCCTGATGACCAACTCAAATTCCTGCACGGCCAGCTTTACCCAGATCGCCGGAATCGAAGCGCTAACCGGCGACCAGGCTTCGGTCGACAAAATGAACGCCGAGTTCAAACGCCGCCGTGATGTCTTCGTCGCCGGCCTCAACAAAATCAAAGGATTCTCCTGCCGCATGCCAAAGGGCGCGTTCTACGCCTTCCCCAACATAACGAAGACGGGATGGCCATCGAAAAAACTGGCCGACGCGCTGCTCGAAGAAGCCGGAGTAGCCTGCCTGTCAGGGACAGCCTTCGGCGCCTATGGAGAGGGCTATCTCCGCTTTAGCGTCGCCAATTCGCTGGAGAATCTGAACAAAGCTCTGACTCGCATTGAAGCCTGGACGGCTAAGAACCTGTAACTAGGCCGATGGATCTGTAAGTTCAATCGAGGCCGCAAACTTCTCCGATCGACCGATAGGCTGAGGACGAGCTGATCTCCTCCGTGTCCCCTGTGTCCCCTGTGGTAAAGAACCTTGCAAGCGCACTCCGCCCTTCGACGTTTAATTCACCGTTGACAATTCGCCAGCCGGCATAGTGTAGAATTCCACCGCTATGACCAACATCGATAAGCATCCCGCCGGATCCTTCTGCTGGATCGAACTCGCCACCTCCGACCAGACCGCCGCCAAGAATTTCTACGGCTCGATTTTCGGCTGGACCCCGAATGACATGCCCATGGGCCCGAACGACTTCTACACGATCTGGCGCCTCGAAGGCCGCGACGCCGCTGCTGGCTACACCCTGCGCCCCGATCAGGTTGCCCAGCACGTCCCCCCGCACTGGATGCTCTACGTTCAGGTCGACAGCGTCGATGCCTCAGCCGCCAAAGTTTCGGAGTTGGGAGGCAAAGTGATCCTCGCGCCTTTTGATGTCTTCGACGCGGGCCGCATGGCAGTGATCCAGGACCCCACCGGAGCCTATTTCTGCCTGTGGCAACCCAACAAGAACGCCGGCATCGGGATTCATTCCGTTCACGGCACGCTCTGCTGGGCCGATCTCAGCACTTCCGATCCCGAGGGCGCGCAGAAGTTCTATTCCGCCCTGCTCGGATGGCAATTCGTGAGTGACCCAAAGGATACGTCCGGCTACCTGCACATCAAAAACGGCGAGCACTTTATCGGAGGCCTGCCCCCCGCGAAGTACAAGCAGCCCGGAACACCTCCCCATTGGCTCGCGTATTTTCAGGTGGATGACGTGGACGCCACGGCAAACAAGGCCAAAGAAATGGGTGCAAAGCTATTCCTGCCGCCCATGAGCATGGAAGGCGTAGGCCGCATGTCGGTAATGGCCGACCCGCAAGGCGCAGTCTTCGCGATTTTCAAATCGGCGCGCTAAGCTTGTGTAGGGACGGGCGCCCTCGTCCGTCCAAGCCGAGCGCAGTTCGGCAGCGGTGTGCGCCGGAGCAATTCGAGCGCATCCCTGCGTCACCCCCGCCTGTGACCCTCCTCACAGACCCTTGCGACATGGCACGCTACGCTCATCTTGCAAGCCTATGCGCCGTTTCCCGCCTTGCCCAATGCGTGGCGTAAGCGAAGGAGCAACCCCATGTCTATCCAGAATTCGACCACCGGCGAAGTTCTGCGTTCCTACAACATCGACGAACTGAAAGAGCAGGCCAACCTGATGCGCGGCTACGACCTGGTCGCATTGTGCGCAGCCGGTTCCGGCCATGCCGGCGGCACGCTCTCCATCATGGACATCGCCGCCGCCCTCTACCTTCGCGTCGCCAATCACGATCCCAAGAATCCCAACTGGCCCGATCGCGATCGCATCGTCTGGTCCACTGGCCACAAGGCGCCCAGCCTTTATCTAGGGCTAGCCTTCGCCGGCTTCTGCCCGAAAGAAGATGTCGCGCTCCTCCGCAAACTGTACTCCGCCTACCAGGGTCACCCGCACTGGCTCAAACTCCCCGGCGTGGAAGCCTCAACCGGTTCTCTCGGCCAGGGCCTGAGCATCGCCGTCGGCCTCGCCCTCGCGGCCCGGCTGAACAAGAAAAATCACCACGTCTTCTGCATCATGGGAGACGGCGAGCAGCAGGAAGGCCAGATCTGGGAAGCGGCCATGGAAGCCGGCCACTTCAATCTCGACAACCTGATTGGCATCGTCGACCGCAACCGTCTGCAGATCGACGGCTGGGTGAAAGACGTCATGAACGTCGAGCCGCTCGAGGAGAAGTATGCCAGCTTCGGCTGGGAAGTCATCACCATCAATGGCCACAGCATGCGGCAGGTGGTCGAGGCGCTCGAAAAAGCCAAGGTCGGATGCGGCAAGCCGACCGTCATCATCGCCGACACCGTCAAAGGCAAAGGCGTCAGCTTCATGGAAGACATCGCCGGATGGCACGGCAAAGCGCCCAATGTCGAAGAGTTGCACAAAGGTTTGAAGGAACTCGGCTTGAGTGAAGATGAAAACGGCCAGATCCCAGTCGACCGTCTCTTCGCGCATGCCAAACAATATCAGGCCGAAGTCGAGCGCAAACTCGACGCCAAGATGCCAAAGTTCCATCGCAACTACTGGTGGAACGCCGATGCCAACATGAAAGTCCAGATGAAGCCCACGCGCCTCGGCTTCGGTCAATCGCTCGCCGCCAATGGCGACGACCCGCGCGTAGTCTGCTTCGGCCTCGATATCTCGGGCTCAATCACCATCAGCGAGTTCTACGCCAATAAGCCCGAGCGCAAAGCGCGCTGGATCAGCATGGGCATCGCCGAGCAATCCGCCACCTCGGCCGCCGCCGGACTGGCCAGGGAAGGGAAGCTCCCCGTCTTCGGCACGTACGCAACCTTTGCAGCCGCGCGCAACCTGGACCAGATCCGCACCTCGATCTGCTATGGCAATTTCAACGTGCTGATTGCGGGCGCGCACGGTGGTGTCAGCGTCGGCCCCGATGGTGCCACTCACCAGGCGCTCGAAGACCTCTTCGCCATGTGCGGATTGCCGAACATGAGCGTCGTTGTCCCGTGTGACCTGGTCGAAACTCGCAAGGCCACCGACTACCTCCTGCTCAAGCACGTTGGCCCGAAGTACATCCGCTTCGCCCGCGAGGCGACGCCGATCGTTACCGACGAAAAAACACCGTTCGTCTTCGGCAAAGCAAATGTCATTCGTCTTCGCCGCGAGTCGCCCAACTTCATCGACGCCTTCGAAACCAGGCTCGAATCCGAATACCGCGACGAAGGCGAAGACCTCACCATCATCGCCTGCGGTCCGATGGTCCCGGAAGCCATGCGTGCCGCGTGGATCCTCAAGTCGGACTTCGGCTACAAAACCCGCGTCCTCAACATGCACACCATGAAGCCGCTCGATAAGGAAGCGATCGTGCGAGCCGCGCGCGATACGAGCGTGGTCCTCACCGCCGAAGAACACCAGATCGGCGCCCTGGCATGGCCAGTCGCCAATACAATTACAGAAGCCCCCGCCCTTTATGGCATCCCAGTAATTACAGGCGCAATCGGCGTCAAAGACCGCTTCGGCGACTCCGGAGCCCCTTGGGAACTGATCAAGGAATTCGAAGTCTCCGCCGAACACATCGCCGCCAAGGCAGTGGAACTGATGGGCGTGAAGAAGTCGCGCTCGGGCGAGCCAGCCTGTGAAGCGCATTGGGTGGGCACGAAATAGTTGAGAAAAAGACGAGTCACGATGTATACTATACATCGTGCGGCGCACCCAACTCTATCTCGACGACGATCTCTGGAATGCTCTGCACGCGCGGGCTCGGAGCCAGCGAACCACCATCTCCGCTTTAGTGCGTGAGGCCGCGCGCGAGCGCTATCTCGGCAATCTGGAGGAGCGCCGCGAGGCCATGCTCGCTTTCGTGGGAATCAGGAAGAATCGCAAAGATTTGCCCAATTCTACCGAAGAGTACGTGCGCAGCCTGCGGCGTGACACCCGTCTGGAGAGGCTTGAAAGGCGCGGACGGCCGTGAGAGTTCTGGTCGACTCCGACATTCTCATCGAGGTTTCTCGCGAACGGAATCAAGATGTCTTAGTTAAGTGGACTCAACTGGCAGAATCGGGAACGGCAATCCTGTGTTCTCCGGTAAGTTCGGCGGAACTGTGGGCTGGAGCGTTGCCGCGCGAGCACGAGGCTACTGCGCAACTCTTTCGCACCCTCCTTTGCGCGCCCATCGATTATGAAACGGGCCGCCAGGCGGGCGATTATCTCCGGCAATATCGCAAGAGTCACGGCTTGGAGCTAAGCGACGCTCTGATCGCCGCGGCGGCCGTAATCAATCGCGCGGAGTTGTGGACCCGGAATCGCAAGCACTATCCGATGAAAGAATTAACTTTTTATTGAGCTCCCGGTGCCTGCCATTTCCCTCAGTATTTACCTTCCCATTTGCCTACTTTGACCTTCGGATGATAGAACCGCACGAGGATTCGTCTCGTGAAAAGAATCGTTGTCGTCTCCCTCCTCGCTCTTTCCTCGCTCGTCGTGTTTGTGGCTGCACGCGCCGCCAATCAAACGCGGAAGATCAATCTTCCCACCAGCAAAACTTTAACCCTCCCGGTTCCCGGCTACCTCGCCCGCACCAACAGCTTTCCCGCGACCATCGCCCTCAGCCCCGACGGCCGCTACGCCGCGCTCCTCAACCAGGGCTATGGCACGCTGGAGACCGGTGGCCGCCAGTCGATTGCGATTCTCGATCTCAGCAACAATCAACTGCGCGATTTTCCCGACGACCGCCTCGCCGGAGACGCTCACCAGAGCTATTTCATCGGCCTCGCCTTCTCCAGCGATGGCAAACATCTATATGCGTCGATGGGATCGATCACCGATCCCGCCGGCGAACGTCCGCGCAACCTGGGAAATGGCATCGCCGTATACGAGTTTGCGGACGGAAGAGTCACGCCCGAGCGCTTCATCAAGATCCCGCCGCAACGCCTCGCAGAGGGCAAAGAAGTCGCCTACGGTGTGCGCAAGACTCCGCCCGGAACCGCGATTCCGTATCCTGCTGGCTTCGCGGTTTTGCCCTCAGCAAAGGGCGACCGCCTGCTTATTGCCAATAATCTTGCTGACAACGTGGTATTGCTTGATATCTTCTCTGGAAAAATTGAGAAGTCATTCGCAATCAGACGTAAGAAATTCGATCACGGGCGATCTGTCCCTGCCGAATATCCATATATGGTGGTCGCCAATAAAGCTGGAACCAAAGCGTGGGTCAGCTTGTGGAATAGCTCGGCGATTGTGGAATTGGATCTTGAGACGGGAGACGTGTCTCGATCCACGCGGATTGGCATGTGGAAAAAGAAAGAGTATGACCCTATCGCTCCTGGTTCGCATCCCGCGGCGATGCTGCTGAGCCCCAATGAAGAAACGCTCTATGTGGTTCTTGCCAACGCCGACTACGTAGCTGCTGTCGACCTGAGAATCGTCGATAGGGCGTGGAGGGTTTATCACACCAACCTCAACGACCCAGGAGCCGTCCTCCAAGCCATTGCGCTTTCACCTGACGGCAAGTATCTTTACGCGGCCAGCTCGTCGCTCGACGCCATTGCAGTGTTCAAAGTCAAGGAACTGCCAAAACTACATGCCGGTGGCAATTACGTCGGTCCTATTGATGAGGAACCCATTGGTTTCATCCCCACCGAGTGGTACCCCAGCGCCCTCGCCATCGCCGGCAACGATCTCCTCATCGCCACCGCCAAGGGCCAGGGCAGCGGCCCCAACAACATGAAAGCTACGGTGCAGATTGGGCCGTATCATCGGGAGCAGCCGTACATCGCAACCTTGATCGGAGGCTCCATCCAGCGCCTGCATCTCGCCGATATCGAAAAAGATCTCGAAACCTACACGCGCCAGGTCGAAGAAGATAATCTTCTCCACACCGATCCCGGCAAGATCGAATTCGCCGGCGGAAAGAATCCGATCCGGCACGTGATCTATATTCTCAAAGAAAATCGCACCTACGATCAGATTCTCGGCGACCTGCCAGCCGGAGACGGCGATCCCTCTCTTACCATGTACGGCGCCGCCATCACGCCCAACGAACACAAACTCGCCCTCCAGTTCGGCGTCCTCGACAACTTCTACGACAGCGGAGAAGTTTCCGGCGACGGCCATCTCTGGTCTGATGCTTCCACCACCTCCGACTACAACGAAAAAACGTGGCCGATTGCCTATCGTGGCAAGGAGCGCACCTACGATTTCAGCGGCGCAGTCGCCGAAGAGTATCCGCTCGATCAGGGCATCCCCGATGTCGACGATCCCAGCACCGGCTATCTATGGGACAACCTCGCGAGGCACAGCCTCAGCTATCGCATCTACGGCGAAATGATGCATCTCACCTGGTGCAAGAACGAAAGGGTGAGCTCGCCCGTGGAAGGAACGCCGTCGCCCGTTTCCGCTTCATGCCCGTCCTCCGAAATCAGGAAAGGGGATCCGTTGCCGGCGAACGTCGGCAATCCGCGCGGAGGGCCAAGTCCGTGGCCATGGGCCGTGCCTCGTCTAAAAAGCGTCCGCCCAACCAAAGCTGCCCAGCGTGACCATTTTGATCCCCTGTATCCGGATTTCGAGGTCGACTACCCCGATCAACTCCGCGCCGATGAATTTCTGCGCGAATTCGGCGAGTTCGTGAAAGCGAAGGGAACACTGAAAGAATTGCCGCGGTTCATCCTGCTCTACCTGCCCGACGACCACACCGGAGGCACGCGCCCTGGCAAGCCCACGCCGCAAGCTTCCGTCGCGGACAACGATCTAGCCGTTGGCCGCGTGGTCGACGCCGTCTCCCGCAGTCCCTACTGGGACGATACCGCGATATTCGTCGTCGAAGATGACGCACAAAACGGAGCCGATCACGTCGACGCGCATCGCTCGGTCTCTCTCGTCATCAGCAAGTATTCGCCGCGTCTGGCGCAGCCTTTTGTCGACCATCACTTCTACACCACCGTCAGCATGATGCACACCATGGAAGATCTGCTCGGCCTTCCGCCCATGAATCTGTTCGACGCCCATGCCCCACTGATGGCTCCGCTTTTTGCTGGCCCCGGAACGCAGCCACCCTATCGGGCCGATGACAAGAACCTCCGCGGCGGCCTCATTTACCGGGTGAACGAAAAGAAAGCAGCCGGCGCGAGAGAATCCTCGCAAATGGATTTCTCCCGTCCCGATGCGAACGATGCGGAGAAGCTCAACGCAATCCTCTGGCAAAACGCCAAGGGTGGCGCCAATGCCCGTTGCAGGCCGTTTACATTCCGAACCATAGACTAAGTTAGAATTCCCTCGTGGGGTCTCCAATCGAGTGCACCAACCTGCGCAAAACCTACGACGGCAAAGTAGAAGCCGTCCGCGGCCTCAGTCTGCGTATTGACGCCGGCGAATGCTTCGGACTGCTCGGACCGAACGGAGCAGGGAAGACCACCACCATCGAGATCCTCGAAGGCCTGCTTGCGCCCACCTCCGGCGATGTCCGCATCTTCGGCCACCCCTGGAACGACAATCCCCGCCAGTTGCGCGAATGGATCGGCATCTCTCTACAGGAGACGCGCCTCTCGGAAAAATTGACCGTCAGCGAAACCATCGAGCTCTTCGCCAGCTTCTACGACGAGCCGCGCCCCGCCGCGGAAGTCCTCGACGAACTGCAACTCACCGAAAAGTCCGATAGCTGGGTCGGCAAACTTTCCGGCGGCCAAAAGCAGCGTCTCGCCGTCGCGACCGCGCTCGTCGGCAATCCACGCATCCTGTTTCTCGACGAGCCCACCACCGGACTCGATCCCCAAAGCCGACGCCAGCTCTGGGACATCATTCGCGTCTTCCAGAAAAAAGGTGGCACAGTTCTCCTCACCACGCACTACATGGATGAAGCCGAACGCCTCTGCGACCGCCTAGCCATCGTCGATCACGGCGTGATCATCGCCGAAGGCTCGCCCGCCGATCTCATCGACCGCCTCGGCGGCCACCACATGGTGGAGTTCCAAATTACCCGCGATGCCGGCTCGAACGGAAACGGCAAGCCCGCCGAAGTCGAAGCCTGGCGCGCGCTCCCCAGCGTCCAGTCCGTTCGCAGCGACGATTCGACCGTTTGCCTCAGCGTGCGCGAGCCGCATCTCACCATTCCGGCTCTGCTCGCCGCGCTCCAGCTGGAGGGTCATCAACTCGAGCATCTCAGCACTCGTCAGGCCAGCCTCGAAGACGTTTTTGTGCGTCTCACCGGCCGCCACTTGCGGGAAGAATGAAGAATAAAAATCAAATGGCCACCGAAACCAAGACCCCGCAAATTCCCAAAGCCAAGAACCTCACGCCGGCGTCTCCCCCACCCGAGCCACGCCCCGGCCGCTGGTCCGCTTACCGGCACCTGCTTTGGGCGCGCATACTCGAACTGAAGCGCGAGCCTGAAGTCGTCTTCTGGGTGTTCATCTTCCCGCTGCTGCTCGCTCTAGGATTGGGCGTCGCCTTCCGCAACAAGCCCGCCGATGTCAGTTCGGTCGTCGTGATCGCTGGCGAAGACTCCCAGAAAACGTTGGCCATGCTGCAGAATTCGCCGCAACATACGAGCATTCGCGCGACCGTCCTCGACCGCGATGCTGCACTCAAAGGCCTCCGCTTTGGCAAGTTCGATCTGGCCATCGAGCCTAGGCCCGCCGGCAGTTACACCTATCACTACGATCCTGCGCGTCCCGAAAGCGTGCTCTCCCGAGCCGAAGTCGATGCCGCCCTGCAATCCGCGGCCGGACGAAAAGATGTCATCGCCACCACCACGCAAGCTTCAAGCGAACCGGGCTCGCGCTACATCGATTTCCTCATTCCCGGCCTGCTCGGCATGAACCTGATGAACTCCGGCATGTGGGGAGTAGGCTTCGCACTGGTAGAAATGCGGCAGCGCAAATTGCTGAAGCGTTTTGTGGCGACACCCATGCGGAAGAGCGATTTCCTGCTGGCACTCACCAGCAGCCGTCTCGTCCTGATGGTGATCGAAGTCGGCCTGCTCCTGGGCTTCGGAGTCCTTGTCTTCCACATGCGCGTCCAGGGCTCGATCTTCTCCGTCATCGTGCTCGGTTCAATTGGTGCGATTGCATTCGGCGGAGTTGGCCTGCTCACCGCCTGCCGCGCGCAAAAAATTGAAAGCGTCTCCGGCCTCATCAACCTGGTCATGATGCCCATGTGGATTTTCTCCGGAGTCTTCTTCTCCTACGAACGATTTCCCGCCATCGCCCAACCCTTCATCAAGGCCCTGCCACTGACAGCGTTAAACGACGCCCTGCGAGCCACCATCACAGAGGGAGCAACCCTCGCCTCGCAATCCGGACGCCTGCTAGTCCTCGCAGTCTGGGGAGGCGTCTCGTTCGTCCTCGCGCTGCGCTGGTTCCGCTGGACGTAGAGTAGCCATCAGCTATCAGCTTTCAGTCATCAGTCATCCGCCGCCGCCGACCCTCAGTTCCTAATCTCAACCATCAGCCGTTAACGCGCTTTTAGCACCGTTGTCATCCTGACCGAAGCGAAGGACCTGCTTTTCGCCCGCGCCGTCAGCCCCCCTATCCAATGTCATCCTTCTATGAAAACGGGCGCACCTGTCCATAGGTATTTTTGCGGCGATGCGGACAGGCTTCTATTCGTGCTCGAGGCACATAAGGTATGTCCGGACTCCGCCGCTCCATCTGAGCGTCGCTCTCGAAGAGCAAGGATGACTTCGAGCTGACGGATTCCCCTTACCTCGCCGCAAACTTTTCTTCTGCAAACACTACACCGTCGTGCAACAGGGCGTACACCGCGATCAGCAACTTCCGCGCCAGCGCCACTCGCGCCACGTGCTTATGCTTTTTGCGCAGCAGCCTTTCATAATAGCGCTTGGCCGCCGGCGAACACCGGGTCGCCACCTGCGCCGCTTCCACCATGATCCAGCGCAGAGCGCTCGATCCCTGCCGCGTGATGCCGCTTTGCCCGCCGACTCCCGCACCCGCGGCACCAGCCCGGCATAACTGCACAACGCTTCCTTGCTCCCGAAGCGCCCGAGGTCGCCGATCTCGGCCAACAGCATCATCGCCGAACACTCGCCAATCCCCGGAATCGTCAGCAGCCACTGCACCCGCTCGTCCTGTTTTGCTTTTTCACTTAGTTGAAGATTTTGCTTTTGAATTTCCTCGCCATAGTGATCGATCATGCGCAAACACGCTTGCACCGACTCCCGCGCCTGCTCCGGCAGCTTCACTCCGGCCAGCCATAGCCGTCCGCGCTTGCCGAATAAATCCGTCACGGGAGACCGCAATCCCTGCTGATGCAGCACCGCGTGCACCTGATTCTTCAACCGCGTCCGCTGCCGCACCAGGGTCGTCCGCAAACGCACCCTTCGACAAGCTCAGGGCAGGCTCTGCTGCCGCCGCGCCTGCGTCTCCCGGTCCGCCTTCCACGATTCCGGCAACAACTCGCAGCGCAACAAATGCGCCAGCGTCTCCGAATCTACCCGGTCGTTCTTCAGCTTCGCCGAAGCAATCGCCTTCACCCGCTGCGGATGCACCAGCACCAGCCGCTCCACCTCCGGCTCCACCACCTCGCGAAACGCCGGCCAGAACCCGCACGCCTCCACCGCCACCTGCACCGCCTGCCCACGAAACTGCCGGAAATACTTCCGCAAGGCCACCTTCTCGTTGGTCATCGGACCACTCTGTACGATTTTGCCTCTTGCTTCCAAAGCCGTCATGTAACAAAATCTCCGGTGAAGATCTACGCCAACGTGGATCATCTCGTGCCTCCTTCAGGGCTTGTGCTTCGAGCACGTACTCTACCCTTGGAGGCACGCCTTTCTTGTTTTCATTACATCTGAGCGCAGCAGGAACTTCACAAAGTGAAGCCCCTGCGGAGTCGAAGGACCCCTGCGTTCTTCTCAGCGGCCAGGGCGGGTCAGGGAATTCTCCTTTAAGTCCTTTGGATTCAAAGACTCAAAAAAGTCCACGCTAAGTCTTTGATTCTACAAGACCGCCCTGAGGGGGTCTCGCCCAAAACCGTCATTCCTCCAGTAAGGTGGGCTTCCGCCCAAACACTCCTCCTGCCTACGCAATCTGCGAATCAATCTTCGTGACAATGAAAAACCAACCTGTTACACTCTTCTGTCCACTTACTAAGTGGAAGAATGGCACGTCTCCCCCTGTTGTAACCATGCTCCGAATCGCTTACGAGCAGTGACCCTATGAGAAGGTTACTCACACTCAAGAGGGCCGGACAACTGTCCCTGCGAGCAGCCAGCCGTTTGCTCGAGGCGCGGCCATGAGCGGGGATACCTATTACACCGTCCTCGGCATTCCTGAGAGCGCAACCCAAGACGAGATCAAGCGCGCGTACCGGGATCTGATTCGGCAGGTACATCCCGATCATGTCCCGAATGCCACGCCCTACTGGAAGCGGGCGGCAGAGGAAAAGAGCAAGGAGCTCAACGAGGCTTATCATGTGCTCGTTGAACCGGATCGACGGTTGCTCTATGACGAGCGATTGGCCACGTATCGCCAAAGATTCGCGCCTGCTCCGTCCTCCTGGCAGCCGGATGTTGATGTAACTCCGCCTCCAAGTTCGAATATTCGGCCGCCAAATCCTCACAGGGGAAGGCGCAAAGGCAAGCGCAAAAAAAGATACGACTGGCAACCGCTCCTGCATTGGGCAGGTAGATATCCATTTCTTGCCGGTTGCTTGGTCGTCCTTATGTTACTGCCCGTTGTAGGCCTCTTGTTTGGCCTTAGGCAACATAGAGCCGCTATGGCTGCTGGGAATACTTCGGCTGCCGATAGTTTCTATTCGGCATTTCCTTGCCTCGACCCGCACGATAACGTCTCCCCAATTGATGGCAA
>JBAQJU010000349.1:0-7687 GCA_049300475.1 Terriglobales bacterium | reverse complement strand
GTGTAGAGGACGTCGGGTGAGCGGCGCTCCAGAGCGCGAACTATATCGCGGGCAACCGCCTCGGGCTCGGCGAAGCGGCTGGCGCTGGGGAGATGGTCGGTCATCGGAGTCTGCACCGGCCCCGGCTTTATGGTGATCACTTTGACTCCCGCAGGATGGAGCCGGCTGCGCAGGCCTTGCAGGAAAATTGAAAGCGCACCCTTGGCGGAACCGTATACGTAATTGGAGCGGCGGCCACGATCTCCGGCAACCGAGGTGATGGCGGCGATGCAGCCCGTGCGGCGCTGCTCAAGGTCTGCCGCGAAGACCGTGAGGATTGCGGAAGCGCTCACAAAGTTGACATTGAGCTCCTCGAGCAAGATTTCGACCGAAGCTTCGGAATCTTTCTGGTTCTGCATCGATCCATAGGCGAGCAGCACAGTGTCGTAATCCGAAAACGCACGTCGGACAAAGTCGACAATTCCGCTGTGCTGTTGGATGGAGGATAAGTCGGCCGCACAGGTCAGAACCTGTTTTGCGCCGCGAGCCAGAAGGTCGGATTGCAATGCCGCCAGGCGCTCGGGCGGCCGCGCAACCAGCAACAATTCGCATCCGCGCCGCGCCAGTTGCCGCTCGACTTCAAGCGCGATACCAGAAGTGGCCCCGAGGACAATGACCTTCTGCATCGGCATTACGCGTGAAATTGAGGAAGGCGGGGGCACGGTCATTGCCATGGTCATGGTCACTGCTCCCCGGTGACGCGGCGCCAGAATGATGACGACATTTTCGGGTCGATGTAGGGGACGAAGCTCCGCCAGCGCGGAAATGAGGCCTCGAACAGAGCTGGGCTCATGCGGGCATCCTTGGCGGGATAAAGAGCGCCCCCACTTTGCAGGACGACCTCGTCAAGAGAACGCAAGAGTTGCAAGGTGCGCTCGCCGCGCATGACAAAGTCGAGCGCCAGGGTTAGTCCCGGACGAGGAAAAGACAACATCCCGGCCGCCGGCGCGGAGCCAAATTGTTTGAGGACGCCGAGGAAGGAACCCAAGCCAGAACCAGCGATGCGATCAAGTAATTCCTCCAGGGCCGCCACGTTAGTTTCCGGTATCACGCATTGGTATTGCAGAAAACCTTGTTTGCCATAGAGCAGGTTCCATTGGCGAATGGAGTCGAGCGGATAGAAGAACGAATCGTAGCCCACAAGCGACGAATGTTTTCTCGCCGCGTGCGCCCGATAGTAAGCCGTGTTGAACGCTTTCACGGTGTAACGGTTAAGCAACCAAGCGGGCAAGGCGAACGGCAGTTTCGGGCCACGCTTGGCGTGAAATTTCCTGCCGGCCTCAGCGGAATGATTTCCGCGGAAAAAAATTCCGCGCGGATTCTTTCCTCCGAAACAGTCCAGCCATGCAACGGTGTACTCGAAGCGCCCGTCACTCTCGCGGCTGAGCTCGAGAAAAGCAGAGAGGGATTCAAAGGAAACGACTTCGGAGTCGATCCACGGTCCAGCAACGGGTCGAAGCTGAATATCGACCCACGCAATGACGCCGGTCAGACCCAGGCCTCCGATGGTCGCGCGGAACATCTCCGGGTTCTGGTCATGGCTGCAGAAAACCGCTCCGTCGTTCGAGCGGTACAGCCCAAGTTGACGGACATGGGAGCCAAAGGTTCCAGCGCAGTGATGGTTTTTCCCGTGGACATCATTGGCAATGGCTCCTCCCACGGTGACGAATTGTGTTCCGGGTGTCACCGGAAGGAACCAGCCTTCCGGGAGAAACACGTCGATGATCTCGGCAAAGCTGACTCCACTTTCGCAGCGAAGGACGCCGGTCGATTCGTCGAAGCCAAGAATACGGTCAAGGCGGCGGCAATCCACCAATGCACGTTTGGCATTGAGACACGAATCGCCGTAACTGCGACCCATCCCATAGGGAAGCAACGAGCCCGCGGAGGCATCTTTGAGGATGCCCGGCACCTGATCTTCCCAAGCCGGCTTGTAGACGTGGCTATGCGTGACCTTGGGATATCGTCCCCAGGAGAGATACTTCCCTGTGGAGAAGCCTCCGCCGACTTTTCTTTTCAAAAACGCTGCCGATTGACCAGACATATTAAGAAGTCTTTAGAAAGTCATGCTTATCATGCTGGCGGCAATTACCGCCGCCGAGGCCAGCGCCACCACGTAGCTAACGCGATCGCGGATGGCCAGAGTGACCGGATCTTCCTTTAATTCGCCGCGGTGTGCCTGCAGCCAGGTCCGGCTGAGCCAGTAGAGAACGATTGGACAAAGTAGAAATAGACATTCAGGCGACAAGTAAAGGACTCGCACATCCTGGCTGTGGACGTAAAGGCTGAGAATGACGACCGCGGAAAAACTGCTCCCGACTCCAAGCGCGAGCAAGAGTTCCCGGTCGTCGACACGATAACCACGTCCAGATTTCCCCGATGTTACTAAGTTATTCGCGTGAAGTAACTCGGAATAACGCTTGGCCATTGCCAGGCTGAGAAAGAAAAACATGGAAAATGCCAGAAACCACTGGGACAGCGGTGTCTCTGAAATCATTGCTCCGGCAAGAATGCGGAAACTGTAAAAGCTCGAAAGAACGAAGACGTCGAGCAGAGCGATTTTCTTGAGATGGAGCGAGTACCACATTGTAAGCGCCGCGTATGCGAGCAGAACCAGCCCAAATTGCAGGTCGAGCAGGAACCCAAGCCCAATCGCTGAGCATAAGAGGCTGAGAGAAACAAACAGGCCTTCGGGGATCGAAATGTTTCCGGCGGCAAATGGGCGCTCTTTTTTCCAGGGATGCTCGCGGTCGGAATGGAGATCGAGAAGGTCATTGAGGATGTACAGTCCCGAAGCGCAAAGGCCGTAGAGTAGAAAGCCGGCCAGAGTGTGGACGAGGGGGTCGAGCGCAAGGTTATGCGAGAGGGCCAGCGGCAGGAAGAGCAACAGGTTCTTCGCCCAGTGGTGCCCGCGAAGGGCATCGATCCAGGTACGCAAGGACGCCCGCGGCTCGACGATCGTCTCTTTGACCGAAGTCACTCCGGCTGCCTGCAGGGCACGCGCGGGCGTTCCGACTACGTACGCCGCACGAGCGTAACGCCAAACTTCCAGGTCGGCACCCGAATCGCCGACGTAGTCGAAGCCGAAAAGTGCGAAATGCTCGACTAGGAATGCAGCTTTATTGGAGCCTTTTAGATTTCGTTGGCCGTCGCTGGCATGAACTTCGTCAAACAGGCCGAGGTAGTTGGAGATTGGCTCGGCAAGCGTGCGATCGGCTGCTGTCACCAGTGCGATCCGGCGGCCAGCGAGTTTCTCGCGCTGAAGAAGATCAAGAACCTGCTGCCGATAGGGAAGACGAGCGGGATCGATGTGAACGCGGTCCGCCAGTTGGCGCTTAAGGTAAGCACGTCCGCGAAGCAGCCAGAAGGGCAGTCGAAAAAGTACGACCGGGCGGGTCTTGAGCAGGGAAAGGACGCACTCCCACAGCAGGTTTCCCCGGATCAGAGTGCCGTCGAGATCGACGCACAATACCGGCGATGCCTCGGTAGCGGCTTGGGTTCCGGCGATTGACCCCATAAAAATAATCGTCGCAAATGGCACAACGAAATAGGGGAATAAGTGGGACACGTAGGTAACCTGGGTAACATGCGCGGAGCGCCAGGGACGGTTAGTATGAGCCAGTCTGGAGAGCCCGAATCGCTCTGGGCGAGCCTCACGAAAGGACTGTCTGCTTGGCCGTGGTGGAGAGGAACGAGACGCAGGCGAATACCGACGTCAGTGCAGCGGAGGTTCTGAGCAAGTACCTGCGAAGACCAAGTGTGTTTCTGTCGCTCCTGGCACTTACTACCGTGGTGGTCTACAGCGGCTCATTGTTCTTTGATTTTGTCTGGGATGACTGGCCGCAGATCGTCAATAGTCCGATTGTGCGCAGCTGGAGCAATCTGCCGCGCGCCTTCGGGAGCGATCTGTGGTACCACATGGCAAGGCATCAGGTGTATTACAGGCCATTGTTTGTCGCATGGTCGATGCTGAATTATGCGCTTTTCGGATTGCGGCCATGGGGCTGGCACCTGGGCGCATTGCTGGTGCATGTGGCGGCGGTCGCCTCCGTCCTCTGGCTGGCCCGGAAGCTGGGACTGGAATATTGGACGGCCGCCCTGGCCGCGCTGATTTTTGCGCTGCATCCCATCCACGTTGAAGTGGCCGCTTGGATTTCCGCGGCTTCTGACTCGATGGTCACGATGTTTGTGGCGCTCGCGTTTGTTGCGTTCCTGAACGGGCGGGATCCTGCGCAAACGCGGGGTCCTGCGCAAACGAAGAGAGTGGCATGGTGGACAGCATCGTTGATCTTGCTGGGGTGTGCGCTTCTGACCAAGGAAATGGCCGTAACCTTCGCGGCGCTGGTGGGAATTTACGCATGGCTGCATCCTGCGCAAGGCAGGACGTCGCCGGCCCGAAGAGTCCTCGGTGCAGCGATGGAGGCGATGCCGTTTGCATTATTGACTGCCGCATACTTTCTTTTACGAAAGGATGCGCTGTCGCACACAACCGGGCAGTTTGATCCAGGCCACGGAATGGTCGATGTGGCTCGCACGTTGCCGTTGGTGCTGAGTTTCTATTTGTGGAAGCTACTTGTTCCGCTAGGACTCACAGGCCTGTATTACACACCCTATGTCACCAGCGCGATCCTTAGTCAAGTTGTCGCACCGGTATTGGCCCTCGGCGGAGCGGTGGCCGGATTGTGGTATTGGAATCGGCGGGAAGGGAATTCGACGGTCGCCTTTGCGGGCCTTTGGCTGCTGGTAGGTCTGGCGCCAGCTCTCTATCTGCGCAATTTCGGAAACGGCGATTTCGTACGGGATCGTTACATTTACCTGCCGTCGGTCGGGTTCGCGATCTTGCTGGCGATGGGGTGCCAACGCTTGCCGGCCATCAGGCAATGGAGCGCGCAAACGGTGCAGGTGGCGGCCGTGCTTCTGCTGTGCGTTGCCTACGTGGGCGCTTCGCTATCGCAGCAGGTGTACTGGGCGAGCGATCTGCTGCTCTGGACGCGGGGCTACGCGC
Organism: Terriglobales bacterium; assembly: GCA_049300475.1. Taxonomy (GTDB): domain Bacteria; phylum Acidobacteriota; class Terriglobia; order Terriglobales; family Acidobacteriaceae; genus Acidiflorens. Next base: position 2,643 of record JBAQJU010000349.1, on the reverse strand, counting down.
TTTATCCTGATAATCCATATGCTGCGGTTGGTCTGGCGGCGGAGTACAGCAAGCGCGGCGCCAATGATCGGGCAATTGAACTCGCGGAGTCGGCAGCGAGAAAGCATCCGAATCTGAGCTATGCTCCGCTGGCGCTCGCGGAGACTTACATTCGGGCGGGAAGGTTCGACCAGGGCCGGTTTTGGCTGCAAAAAGTGAGCCCGGACTACGTGAAGTCCGAGATGGGGATGGCGTCTGTTGCCGGACTGTATGGGCGAATGGGTGACTTTGACAAGGCATATGCGCTTTGCTCGGAGATTCTGGAAAAAGAACCAAACCTTTATTCGGCGCTTTATAACTGCGGCAACATTCACTTGATGGATGGCCAGTACCGGGAAGCGGAACGATTGTTGTCGCGGGCGGTAGCGCTGGCTCCGGAAGAGGCGGGGCCGAAGCACTTTTTGGGACGCGCTCTGTCGGAAGAAGGCCGGAACGATGAAGCCCAAGCGTATCTGCAGCAAGCGGTGGCGATCGATCCGAAGGTATGGGACTACCACTATTGGCTGGGCGAGTCGCTCGAGAAGAGTGGTAATCGGGACGCGGCCAGGGCGGAGTACAAGCAAGCCCTGCAGTTGAATCAGGACAGTACAGAAGCGAAGGTGCGACTGACGGCATTGGAGGCAAAGTGAGTAACGACCGGGAAAACACCTCTGCTAACTCAGATGCACCAATGGGAACGACTCCAGCCCGTGATGCGCTGACCGTCGAAGTACGGGTCAGAGAGGTGGGGCAAGAGGTTCCAGCCTCTAGCGGGCGTGAAGGCGTGTTCCTTGCCCGCGATGATCGTTTCGTTCGGTGGCTGGTGCTGGGCGCGGTCTGGATAATCGCGGGAGTCTACGTTGGGTTTCACCTCGGCAGCGGGTGGGTTCCGGCAGATGATGGGACTCTGGCCCAGAGCGCTCTGCGTGTGTTACAGGGACAACTTCCGCACCGCGATTTCGCCGAGATCTACACGGGCGGTCTCAGCATGATTCACGCGCTGGCCTTTCGTGTGCTTGGCGTGAATCTCATGTCGCTGAGAATCTGCGTGTTCTTGTTTTTCCTGGCGTGGATGCCGGCCGTCTACTACATTGCACTTCGCTTCACGTCCGCGGTTGGGGCCGGTGTGGTCACGCTCTTGGCGGTCTCCTGGAGCTTTCCAAATTATCCCGCGGCGATGCCGTCCTGGTACAACCTGTTCTTCGCCACGTTCGGAGCAGCGGCGTTGCTGCGCTATCTCGAGGTCAAAACACGGCGGTGGTTGTTTGTGGCCGGAGTTTGTGGCGGAGTTTCGATCGCGATCAAAGTGATCGGGGCCTATTTTGTTGCTGGAGCGCTGTTGTTTCTCGCCTTCCTGGAACAGGGCGAAAACACGGGGAAGGGGACAGAAAAAAATAGCTGGGGATATCGGGCATTCAGCGTGAGCGCATTGTCGGTGTTCCTGGGCACGGTCATTTATGTACTGCGCACGCGGTTCACCTTGGCCGAGCTCTACCATTTCGTGCTACCTTCAGCGGTGGTTGTAGCGCTGGTCTTACTCGGCGAACGGAAGGTGTCGGCGGCGACGGCGGACCGTTTCCGTGCACTCGCTCGGTTGGTGACTCCGTTTGGCCTCGGTATATTGAGCTCACTCGCCATTTTCCTGGTGCCGTATGCAATATCCGAGGCGCTGGACAACTTCCTCTCCGGAATGAAGTCGAGTATCGTTGGCCATGTGGCGGACCTGGCAGTCATACGGCCGGCGCCCCCTCAGTACATAGTGTTCGTGTTGCCGCTCGTGGGAATCCTGGCGGCGGCGATGTTTTGGGACAAGTTTCAGGGAAAAGTCGTGGGCGCGGCCGTTGGGCTGGGAGCGATTGTGATCGCTGCGCGAGCGACCCAGTCCATGAGAATTCTGTCGGGAGTCTGGTTTTCGGCCGTAATGCTAACGCCGGTAGTCGTAGTGCTGGGTGCGGCAGCGGTTGTGCTTGCGGCCAGAAGCCACGGTGAACGCACGAAAGTCGAACGCACGAAACTCGAACGGCAGCAGGTCATGCTGCTGACTTCGCTAGCCGCGACCTGCAGCCTGGTGCAGTATCCATTCGCTGCTCCCATCTACTTGTGCTACACCTTGCCATTGACGTTGCTTGCCCTGGTGGCGATTGTGGCCACCCGCAAGACCCAGCGCGGGACGTATGTGCTGGCCTCGGTAGCTGGTCTCTACATGGCATTTGGAGTGGTGACGCTGGTTCCCATGCAGGTTGCCGAATTGACCCACCAGGTCGGCCACATGGACAAACTGCAACTGCCGCGGGGTGGAGTGCGGATCGAGAACGCGCGTTTCTTCGAGGATTTGATTCATTTCTTGCAGCAGCATTCGCCCAACGGAGTGATGTATGCGGGGACCGATTGCCCAGAACTATATTTTCTTTCCGGGCTGCGGAATGTGACGCGCGACGACGGCGGCGCCAAGGCGGATGAAGTGCTGCGAGCTCTGCAGTCGAACGATGTGAAGGTAGTAGTCATTAACGAAGCGCCATTTTTTCCGGCGGGCCGGATGAATACGGAAGTGAGGGCCGAAGTCCAGCGGAAATTTCCATCTCACAGTCAGGCTGGAATCTTTCAGGTATTTTGGCGAGAGTAAAT
>JBAQJU010000348.1:0-1631 GCA_049300475.1 Terriglobales bacterium | reverse complement strand
GCCACATATCGCTGGAAGGCAATGTCGAATGGTTTGACTTCTGGCTGAATGGGCACGAAGATCCTGACCCAGCGAAGGCCGAGCAGTACGCCCGCTGGCGGGGACTGCGCAAGTTACAGGAACGAAGCGAAAATCGCCCCCTGCCCGCGTCTCCGTAGCGCCCATGCGGTCCGATTCATAAACCTTGTGTGGGGGTTCAATCCCGCACTTTCTCTGATTGAGTACTATTGCTACCCAAACGTGCCCTATACCGCCCTCAAACCCGGTTTTGTCATCGCGCTAAAACACATCATGACTTCATGAGCTCATGACGTCGTAGAGTGGGAAGCGCCGCTGAAAACCTTCTGGTTGACAGGCCTGCCTGACGGATTTCGCCTGAAAAACGGCCGGATCGGTCAAACTGGCATCCAATAGTGTGCCAGTCGGGTAGTTCCGCGTGCTCCCCGGCGAACGGCGGCGGTTTTCGATTTCTGTTTTCGCCGCTCGCGCTCAGCCTGCATCCCTTGGATGCTTTGTGCGACCAGAGGCGAGTAAAGCGCCTTGACCCAACTCAAATTTCCCCACTCCGGCTGCCCGACCAGTGCTATGTTGAAATCAACGAGTGCCTGGTCCTGTTCCTGAGCCTGCCATCGCGCCACGGCTCGCGCCATCGCCTTTTCGGGCTCGATCCCTGCTGTGTAGCCGGTGTTCTGCACCATTTGCAAAGCGTCGCCGTATCGCCGGATTTCTATTTGCGCCCAGGCCAGTTGCAAACCTAACTCTGTATCGCTAGGGCGCTGCTGAGATGCGTCGGACAATAACTCGACCGCTTTCTGACAATCCCCGGCGCGATAGTGCCACCAGCCAAGCTCGCCAATCCTTTGACAAGCCGTACATCAAGAAAACGGCATGGATAGGAACGGACACCGTGCCCTCTTCGTTTCGGGAGGACCTGAGGAAGTTTTCCCGACGCGATTTTCCTGAGTTCACGAACATCATTGAGGCGTTGGAATGGTTGACCAAGGACTAGACGACCTGTGGCGCTCTCGGAGTTTGAAGTTTAGAAAACCTCCTTGGTTGAGAGCAACTACGGTATGATGGCTTCCGCGTATTTAGGGGGGAGCCGTGACAAGCAAGCCTGATCCTTCATTCGCGGTCGTTCGGCTCAACAGTCGAACTTACCAGCCGGGGAAAGTTGTAGCTGTCATCAAAGGCACGAACGCCGGAGAGAGAATCCTCAAAGATCTCAATTATGGGTCAATTAATGGAGCAGTTCGTCGACCTTTGTTAGCAAGGTCATTCGAGAGAGCGGCTTCTGTAATAGAAGTGCCCCTTCTGCAATGAGTTCCTGCACAACAGGCGTTTCCGCATATCTCGACACATATAAGGCTCGCACTTCGGGGTGAGACAGTCGGAGTTTTGACACTGCTAGTGGGCCACTCATTTCGGGCATGACGACATCACTGATCACCAAGGGAATCCGACCCTTGTATTGGGCCGCAAGGTCAAGAGCCAAATCACCACGGCTGGCTTGTATGACGTTATAACCGCTCGCTGCGAGAAACTCACACGTCACTTGCCGCAGCGAATCATCGTCTTCGAGCAGAAGAACCGTCTCTGTGCCTCTGGGATACTCAGGCCGTACGTCAAGG
>JBAQJU010000347.1:0-14037 GCA_049300475.1 Terriglobales bacterium | reverse complement strand
CTAACATGGCGGGTCGTGGCACAGACATTCTGCTCGGCGGCAACCCGGAATTCATGGCCAAGCAGGAATGCGTAAAGAAGGGAATCGCGCAACCGATCCGCGCTGCGCAAGGCAAAATCGAGAATGTGGCCGACGATCCCAACCGCACGACGTGGTATTACGCCGGCAACGAATATGCGGTACCAACCGATCAGTGGAATGAAGTGTTCGCTCGCTACAAAGCCGACACTGATCGTGAACATCAGGAAGTGATTGCGGCTGGAGGTCTTCATATTTTCGGGACGGAGCGCCACGAATCCCGCCGCATCGACAACCAGCTTCGCGGGCGCGCCGGCCGCCAGGGCGATCCCGGTTCTTCGCGCTTTTATCTGTCGCTCGAAGACGACCTGATGCGCATCTTCGCCAAGGAATGGGTTTCGAAGTTGCTGCAGCGCCTGGGCATGGAAGAGGGTGTGCCGATTGAGTCGCGGATGATTTCGCGCCGCATCGAAGCTGCGCAAGAAGCCGTCGAAGGCCAGAACTTTGAGGCGCGCAAACACCTGCTCGAATATGACGACGTGATGAACAAGCAGCGCGAGGCCGTTTACGGCCTGCGCCGCCGCCTGCTCGAAGGCCTCGATCAAAAGGACCTGATCGTAGAAGACTACGTCTCGGGAATACTCGGGGAGATTCTGGAGAGGTTCTGTCCGGTCAAGGGGCACGCCGATGATTGGGACCTGAAGGGTTTGAAGGATGCGATTTTCACGCGTTTTGGCGTCGATATCTACGCCGAGGGTGTGAAGCCCGAGACTATGAACCGCGCCGAACTCGGCGACGCCATCTTCGAGAAACTGAAAGAGCGCTATGACGCCAAAGAGAAACTTATTGGCGCCGACGCCATGCGCTATCACGAACGCATGATTATGTTGAGCGTCGTCGATGCGCAGTGGAAGGACCACCTGCTCTCGATGGACCACCTCAAAGAAGGCATCGGTCTGCGCGGCTACGGGCAGCACGATCCGCTGATCGAATACAAGCGTGAATCTTTCGAGATGTTCGAGGAGATGATGCAACGCTTCCAGGAAGAGACGGTTCGCTATCTCTACCTGATGCAGATTCTCGAGCGTCCGGCCGATTCTCTTCCCCCGCCGCGAGGCGGAACGGATCAACCCTCAGGCCAAGGACCAGACGCGGGCGTGCCTTCGCTGATCACCGGTGGCAGGGGTGGAAACGGTGGCAACGGCCGTCCACCGCGCCAAGTCGCGACTTCCGTCGATGAAATTGAAGAAGCCTTTCAGCGCAAGAAGAAGCGCGAACTGGAGCAGGCTCGCATGGCAGGTTCGGGCGACATGCAGGTCACACAGGTGATACGATCCGGCGAAAAGGTCGGACGCAATGATCCGTGCCCCTGCGGAAGCGGCAAGAAATACAAGAAGTGCTGCGGCGCCGCTGGGTAGATTTGCCGCCTGGCGGTTGGGGAAATGCGAGACAGTTAATCGTATCTTCGATACCATTCAATCCTTGAGGTGGAATCATGGCCACTGAACTTTGCCAGAAGTGCAAACAGACCCATCCCGGCCGGGCCTGCGATTACGATGAAAAGGGCGATTGCGCCGAGACGGTTGACGTAAGCGACCTCTCCGAAGCGCAGAACCAGAAGTCAAAGAACACCACTGACACGCCCAGGGGCAACTAGTTTCATCATCGCCTCGGTGCTGTTTGGCCTTGTAGGCGTGAGATTCTTGCTTCGGCGCCGCGCCCTCGGACTACAATTAAACCAGAGGTACGAGGAGGTTCGCTATGATCGCTCTTCGCCTGATTCACCTTATTGAATCGCATTCCGAACAGCTCACCGAAAGTCTTCTTCATAAATTGGAACGCTCCAGCCGGTCCGCTGACTTGCGTAAAGTGTCAACCCAGGAGATGCGCGAACGTGCTCGCGAAGTCTACCGCAATCTCAGCGATTGGCTTTTAACCAAAACCGAAGACGACATCGAGCGGGTCTATACGCCTCTTGGCCGGCGCCGTGCCGAGCAAGGAGTCGCTCTGAGTGCGCTCTGCTGGGCCCTCATGATGACAGAAGAGAATCTCTGGGATTTTCTGGAGATGGAAGGTATGCGCGAAAAGCCTCTGGAAATCCTGGGTGGTTTCGAACTCTTACGCTTGCTCGACCTGTTCTTCGATCAGGCCATCTACTTTGCCACTCTGGGATACGAAGGCTATTGGAAGGCAAAGCGCGCAGAAGAAGCCGCGCATCTGGCGCACGCCGCTTGAAGGCGCCGCAAGGCCGCGGTAGCCAATGACCTGCGCTGCAAGGCGTAGCGTCAGCGGGCATCCCTGTACTTGGCCGGAATCGCACTAAATGTCATCTCGGAAGCGGGACTGCGATTCTTGCGTTTCCACGTGAAGAAAAGGTCTGCGTACGTCTGCGTGAGGTAATCGCGCGGTGTAATTCCCAGCGCCCGGGCCGTGCGGTCAATCCACCGGGCAGGCCCTTCGAGTTCGCCAAAGTTTCCGATCGGAGTTTCGTCGATCACTGCATGAGCAGTTCCGTCGCTCCATTCCGCGCGATACTTTTCGTAGCGGAATGTTGGAGAAAAGCCCAAGGCACGGAGAACGGCGTCCATCTGTTCGCCATTTTCCACTCGTGTCTCCAGTTCGGTTCGCACTTTGTGCCGCCCGGCATCGGGCGCCCCATCCTTGCGCGCTTTGCGTGCAAGGGTGGATTTTTTCTTATGCGTCAGCACCCACTGCTTGCCATACTTGCGCAACCGCAGCAGTTCGCCTCGCTTGCGAAGATTCTGCCCCGGCAGGTCGTAGAGTGAATTGATCTCGTGGGTAGAGCGAGTGACTTGCTCGAAGCCTGTGCTTTTCAGAGCACGGATGAGCGCCTTAATATCTGTAATCCGAAACTTGATTTCGATTTCTTTCGGCATCACAAAATCATAACCGCCGGGACGCCGAGAGCGCCGAGAAAAGACGGAATGGGTGATTTACTGCGATGTTGTTTGCCAAATATTTCTCTGCAAACTCTGCGTCTCGGCGGTTAAAGCTTCTCTTTTTGTCCGACCTCGCCGCGTCGCTGCAGCCAGCTCATGTGGGGTAGTTCGCGTTCTACATTTCTCCGTTTTGCGATCAACTCCGCCGTAATCGAAACTGCAATTTCCTCGGGAGTAATCGCTCCGATGTCCAGCCCGACCGGGGCATGCACGCGGTCGAATAAGTGCTCGGGCAGGCCTTCATTGTTCAGTTCCTTAAAAATGCCGATTGTCTTCCGCTTTGACCCGATCATGCCTACGTAGCGCGCCGGGGTTTGCATCGCCCAACGCAACACGCGCATGTCATCCCGGTGCCCGCGCGTCACGATCACAATGTAGGAAAATTCGCTCGGCGCGAGTTGCGCCATGGCCTTGTCGAAATCCTCCGCAATCACCTGTTGCGCTTCCGGGAACCGCTCACGATTGGCATAGGTCTCGCGATCGTCGACGATGGTGACATCGAACCCGGCGATTCGCGCGACCCTATAAAGGCTCGCGGCCACGTGGCCGGCGCCGAAAATATAAAGTTCTGCCGGCGGCAGGATGGGCTCAACGAATATCTCGAGCGTGCCGCCACAGACCAGGCCAGTGTCGTACTTGGGATCGTTATTCAAATCGAAGATCAGCGTTCGGGGTTTCTCCGATTCCATCACTTCGCGCGCCGCCTGCCATACTTCGGCTTCCACGCATCCGCCGCCGATTGTGCCGACGATCGAGCCATCGTCGCGCACCAACATCTTGGCGGTCTTGAACGAGGGAATCGAACCGCGCACGTTGACAATGGTGGCGACTGCACCGCGCCGGCCATCCTTGCGAAGGCGGACAATCTCCTCGTACAGGTCCATAGGGTGATTATGGGGGCGCGGAGGAAGCAAGTCAAAAGCGGGCAAGCGGGTGGCCGGCCAAAATCAAAAGCCCCGGGTCATCACTCCGGGGCTACTGGCGTATGCCAGTTTGTACTGTCTGACACGGCCTGCGAAACCATCTTTATGATCGGCTGCAGCGAAGCCTAAGTCAAGCGTTACTTTAGTGAGCAGCATACGGAGGGCGGCGGAATCGAACCGCAGTGGCTGATGGGCCGCTCACCGGTTTTGCAGGCCGTGTCCAGTACCCACTGGCAACACCCTCCAGATACACGGCTTGTCGTAGTAAATCTATTTGCTAGCAGGGATCTCTTGCTGTGCTCGCGATCACGACAGTTTTGGTACATTTCGATTAAGATCGAGTTCCACTTTGGAGCAGGATTGCATCAAGGAGACGCTCATGAAAGCTGTCCGCATTCATCAGTTCGGTGGGCCGGAAGTTCTGAACTACGAAACCGTCCCAGATCGCAAGCCGCGCAAAGATCAGGTTCTCATTCGGGTGCGCGCGTGCGCTTTGAATCATCTTGACCTGTGGGTGCGAAAGGGATTGCCCGGGGTCAACCTGCCTCACACCATGGGCACTGACACCGCGGGCGAGATCGTCGAGGTTGGCGAATACGTCACCGATCTCAAGCCTGGCCAGCGGGTCATCATCGCGCCCATGAGCTTCTGCAATCATTGTGCGAAGTGCGTTGCCGGGCTGCAAAATCAGTGCCGTCATTTCACCGTCATCGGCAATGCCGTTGACGGCGGCAACTGTGAACTCTTCGCGATTCCGGCAGTTAACGTGATCCCCATTCCCGACTCGCTCGACTTCAACGAGGCCGCAAGCGTGCCGCTGGTCTTCGTTACCGCGTGGCACATGCTTACCGGACGCGCGGCTATCCGTCCCGGCCAGACTGTACTCATTCTTGGCGCCAATTCCGGAGTCGGCATTGCCGCGATCCAGATCGCCAAACTGTTCCAGGCGCGTGTGATCACCACGGCCGGTGACGAGCGCAAGATGGAGCGCGCCCGCGAACTGGGCGCTGATTTCGTGATCGACCACTACCGGCAGAAGATCTCGCAGGAAGTCCGCACCATCACACAAGGCGAAGGCGTCGACATCGTCATCGAACACGTCGGACCCGCGACCTGGCAAGAAAGCGTGCGATCGCTTAAGACTGGCGGCACGCTCGTCACATGTGGAGCTACGACCGGGCCCAAGGTTGACCTCGATCTGCGCTTTCTATTTTCGCGCCAACTCGCGCTGCTGGGCTCTTACATGGGGACGATGAGCGAACTCAATGAAGTCCTCAGTCACGTCTTCGCTGGACGCCTCAAGCCTGTCATCGATCACATTTTCCCGCTGCAGGAAATACGCGCGGCTCACGAGTATCTGGAGAAGAGCCAGATGTTTGGCAAGATCGTGCTGCACCCATGAGGCACCGATAGAAGAGTCGCGATGCCATCCCCATCACCTGCCATTCCCGATTTTCTTTACGGCACCGCCTGGAAAGAAGATCGCTCTGCCGCTCTCACGGAGCTCGCTCTGCGCGCTGGTTTTCGTGGCATCGATACCGCCAATCAACGCCGTCATTACTTTGAAGCCGGCGTGGGCGAGGGACTAGCCGCTGCTTATCGCACGGGAGTTGTGACGCGCGCGGATCTTTTTCTGCAGACCAAATTTACCTACCAACGCGGTCAGGATGATCGGCTGCCGTATGATCCCTCAGCAAGTCTTTCCGAGCAAGTCGCGCAGTCCCTGGCCAGTTCGCTTGAGCATCTCGGCTGCGATTATGTCGACAGTTACGTGCTGCACGGACCCGCCTCCAATTATGACTGGACCGAGGATGATGCGGAAGTGTGGGAGGCGATGCGGAAAGAACGCGATGCCGGGCGCACGCGCCTGCTCGGAGTTGGCAACGTTTCACTGCGCCATCTCGAGCAGATGGCCGACGCTCACGCGGAGCTTCCTGCGTTCGTGCAGAACCGTTGTTATGCTCGGCTGGGATGGGATCGCGAGGTGCGGCTGTTCTGCCGCGAGCGCGGCATCATCTACCAAGGTTTCTCGCTGCTGACGGCGAATGTCGAGGTGCTGCGCCATCCTCTGATTGTGTCCCTGGCTGCTCGCGCAGGTGTCAATCCAGCCCAGATCGTGTTTGCTTTTGCACGCGCCGTCGGAATGCTGCCGCTGACGGGAACCTCTAATGCCGAGCACATGAAGCAGGACCTGGCGAGTGTTGAGATGGTACTTCCGGCGGAGGCCGTGCAGGCGATCGAGTCGATCGCCGCATAGCCAAGGGCACTGCCGGGGGTCCATTGCTGGTATCCATTGCCGATACCCCGGCAAACTAGCGAGGCTTTTTCTTCTTGTCCAGTTCGCGCTTGGCTCGCGCCCACCGGGGAGCGATTGGCGTGTGTTTTGCAGCCTTTGTGCTCTTGTCGGAGACCTCGCTACCTGCTCCGACAACGGTGCGATTCCTTGTCATTGAGGTCCTGAGCGCGTCCTCTTCTTCGCGAAGCGCCTTCTCGTAGTTGTCCCGTCTTTCCATCCTGTTTGAGCGTTTGGCCATGTTTATATCCTCGATGAGTCCCGCCTTACGCAATCACCGGCACGTTGCTGACTCCGGCCGTACCAAACACTTTCCGATAGCGTTCGATCTCCGATGGCGGTCCAATAGCCTTGGCGTAGTTATCGGAGAGCTTCACCGCTGGCCGCCCTTCGACCGTCGATACCTTGCAAATCAGGCTGATGGGATCGAAACCGCTCCCTCCCGCAGGGTCGCAGTCGCGGAAGTCATTGGTGAGAAGCGTTCCCCAACCTGCACTGAAGCGAATACGCCGTCCCGGCGTCCATCTCTTGCGTTCCAGAAAATCGGCGGCGGAAGCGAAGTCGGAGGGCGCAAGACCGGGCGCGATGGTTCCATCGAAGTAGGCGTGAAGGCCAAGGATATCGTCTACGTCGAGCGAATCGGAGGCGATAATCAGTTTGTCGTGTGGATTTCGGCCATGCCGCGTTAGCCACTCAACGTATTCGTCTCCGGCAATGTAGGGATTTTTGCTGTCGATGCGCTGACCCGTCCAATCCGCTGCCCAGTCGGGAGCGTTCTCCAAGAATTGCGTCGTCCCGAAAGTATCCGGCAGCATGATGCGAAGAGCGCCTTCGTAAGTGTTCTGCCAAAGTTCAAGCGTACGGTACTGAGAAGCTTTCAATGCTTCATCATCGGGAGCCAGCGCGGCGAGCACCATTGGAATTTCATGTGCGTTCGTTCCAATCGCCTCGAGGTCATGTTTGTGAGCCAGGAAAGCATTCGATGTGCCGGTGAATGCCGAGCCTAGATTCGCAGCCATGGCGTTGACCACGTATTCCTGCCAGAGGAAGCTGTGCCTGCGTCGAGTTCCGAAGTCGGCAACGCTGAAATCGGGAACACCGCGCAGGCGCTCGATCTTGCTCCAGAGTTTGGTCTTGGCGCGAGCATACAGAATGTCGAGGCCGAACTCGCGCAGGTTCTTCAGACTGGCGCGAGTCTTGAGTTCGCTCAGGATGGGAAGCGCGTATAACTCCCACATCGTCGTCTCGGTCCAGAGGCCATCGAAGGTCAAATCGTATTGGCCATCTTTCACGGAGATCTCGTAGTCTGACAGGCGGAAATCCCGTTCCAGCCATTCCAGGAACGAGGGCTCGAAGATGCCTCGGCGACCGTAGAAGGTGTTGCCTGCGAGCCAGACCAGTTCTGACCGGCGGAATTGCAGGCGGCGAACATGTTCCATCTGGTGAGCAAGCTCTTCACGCGAGAACATGTCTGCCAGGCGAACCGCGCTAGTTCGGTTGACGACCGAGAACGACACCTGCGTCTTCGGATAGTGCTTCCAGATGAACTGCAGCATCAGCAGTTTGTAAAAGTCGGTATCGAGGAGGGATCGGATAACGGGATCCAGCTCCCAGTTATGGTTGTGGGCTCGCTCGGCGAAGTTCACGATCATTGCGTACTATCCTCATCTGCACTGGGCGGAAAAGCAAATGGTCGGGCTGGCAGGGGTTTCAGCGGACAAACATCGCTTTATCAGATTTCCTAGCGGTCGTACAACGATGCCAGCGAGCGCAACCGCGAGCTTAGATCTTTGTTCAGCGCGCCTGGGCGGTAGCGCCATTTCCAGTTGCCGCTAACGCGGCCGGGAGGGTTCATGCGGGCTTCGGTGCCGAGCCCAAGCACATCCTGCAAGGGCACGATGGCGATATCGGCGACCGAAGCGAGGACGGCGCGAATCATGACCCAGTTGAACAATACGCAGGTCAGCGCTTGATCTGCAAGAGCTCGCCAGGCGGTCTCTCCACACCACTCCGCTCCGGTGTACCTTTTCTCTTCGCTGTACCTCTGGCCACTGCGCCGCCAGGAAAATGCGGTGAACAAGCGTAACTCGCCGGGAGCGCTACCCGCGCTTAGCATGGGTTTATGCGAATGAAACTCCCCCTCATGCGCACACTTGCCGTCGCTCCCGCGCGCGCTCCCATTCTGCGTTACGGAGTTGCAGTTCTTAGTACCCTTCTGGCACTGATTCCCACATTGTTTTTTACCGACCTCGCGGAGAGCCGTCTGGTCGTGTTTGCTGTTGCCGTTATGGTGAGCGCCTGGTATGGAGGATGGAAGCCGGGACTCGCCGCAACGTCGTTTACGCTCACCGTTAGCGCCTATTATTCCCTCACCGGCAATCAGACTCCCGCGGAATATCGCCGGGCAATCGCGCACCTCGCGTTGTTCTTCGCCGTTGCCTTGCTCATTTGCTGGTTCAACGCCGCCCTCCGCGCTACCCAGGAGAGTCTGAACCGATCTGAAAGCGACTTCCGCTCGCTCGTCATGAATGCCCCGTACGGTATTTGCCGGTGCGATTCCATGGGAATGTTGCAGGACGCAAATCCAGCGCTGGTTGCGATGTTCGGATACGTCCGCAGCGAAGAACTTACGGGAAGACATCTTGGAAGCCTCTATACGGATGCCCAGCAGTGGTTCCAGACTGCCGACTATTTTCGTGCCCGCAGGGGATTCAATAACCTGGCCATCGAATGCCAAAGAAAAGATGGCTCGGGCATCGTCACCCGTATTTCGGGACGCGTCATTCCAAACGGCAGGGAAGGCGATCGTTTCGAGATTTTCATCGAAGATATCACCGAGACCCGAATGCTCGAACTGCAGCTTCGCCAGGCGCAGAAAATGGAAGCCATCGGACGCCTCGCCGGCGGCATCGCACATGACTTTAACAATCTCTTGATGGTCATCTCCGGCTACTCGGAGTTCTTGCTCGAACGCCTCGGGTACGATCTCCGGCTGCGCGGGCCGGCGCAGGAGATTGCGAATGCCACGCAACGCGCCACGTCCCTGACGCGCCAGTTGCTTGCCTTCAGCCGCAAGCAGATCCTGGCGCCCAAAGTGCTCGACCTCAACGAAGTCGTGACCGAGAACTTGAAGATGCTCAACCGCATGATCGGGGAGGACATCGACCTTGTCATGGTGCCCGGGACCGCACTGGGCGCGGTCCGCGCCGATCCGGGCCAGATCGACCAGGTCATTATGAACCTGGCTGTGAACGCTCGCGACGCCATGCCGCAAGGTGGCAAACTGACGATCGAAACAGCCAACGTATCGCTGGACGAAAGCTTTGCGCGGACTCACTCACCGCTCCTGCCGGGGGAATACGTCGTGCTTTCCATCAGCGACACGGGCGTCGGCATGGACAGCGAGACCCAGTCCCGAATCTTCGAGCCGTTCTTTACGACCAAGGGGGCTAAGGGCACGGGCCTGGGACTTTCTACCGTATACGGCATCGTGAAGCAGAGCGGCGCCTACATCTTTGTGGAAAGCCAGCTGCACAGCGGCACCTCTTTCCGCGCTTATTTTCCGCGGGTCGATGTCCGCGAAGAGGCCGCTGCCGAAGAAGAGGTTGTCGGTCTTCCCCGCGCCGATCGTGGGCAAGAGACAATCCTTCTCGTTGAGGATGAAGCTAACCTCCGGCGTCTCGTCCACCAGTATCTAGGGAATCAGGGGTACAGGATTCTCGATGCCGAAGATGGCGCCGCCGCGCTGCAAATCGCAGCCGGTCATCGCGGCACCATCGATCTTCTTCTTACCGATGTCGTCATGCCGGGGATGAATGGTCGGGAGCTGGCAGCGCAAATCACCGCACAGCGGCCTGAAGTCCATGTGCTGTATATCTCTGGATACACCGAAAACGCGATTGGTCACGATGGCCTGCTCGATGCGGGAATCAACCTGCTCCAGAAACCGTTCAGCCTCCCCACTCTGAAAGATAGGGTTCGGGAGTTACTGGACTCCGAACCAATTCCTCAGGAGGCCGTTATGCAGCACAGATCCGACTCCGCAACGATTGCCGGCCAAAAGAAGATCTCACCCTTTCGGGCTCGCCGATTCAACCTCCACTTGCCGCTGCGCTATCGTCCGCTGGGAGAGAAAAGTTGGCGTCCGGGCACAACCGAGAACATCAGCCGTTCCGGGCTGCTATTTCGCGCGGAGGAATTGCTCCAACCGGATGCGCAACTGGAGATCAGTCTGGTGTTGCCCGCCGAAATTGCCGGACTGGCAGCGACCGAAGTCGTGTGTCGCGGGCAAGTCGTACGCTCCATGGGCGCGCAAGGAACGGAAGTGAGCCCGGCGCTCGCAGCCAAGATTCTGCAATACCACTTCCAGCATGGGGCGCACGTCGGCAAAGCTTAGGCGCAATGGCAGCATGAGATCCGCCGTCGCTGAAAAAGGCTCCGTTCCGTTTCGCTTCGGAACGAAGCCCAAGTCACTCCACACATCGATGCTGGTTTAGGCGATGCCCCGTACTTTTGCGGGCTCCGTCACATTGATCGCCGGAGCAATCTCTGACCTCACCGCCCGTTTTGCGATCGGCTTGAGCCACAGCAAAGCCATGAAAGCTGCAATAAGATCGCATGCGATCATCGCCCAGAAAACCTTGTTCCAGGACCCGGTCTTGGCAAACAGCCAAGCGGCGCCCGGACCAGCGAACGCTGCCGCCAATCCCTTGGCGGTATAAACAATTCCATAGTTGGTGGTGGCCCATTTGTTTCCGTAAAGATCGCCGGTAATAGCGGGGAACAACGAGAAGATATTTCCCCACGCGAAGAAACACAGTCCGGACAAGGCCACGAACCAAACCGGGCGGTCGATCAACTGGAGCAGAGCATAGACGGCGAGGGCCTCCAGGACGAAAGCGATGAAGATGGAATTCTCCCGGCCGATATGGTCGGATACCCATCCCCAGAATGGGCGTGTGAAGCCATTGAGGAGGCGGTCCACGGTGATCGCCAGGATCAAGGCGGACATACCCCAGAGGACGATCACCTTATCCACATGGTATGAAACGGCCATGGGCTTGAGCTGTGCGGTGACTACTAAACCGCCAAAGGCCAGCATCGTCATCATCAGATAGATCAAATAGAAGGACGGCTGACGCAGCATCTGCCAAGGCGTCATCTGGATTGCCGACGTGTTAACTTTGGCCTTGATCTTGGCTTCCTTTTCCTTCCAGTTGGGCGGTGTCCACCCTACGGGTGGCTTGGCAAGGAAAAGCGCAGACGCCAGCACCACCACTCCTTGAATGATTCCCCAAACGATGAAGGTGTGCTGGTAGCCCGACTTTTGCAGCATGTTGGCAACGGGAGCGATGGTGCTCGCCGTGCCTATGCCGTAAGCTCCGGCCGTCAGCCCCACGCATAGACCACGATAGTCTGGAAACCATTTCAACGCGTTCCCAATGGCGCCTCCGTAGACGATCCCGGCGCCGATGCCGCCCAGCGAGTACCAGAAATAGAGATGGCCAATGGTTTCCGCATAGCCGGATCCGACCCATCCCAACGCGACGAAAATGGATCCCAGTCCCAGCATGAATCGCGGACCAATGCGATCGACCAGGTATCCCTCAAAGGGCACGAGCCACGTTTCAAGAAAAACGAACAAAGTGAATGTCCACTGGACGGCAACCAGGGAGACGTGGAGATGGGTCTGGATGGGCTTGGTGAAAAGAGTCCATGCGTATTGCAAGTTCGCGATCGCCATCATGGCGACAATGCCGGCAGTCAATTGAATCCAGCGATTGGGAATACGCGACGGGTGAATAAGCGAGTCGGCGGGTGTAGCCAAAGGACACCTCCAATCACAGCCAGTTCAAAGTTTTAACGGTTCTTGAAGAACACAAATCCCCCAAAATTGCCTGCGACTTTACCTGCAGAGTATGCAGTATCCTTCGTAGCGCCAAAGCGCGCCGCAACTGCCCTAGCAGAGAGTCGCTCCCACATCTTTGAAAGCGGCAACAACACTGCGCGATCGCCCAGTCCGATCGCCCGATCTGTGGATCGTGTTAAACTGGTCCACTGATCGAACCACTTTACCGGGAGCGAAGTTATCACCGTCGCATCCAACTGTCAAGAACCCGTTTCGCCAAGCATAGAGTCTCGTCTGGTGCAGACGACGAGGAAGAAGCGCAGTGTTTAACGATGCAACAAATGAATGAAAGCCTGCAAGCGCAGATCAAGATTTACCTTTCTCACTTGGAGGGCCTGATCGGCCGCGGCCGCCAGCTTCGCAACGCGTTGGCAGCCGACCCCACAAGCCAGTCGCCAATCGCGGCCACCCGCGCCTGGCAGGAAGACTGTGGAGTAACCATTAATCAATTGTCAGGAGGGAGTAAGGCCCATTGGCTCGCGCGGTCGTTTAGCGATGCATTCCTGATGCGGGCAGCAACCGGCCGTGCACTGGAAGGTGCCACGCCGGACGAGATTGTCAAAAAGCTCCTCGATGTACTTGAGCAGGCTGTCGCCTCGCTTTCCCAGGAAGAAAACGGTCCGATTATTTCATCCTCCCCGCAGGGGCCGCCGCCTCATCGGTTCGAGTTTGTTCATAATGCCGAACTCCGCCCCGTTCTCGAGCAGGCCTACCTCGATAGCCGGCGCGCCTTGGAAGAAGGGCACTATGACGAGGCGCTGCCCATCTCGTGCGGGATTCTGGAGGCGATCGTAACCGACGCGCTGGAACACTATCTTCGGGAACACCAGGGTCCGGCACACAAGGCTCCGAGCGCTCTGGCTGCCTTAAAGGCGCCCGCTGGGACGATTGCGGATTGGCCGTTCGAGACGCGGCTGGCCGTCGCCGAGAGAGCGGGACTTATTCGAAGCGGATGCGCGCGGCTGCCACCGGTCGCGCGGACATATCGAGATCACGGCGAAAGTGACGCGACGGCGAGAGTTTCAGAGCGCGAGGCCCGTCAAACTGGGCAAGTCCTTCACGTCATCATGAGAGATCTGGATCCCGGCCGGTAGCCGTGCAACTAGATTGGAGCGAAGGTCGCACGCCTTCGGCTCACTATGAGATGACCTCTAGTCCTCCAGATCCGGCCGGAACACGGGCTGTGATGGATCGAGACTGCCGTCGATAACACCCACCACCATGTCTCCGTAGGCGTTCGTCGCCTCTTCCAGTGAGGCATAGCCGCGTTCTCTCTGCACTCCGCCCGTTTCCGAATAAATAAGCGTGAAATAGCGGCCCGATGAGTACTGCAGCTCAAGCAACTTGTTGGGCATGTCAGGATCGCCTTCCTGACCGAGCACGTCCATAAGCGCCACCGTCCATTGCCTGCCCTTAGGGTCGGTCACGGTCTCGCGCTCAACGTATTGCCACTCGTCCATGCTCCACAGAGGCATCGTTTATTCCAACAAATCCCGAAGCGCTCGGGCGACTTGCGAGCCGGTGAAGGGCTTCGGGATCAACAAGACCTTTTTCGCTTCGCGCTTACCGAGGCTTGCATCTGCCGCTTCGGGAGTATCGCTGATGATGACGATGGGAAGCTCAGCCAGGTCTGCTTGCTGGCGCACCGCGTCAAAGAGCGACTCGCTCATGTCGTAGGTTGAGAGATCGAGCACAAGCGCATCGGCGCGCTGCTCCCGAATGAGGCCGCCGACGCCAGAAGTAAATCCCGCAGCGAAGACCTCGTAGCCCTGATCGCGCAGGGCAAACGTCAGCAGTTCGGCAATTTCCGGCGTGTCGTCGATAAGCAAAATGCGCCGCAATCGCTGGCTACTTCCTGCTGGCACCGGCCCCCTTCAGGCGCGGCTTCTTCCCTTCACAGGGTTCCAGGTCCATGACCCACACGCGCCCGCCCGC
>JBAQJU010000346.1:0-3575 GCA_049300475.1 Terriglobales bacterium | reverse complement strand
GCAATCGACCAGCAAAAGCTCCGCCGGATCGTATTTCTCCGCACCCGTGAAGCCGTGAATCGTGCCATTGCGCTGCCGGAATTCCCACAGCGCTTCCACGTCCATCCCGTTCTTGTTGTACAACCCTCCATCCACTTCGAGGATGCCGATCACCTTATATCCCGCTTCCGCCATCAGACGGGCGGCGTTCGAGCCTACATTGCCGAATCCCTGTACGATGACGCGCGTTGTGTCGCGATTCAGGCGCAGCTTCTTGATCGCCTGATCGCACACCATCAGCACGCCACGGCCGGTGGCCTCGCGCCGACCGCGCGATCCGCCAATATTGATCGGCTTCCCCGTAACGCAGGCGGTCACGGTCTGGCGCGCATGCATCGAGTACGTGTCCATCATCCAGGCCATGATCTGTTCATTGGTGTTCACGTCGGGCGCGGGCACGTCTTTCTCAGGCCCGATGAATTCGAACAGCTCCGCCGTGTAGCGGCGGGTCATCCGCTCCAGTTCGCCCATTGACATTTTGTGAGGATCGCAGATGATCCCACCCTTGGCGCCGCCGAAAGGGATGTTGACCACCGCGCACTTCCACGTCATCCAGCTCGCCAGCGCGCGCACCTCGTCGAGGTTCACATCCGGCGCGTAGCGAATCCCGCCCTTCGCCGGTCCGCGCGCAATCGAGTGCTGCACGCGGAAGCCAGTGAAGACCTCCAGGTGCCCATCGTCCATCTGCACCGGAATGTGAACAATGATTTCGCGGCTGGGACTCCGCAGCACGCGCCACAGACCCTCATCGAGATTCAACTTGCGGGCTGCCAGATCGAAACGCGCCGCTTGTGCCTGCCACGGATTTGTTTCCTGTTCCAGATCGACGGTCTGCATAATGATTCTCCGATATTGATTGCGTTTCACACGCCGGCCGGCGCGGGTTGGTTTCTACCCCATTGCGGTAGACGAAACTGCAAGTATAGTGGCGGCATTGAGTCGAAGCAAGCCGAGAGCGCTGGAAGGGATAAACCACCGGATATCCTCATTGTAACCTTTGGTTTACGTTCCTGGTGGGGAGTTCATTCAAGACCGGCCCAAGCGCCGGAGCGAGCCCGCGATAATAAAGCCGCTGCCACTCATTCCCAAAGCCACAAAAAGGCTCGCCCATTGAGCCTGATTATGCAACGCCTTCAATACCAGCGGGCCATGCAGCACCAGCACCCACAGCAGGAACATGATGCCCAGCCACAATGCGCCGAGCGATCCCTTCACATTGGTAAGCATCGCCAACCCGGTTGCGATAAACACACATCCCGTGAAATAGGCAAGAAACAACTTCGCCGGAATCCACGGAGTGATGAGCGAGGCAATGAATGCCGCGTACATGAAATGCTGGATGCCGAAAATAACGGCAGAAAAGCCGAACAGAATCCGGCCAAGAAAGACCGCCCATATTGCCGGTCCCTGAGTGCCATTGGCCGGCTCGCTTCCCGCCAGCACCAAGGCGGCAGCACCCAGCGCCAAAGCCTCAAACGCTCCCGTCCTGATATTCCCGCTATGCACAATGCCGGAGAATCTTTGCGTGTGCAGAAGCAACGCCGAGAGAACAAACAGAAAAGACAGAGCAGCCGCGGCCTGCCGGACCTGCCATCCGGCCGCGAGGCATGCGCCCCCTACGACGAGCAGTGCGCCCGTCATATAAGCGGCTAAGTGGCCGCCCGGCGTCCACGGCGGAACGGGCGCCAGCCCCGAGGTAAACTGGCCAAGAATGAAATATTCAATGCCGAATCCCACCATGGCGATCGCAAGAAAGAAGCGGCCGACTCTAAGCGTCACGGGCATTTAGACCTCGCAGTCTACATCGCGAATGCTATTCCCTATAATTAGGGCTTGGCAAAACTGGCTTTGCCAAAGCGTGGGTTGCGGAAACGAAATATGAACACTCCGGACCCCATCTGAACTATGATCCAGCCCGATTATGATCCGTCCCTCCTATAACGAGTTCGCCCAGCTGGCGAGGCAGTTCACGCTCGTCCCCGTGGCCAAGTCCATCTCCGCCGACCTGCTTACGCCCGTCTCCGCTTTTCTCGCGGTCGCCGACGGAGAGCCCGACGCTTTCCTCCTCGAGTCGGTCGAAGGCGGAGAGAAAATCGGCCGCTATACCTTTCTAGGCGTGCGCCCCTTTCTGCGGCTCAAATCACGGGGCGACCAAGTCACCATCCATCGCGACTCAAGAGCCGGATCGCCCAAGACTCGCGGCGCCAAAGCTCGCAACACGAGAGCTCGCATCTCAAAAATCGAAACCCGCACCGCCAGCGTCTTCGAGGTCATCAAGGAACTGCTCCACCAGCACCATCCCGCCCAGGTTGAAGGGCTGCCGCCCTTCACCGCCGGAGCCGTCGGCTATTGCGCCTACGACATTGTTCGCCAACTGGAGAACATCGGCGATCCCACCCGCTCTCAAGCGGAAGACGACCTCGACGTTCCCGACTGCATTCTCATGTTCTTCGATCGCGTGCTCGCTTTCGACCACCTCCGCCACCAGATCCACATCGTCGCTTCGGCCGACGTAGCCGCCGAATCGCCTCGCGCCGCTTATGACCGCGCCCTGCGCGACATCGCTCGCATCGAGCGCAAACTGGCCGCCGGATGGAAGTCCGCCCACTGGCGGAAGCCTGCGGCTAAAACCAAGCTGGCGGTTCGCGCGCGTACGCCGAAACCAAAATTTCTCGAAAGCGTGCGCCGGGCCAAGGAGTACATCGCTGCGGGAGACATCTTCCAGGTCGTGCTCTCCCAGCGCTGGGACTTCGAGCCCGCCGTCGCGCCGTTCGATCTCTACCGCGCTCTTCGCACGGTTAATCCCTCGCCGTATATGTATTTTCTTCGCTTCGGAGCCAGCGGCTCCAAAATAAACGCGAGAGATGCGAAGAAGAAAGCAGAGAGTGGGATTGGAAGGAACACGACGAGAGCCAAAGGCTCCGCCGAACTCCACATTCTCGGCTCTTCGCCTGAGATGCTGGTTCGCGCGGCTGGGCGGAAGCTCGAATACCGGCCCATCGCCGGCACCCATCCACGAGGCAAGGACGAGGCCGAAGATGCCGCGCTCGAAAAGAAAATGCTGGCCGACGAAAAAGAGCGCGCCGAGCACGTCATGCTGGTCGACCTGGGCCGCAATGATCTGGGCCGCGTAAGCGAATATGGATCGGTGAAAGTCCGTGACTTGATGTACGTGGAGCGCTACTCCCACGTAATGCATATCGTCTCTGCGCTGGAAGGCCGTCTGCGGCCCGAGCTCGATGCCATGGATGCGTTCGCTGCCTGCTTCCCCGCTGGCACCTTGAGCGGCGCACCCAAGGTGCGGGCCATGCAGATCATCGAAGAGCTCGAGCCCGCTCGCCGCGGGGTCTACGGAGGGTCTGTTCTCTACGCCGACTTCGCCGGCAATTTGGACTCCTGCATCGCCATCCGCACTCTCCTGATGAAGGGCACGAAGGCGTACCTGCAAGCCGGAGCCGGAATCGTAGCCGACTCCGAACCCCAGCGCGAATTCGAAGAAACGGAGAATAAGTCGCGGGCGTTGCTAAGGGCGGTGG
>JBAQJU010000345.1:0-1846 GCA_049300475.1 Terriglobales bacterium | reverse complement strand
GCCACAGACGGTGCACATCACTCCACCTCCATTTCGGCCACGCGCAACTCGTCGCCTGCGGTCATTTGTACGTGAACGTTGCCGCACAGCGGGCACGGAGAGAACCGCTCTTCAAGCGGTACGGTCTGGTGGCAACGCGAACACCAGCCCGCGCCGGGCACCGTCTCGATCTCCAGCCGTGCCCCGTCGGCGATCGTTCCGCTCGTCACCGCGTCGAAGCAGAAACGTAGCGCCTCGGGCTCGGCATGCCCGAGCGTACCGACCTTCAGCCGGATCGTACGGACCCGCGAGAAGCCCTGCTTCCGCCGCTCGTCTTCGACCAACGCGACAACGCTCTCGACGAGAGATACCTCATGCATGCCGGGTACCTGCCAGAGCCACTCCGAGCCGCGTCTTGAGCGTCTGAATTACGATTGAGGTGTCGACGGGCTTGAGGAACACGCCGGACACGCCGATCTCATGAAGTCCAACGGAGCCGACCAGCGCCACGCCGGCCGTGCTAACGATGTAGCAGGGGATCGTGCTGCCGATTGCTCTGAGCCTTTCGGAGACTGGGCCGCCGTCATTGGCACCATCGATCATCAGCTCGGCGAGAATTGCGTCGGGCTTGATCCGCAGGGCTGTCCGTTCGCCCTCCCGGTTGTTTGCGGCCTCACCAACCGAGAAGTTCGCTGCCTCCAGCGCCTTGCGCAAGACCGCCCTGGCATGGGCATCCGCGTCGACTAAAAGGATTGTCTTACGGCGCTCGCCGAGCCCGATATTCATGGCACGACCCGCTTTTGCACGGCGCATATGCGCTCGGTGAGCATGGCAAGGGCTGCGCGCAGATTCTCGGTGGCGCCCGGCGACAGTGCTTCGATGAATTCAAACTCATAGCCTCGTATGGCCAGCAAGAAAGCCGGCGGCGAACCGCCGTAACATTGGCCGGCGATGGCGAGAATAGCCTCGGGCCGCACGATGTGACTGGTGAACTCGATGGCCGACGCCGGCGACACTTCGTGTACGGCATACGGTGAAGGTCCGGTCTTGGCCGCATCGATGAACCACACGACATCATGTGCCGCCACGTCCATCGCGTCTTCGATGTTGAGCTGATAGTTGTCGAATGCCGTGAGGTTCGGCCATCCAAGCCTCTCGATCTCAGCCACCGCCGCAGGACCTAACCCGTCATCCTGGCGTCCGGGGTTGCCATAACCCAGGACAAGAACTCGCGGTTCGCGTGGAAGTACCGCATCGGCGCCAGCGGTGCTCATTGCTTCACCTTGGTCGCTATGACCGCTCCATCCGCGTCTTCCAGCGTGACGATCAGCGGCATGTCGCCGAGCGCATGAGTGGCGCAGGAAAGGCAGGGATCGTAGGCCCGGATGGCGACCTCGATGTGGTTGAGCAACCCTTCAGTGATCTCATGCCCGGTGAGATCGTCCACAGCGACTTTCGTCACCGACCGATTCATCGCTTCGTTGTTGTTGGTCGTTGAGACGATCAGGTTCGCGGCGGTCACCTGACCGTTGTCGTCGACAATGTAATGGTGAAGTAAAGTCCCGCGCGGCGCCTCGATGATCGCCACACCTTCAGGTCGCCGCTGGCCGGTCACGATCAGGTCGGTCCCCTGCAGGTCGTCATCAAAGAGCAGATCCTTGATAGTCTCGGCGCAGTGGATCATGCAGACCAATCGGGCCCAGTGGTAGGCGAGGGTCGAATGCACCAGCCCGCCTTTTCCGAGCGACATGAATTCCTTGCGCGCGGCTTCGGCGATTGGCGTGCCGATGACGGTACAGCAGTTCAACTGAGCCAGAGGACCGACCCGATACCAGCCGTCTTCTCGGCCAAGCGAGCGGATATGCGG
>JBAQJU010000344.1:0-14035 GCA_049300475.1 Terriglobales bacterium | reverse complement strand
GGTTCTAAGAGCAAGTCAAAAGTCAGAAGTCAAATTGAAGAAGTGAAAAAGCGGATGCATTTACTTCTTCAATTTGACTTCCGACTTTTGATTGACCTTCATATTGCTTGACCTGCACAAAAGCCTGAGGCCCATGCCCACTGGAAGTTGAAGCCACCGAGTTGTCCGGTGAGATCCACGACTTCTCCGATGAAGAAGAGGCCGGGTACTTTCCTGGATTCCATGGTGCGCGAAGAAAGTTCGCCGGTATCGATTCCGCCTGCGGTGACTTCCGCTTTGCCGTAGCCTTCGGTTCCTTCGGGCTTCACTTGCCATGCATGGAGTTGTCGTTCGGCTTCAACAAAGGCATGATCCGAGTTTCCTGCGGGAGGAAACGTTTCAAGCCAGCGGTCGGCCAGACGGTGCGGCAGGATTTCTCGCAGCAGCGATTTCCAGTTCGACTGGCCGCGATGACCACGCGTTCGCAGAAGCGCGTTCAGATCGATATGGGGAGCGAGGTCGATCGTGATTGGCGCGCCGACATCCCAGTAGGAAGAGATCTGGAGGATGGCGGGCCCGCTGACGCCGCGATGCGTGAAGAGCATTTTTTCTTGAAACGTTTCGTCCCTGCGGGAGGTGGAAACAATCACCTCGGTTGAGACTCCAGCCAGATCGCACCAGCGCTTGCGATCGGATTCGCTGAAGAGCAAAGGAACCAGGGCGGCGCGCGTGGGACGGATCTTCAAGCCAAATTGCGGCGCCAGATCGTAACCAAAAGATGTTGCGCCGAGCTTGGCGATCGACAAGCCTCCGGTGGCTACCACCAGGCGGGGCGCGGCGAAGGTGGCATTCTCGGTGTGCACGATGAAGTGTTCGGGCTTGCGCACCCCGGTAATTTTCGTGTTCAACTGGATTTCGACTCCGGCGGCGCGGCATTCCTCCGCGAGCATTGCAATGATGTCGTTCGCCGACCGATCGCAGAACAGCTGGCCAAGTTTTTTCTCGTGATACGGGATGCGATGCTTTTCGACGAGCCGCCGGAATGCATCCGGCGGATAGCGGGCAAGGGGCGATTTGACGAAATGTGGATTGGCCGAGATGAAGTTTTCGGGGCCCGCATGGAGATTGGTGAAATTGCAGCGGCCGCCGCCGGAGATCAGGATTTTCTTGCCAATGCGGTCGGCGCGTTCGAGGACCAGAACGCGTCGTCCGCGCTTGCCGGCTTCGATCGCGCACATCAGTCCGGCCGCACCGGCTCCCAGAACGATGGCGTTGTATGCTTGGTCCATACTGGCTCACGCAGGAACGAGCTTAGCAGGGCGGTGCGGGAGCGGGGTGTCAATCGGGGAAAGCGAAGCTCCGAGTACTGATGACAGTTGCAAACGGTTGAAGCAATGGGCAGCGCTTGTCTGATCAAAGTCCGCGGAGTGGTGCAGGGGGTGGGATTTCGACCCTTTGTGTACCGCATTGCGCGCCAATTGGATTTGTCGGGATGGGTGTTGAATGGAGAAGAGGGAGTTGCGATCCACCTGGAGGGTGATGAGCCGATCTTGCAGGAGTTTCTCGAGCGCTTGAGGAACGAAGCGCCTCCGGCTTCCTGTATCGTCGCGATCGAAGTCGTGCCCGTCGACGTAGCCGGGTTTCAGGAATTTGTGATCAAGGAAAGCGAGCGGAATCGCCGCCCCACGGTGCGCATCTCGCCCGATCTTCCGGTGTGCGACGAATGCTCGCGCGAACTCGTGGATTCGGGCAACCGCCGCTATCACTATCCCTACATCAACTGCACGAATTGCGGGCCGCGCTACACGGTGATCCTAGCGCTTCCCTACGACCGGCCGAATACTACGATGAAGGACTGGCCGTTTGACGAATACTGCGACCGGGAATATCACGATCCCGCCAACCGGCGATTTCACGCGCAGCCTGTTGCCTGCCCTGTTTGCGGCCCGCATTATTACCTGCGGATCGGGGCGGAAACGGTGCGCGGTGACGAGCGGGTGATCGGTCAGACGGTTGAGCTGCTTAATTCGGGCAAGATCGTCGCGGTAAAGGGTCTGGGCGGTTATCACCTGGCCTGCGATGCGAGAAATGCCGAGGCTATCGCGGCCATGCGCGCGCGCAAATTCCGCAAGGAAAAACCGTTTGCGGTGATGGTTGAGCACGTCGCGGACGCGCAGGAACTGGTGGAACTTTCTCCGGAGGCGGCGGAGCTACTTAGTTCGATTGCGCGGCCCATTGTGCTGGCGCCGGCTCGCGTGGAGCTGGTGGGGGTGGCTCCCGACAATCGGGAACTGGGCATCATGCTGCCTTATACGCCGCTGCAGCGCCTGCTGTTTGCCTTTGGCGCGCCACGCATTCTGGTGATGACGAGCGCGAACCGGTCGAGTGAACCGATCGCGTATGACGATCAGGATGCTTTCGACCGGCTCTCGGGCATCGCGGATGCATTTCTTGTCGGCGAGCGTCCGATTGCGCGGCGCGTGGACGACTCGGTGGCGCGCGCTGGAGTGCTAGGCCCGGCGATTCTCCGCCGCTCGCGCGGCTATGCGCCGGGCGCGGTGGCGAGCTTTCCGATGCAGCCGTCTGCTTCGATGCGACTCTCTGCCAACCAGCCTATTCTCGCCCTTGGAGCGGATCTGAAAAACACGGTTACGCTGGTTGTCGAGGGGCAGGCTTTTGTCAGCCAGCACATTGGCGATCTGGACCACTACGAGGCCTTCCGCGCGTTCGAGGAAACAATTCGCGACCTCATGACGATGTATGAAATCCGCTGGGAAGATGTTGTCGTAGTGCATGACACTCACCCGGAGTATCGCTCAACTGTGCATGCGCTTCGGTTGCCCTGTTCGAACAGGCGCGCAGTCCAGCATCATCGCGCGCATGTTGCCTCCGTACTCGCCGAGCGCGGCGAATGGGAGAGGCGAGTGCTGGGAATCAGCTTCGACGGAACTGGCTATGGAGACGACGGCAGCATTTGGGGTGGCGAAATATTTGCGGGAAGCCTGGCGAGCGAATTCGAAAGAATCGCACACTTGAGGCCGGCCGCGCTGCCCGGAGGGGATGCGGCGGCGCAATATCCTGTGCAGGCGGCGGCTGGTTTTCTTGCCCAGGTGGAAGACTTGCCCGCCTTGAGCGATGCGCCATTCTCGTTTCCGGCCCGCTACCAGACCGCGTTGCAGCTGGTGCACAAGAACGTGCGGACATTTCCGACGACCTCGGTTGGCCGGCTCTTTGATACGACGGCGGCTCTGCTTGGCTTTACGCGCGAAATCACGTTTGAGGGCCAGGCCGCGATGTGGGTGGAGCATATGGCCCGCGCGGCGAGGGAAACGGATTGCTACCCGTTTCCACTTGTTCAGGGAGAAATGGACTTTCGTCCACTATTGCGGGCGGTGGCGACCGATCGAAAGCGGGGACGCGATCCTGAAGTGATCGCGCGCGCTTTCCAGCGCGGGATTGCTCGCGGTGTTGCCGAGGTGATCAAGGTGCTGGCAAGCAGTCAGAAGGTGGACACCGTCGTTTTCTCGGGAGGCGTGTTCCAGAACGAGCTGCTGCTTGAGGACATCAAGCAGGAATTGGAGAACAGCGCTTTGAACCTTTGGGCTAACCAGGCCGTTCCCGCCAATGACGGCGGCATCAGCTTGGGTCAGGCGGCGTTGGCGGCGCTTCGCAATTCGGATCAGGAATGAAGCTCGCGATCTTTTGATTCTCGATCCGCTGAATTACGGAACCTTTGCCGGGATCGACGCGTGCGAGTTTAACGATTGCAGAAATGTGACGATCTGCCAGCGTTCCGGCTCGGGCAGTTTCGACCAGACCGGCATGCCGCGCCAGACAACGCCATTGGTGAGAGTCCAGAAAAGCGTGCCGGGCGTTGCTTGCCGTACTTCTTCGCGCAGGAGGCTCGGACCGTGTCTTGTGCCGCCCGCTTTTTCCCCATGACAATCCGCGCAGTGCTGTTCAAAGAGTTTTCCGCCGGCGGCTGCGTCCTGAATGTTGCCCTCGAAAGGATTCTGTCGATTTCGAGCCGCTACCGGGGCTTTCGATAGGGCGGCGTACACGGAGTCCCGGTGCCTCTGCGCGGCAGCGTCTTGTTGTAGTGCCAGTGCGAGAGACGCCACTGCCAGAGAGCCGAGGATCACGGCGCAGATTCCCGGGAGCTGCATCAATCCACGCAAACAAAATGGAGGGGAGAGCGTTTTCATGCGCGGCCTCCGAAAAGATGTCTCACCATCTCTCCGAATCCGGGGAATTCATGCGAGACCCCCCAGCGCAGCAACAGGCGATGGCTGTTGTTGTTCAGGCCGAATCCGCTCGACAGGCGGAAAGTCCAGTCCGATGGAAGGTTCCATGCAACCGCGGGCGCCAGATAATGCGAGGTATTGGGCAGACCCGCATGCCGCACATCGCCCAGGCCGCCATACATCTCCACCCCAGCAATGAAATTCTCCCGGCAGAGATTGCAGCGCTCGGGTGAGGCCTTCAGCACCAGCGGACGGCTTGCGCCCAGGGCGTAGGCGAACTCCCAGGGCTCGCTGGGCGAGAGATTCTTCGTGAAGATCGGGTTCACGGCGACGTTCCAGCCCTTGAACGTGCTGGAAAGCAGAAGCTTGAGCTCCAACTCGTGATCGTGCTCTTGGCGTAATTCGGAGTTAGGTTCCGCGAAGTCGGACTCTGCGTCATGGCCCTCAACCTCTTTCAGAATTTTATCGGCCCCACTGGTTTGTTCATACTCGATATAGAGCACAGGATTGACGAGGTGCTCGCGTTCGAGCAGGCGAAGGCGGTTTTCCACCCGGAAACCGGTAAAGAGAGTGCTGTCTGAGAATGTTGTTTGTCCGTCGATGTACAACTCGGTTGTCCACCAGGCAGCGGTGCCGTACTCAAACTCCATCCAGAAAGCATGAAAGTCGTTGCCTGCGCGTTGCGTGCCGAAGGTAGAGAAATATTCCACCTCCAGATTGCCCGGCTCTTCGAGGTAATGGTCGTAGGTGACGATGTAGGGACTTTCTTGCGCGAACGATGCCCGGTAATAACACAGAACGAAAATCAAAACCAGAAGAGTGCGAAAGCCGATCCGGACAAAAAGTGGAATGGTGGAAGCCAGACGGCGAAGAACAAGGCGTGCGGGCATCGATCTCCTATGCAAGATAGTTGCGGGGAAAAATTTTTGTTGCGACTCAGTCGCAATAAGCACTACAATCCTAAGCGTAGGGGCCGCGTCCCCTGACTGTCAATGCCGGCGCCAAGATTTCGTTGCATGCTGTTTGCGATCAGTTGCGACTGGCAAGAGAGAGTGTGAATGCCTTTTCCGAAAACTGAAATTCCGGGGCGTTTGCAGATGCAACTTGGGGAGCGCGGAATCCGCATGACCACGCAACGGCGCGCGATTCTAAGCGTCATAGAGACGGCCAGCAAGCATCTCGACGCCAGCCAGATCCTGCGCAAGGCGCGGACTGTGGATGCCTCCGTCGATCGAAGCACGGTCTACCGGACGCTGGACTTGCTCAAGCGTCAGGGGTTGGTGGATGAGCTGGACTTGATGCATTTGAACGGCGATGGCCATTACTACGAACGGAAACTCGGGCGGGATCACATTCACATGGCCTGCCTGCGCTGCGGAAAAATCACTGAATTCGTGAGCAAGACTTTCGAGTCATTGAAAAAGCAACTTGAACAAGATTGCCGATTTCACATCGTCGTCTCACGACTGGAAGTCGGTGGATACTGCTCGGGATGCCGGCACTGATCGTGCTCGTGGCTGTGGGGACAATCCCGGCGGGGGGCGGTTCGGAGGGGGAACTCCCTTTCGTTTCTTGGTGGTTGAGCCGCGGCTTGTTTTCCACGTATATTTAGATAACCGTTGTTGTGGGGTTTAGAATGCGTCCGCCAATTCTCGAGTCCGATCCGGAGAAAAGTCTGCCCCAACTCGCTAAGAGCACGGCCAAGACGCTTCTCTCGCCCAGCTTTTTCGAAGCGGTTCCCGATGCCATGGTGGCGGTGAATTCCGAGGGTGTAATTGTTCAGGTTAATTCCCAAACGGAACGTCTGTTTGGTTACACGCAGGGCGAATTGATCGGCCATCGAGTCGAAATGCTGGTCCCCACCGCCCAGCGGGAGCAACACCATCTGCATCGCGAACGCTTCCGGCAACAGCCCGCGACTCGCCGCATGGGCGCGGCCATGGATCTTCGCGGACGGCGCAAGGACGGTTCGGAATTTCCGGTCGAAATCAGTCTTTCACCTGTGAACATCGACGATGGAATGGTTATCCTGAGCGCGATTCGCGATATCAGCGACCGGAAGCGGATCGAACAAGAACTGCAGAAGGCGCACGAAGAGCTGGCCGCGAGCAAGGATCGCGAACTTCTGGAATACCAGAACCGGCTGGCTTTGATCGTGGATTCCTCGCAGGACGCCATCATCGGCAAGGATCTCGAGGGAATCATTACCCACTGGAACAAGGGCGCGGAGCACATGTACGGCTACAGCTCCGAAGAAATGATTGGCAGGTCCATTACCGTGCTCGCGCCTCCGGATCGCCGCGAAGAGATCCCGGAAATTCTAAAGAAGATTCGGTCGGGTGAACAGGTCGAGTACTTCGAGTCAGTCCGGGTACGAAAAGATGGGCAGCACCTGAATGTCTCGATTTCGGTTTCTCCGATTCGAGATGCGAAGGGTGAGATTGTTGGAGCGTCCATCATTGCGCGCGACGTCACGGGGCAAAGGCGCGCGGAAGACCTGCTTCGCCAGGCCCAAAAGATGGAAGCGGTGGGACGGCTTGCGGGCGGAGTCGCCCATGACTTCAACAATATTCTGGGCATCGTGACGGCCTGCTGTGAACTGCTGCGCAGCCGCGTGGAGCTGAATAGCGGTTCACAGTATCTCGACAACATTCTGGAGGCATCCAAACGCGGCGCCTCGTTGACCCGTCAATTACTCGCCTTCAGCCGCCGCCAAGTCACCGTTCAGCCGCGCCTGCTTGATCTGAATGAGGCGCTCAAAGACGTGATCAAGCTGCTGCGCCCGCTCATGGGAGATGACGTGCAGATTATCGTGCGACAGGGAACGGACTCGGCGGTCGTCGAGGCCGATCCGGCCCAACTCGATCAGGTTGTGTTGAATATTGCCGTGAACGCTCGCGATGCGATGGCCAGGGGCGGCAAGCTGATTCTGGAAACGTCGGTGCAGGAATTTGACGCTGCTTTGGCCGAACAGCATCCACCTCTTAAGGCGGGACGGTACGTTCTACTGGCCATCAGCGACAACGGGTGCGGCATGGATGCGGTGACGCTCTCGAAGATCTTTGACCCCTTCTTTACAACCAAGGAGGTGGGAAAGGGAACCGGGCTGGGTCTGGCGACGGTCTACGGCATCGTGAAGCACAGCGGCGGCCATATTTGGGTCTATAGCGAACCCAATCGTGGCACAACCTTCAAGATCTATTTGCCGGCTGCCGATCACAAGGTGGGGCTGGCGGCGAAATCTGAAATCGAGAAACTGCCTCCGAAAGCGGATGGAAAGACGGTCCTTTTGGTGGAGGATGATGACCTCATGCGTACTATGACCCGGCAAATGTTGGAAGACCACGGCTACCAGGTAGTGGAGGCCGGAGACGCAAAACAGGCGCTTGAGCGCCTGCGATCCAACGGGGCCATCGACGTGACCTTGACCGACGTGGTGATGCGCGGGATGAGCGGGCCTGAGCTGGCTCTGCAGCTGATGAACTTATCTCCTGCCATGAAGGTCGTCTATATGTCGGGTTACACGGGGGAGCTGATTGCGCAAGGGGACGGACTCAACCAGGAGATCACGCTCCTCGAAAAGCCGTTCACCAAGGCCGCGTTGCTGAAAATCCTCCACGCCGCGCTGGAATAATCCTCCCCTCGAGTGGTTTATCAAAGATTTGAAAGCTATGCGATGAATTGCGTTTGATTCCCAGTGTGGTGTGCCGGAACTATGCGAGCGAGTCGGAGCGAGCTTTCGAGACAGGACGAAGAGTTTGGTAGCGCAGACAAAATACATAGGTTTTTCGCTTCGCTCAGGATGACTCGTAAGTTTGTGCTGTGAACTTGACACTAGAGAGCGGCCACGCGGCGCTGCACGACGAGGAAATAGAGGCCCAGCAATACCAGGAGCGCACCATTGACACCCAACACGATGGGCGCGGTAAAGATAGGCACAAGCCATCCTGACAGCAGATTCCCCATGGGCATGCCCCCGCGAAAGGCGAAGTTGTAGACGCTCATCACGCGCCCGCGCATTTCGTTGGTGGTGATCAGCTGGACCAGCGAACTCACGTTGGCGAAAACAGCCATCATCGAGGCGCCCACGAGCACCAACATGACACCGCTGAGGGGCAGTGATTTGGAGAGCGCAAAACCTGAAATCCCGATGCCCAGACACATGAGCGCTGCCAGCGCAACAAGCCCCTTCCTCCGAACATTGCCGAGGCCGGCAACGCCCAGCGAACCGCAGATCGAACCAAGGCCCATGAGGGCGAGCAGGTTGCCATAGGTTTCGGGGCCGCGGTGAAAAATATCCTTCACAAATACCGGAAAGTACGTACGCATCGGCATGCTCAAGAAGGTCATGCAGAAAGCCAGGATGATGAGCGCTTCCATCGAGGCTTGGCGGCGGACAAACTTGATGCCTTCCTTGAGGCTGAAGAACATTGATTCTTTGGTTTTCTGCGGCAGGAAGCGGGCGGTAATCAGGCTGAGCGAGATGATTGGCGCCAGAAAAGAGAGTGCATTCAAACCGAAGCACCACTTCTCGCCCAGCTTGGCGAGCGCCTGTCCGGCCAGGGCGGGCCCGACCATCACCGCCACGTTGAACTGGATGGAGTTCAGCGCGATGGCGTTGGGCATGTCTTCCCTGTCGACCAGAGTCGGAATCAAGGCCTGGTAGGCCGGCCCACCGAAGGCCTGGGCGAAGCCCGAGACAAACGAGAGACACAGGATGTGCCAGACGTGGACCCGACCAGTCGCCACCAGGACGGTGAGCAGGCCGGCGCTCGCCATCTGCACATACTGCGAGCCGAGCAAAATCCGTCCCCGGTCAACCCGGTCGGCTATGACGCCGCCGATCAGGGAGAACAAAAAGATGGGAATGCCGCCCAGGAATTGATCGAGCGCCAAAAGAAAAGCAGAGTGGCTGAGGCGATAGATCAGCCAGCCCTGCGCGACGATCTGCATCCAGGTGCCGATGCTCGATGTGCAGGCGCCGATCCACATCAGCCGGAAATCGCGGTATTGAAATGCTTTGAAGACGCGGGCGATCAATGGAACGTCCCAAATGGCTCCCCGGAGCAGCCTAACATGCCGGCGCGCTGCGCGCAGACGCAACGGCGAAAGGGAATCCACCAGCCCCATTTAGCATAGACGTGTGAAGACATCAAAAGTTTGCGGTCTGGCGCGGGCGCTCTCCAAAATGGGATATTGCTCGCGATCCCGGGCGACGCTCCTGATTCAAGCCAAAAGGGTCACTGTGAATGGACGAACCGCGCGGGGTCCGGAAATTCCCGTGCTGATGGCACAGGATCGGGTGGAAGTCGACGGTTTGCCGGTTGAGAAACAGCCAGCCATTTACCTCGTCATGAATAAGCCACGCGGCGTGGTGACGACGGCATCGGACGAGAAAGGCCGAAAGACGATTTACGAGTTGCTTGAGCCAGGTACGCCTTGGGCTGGTCCGGTGGGCCGGCTGGATAAGGCCAGCGAAGGGCTGCTGTTGTTGACCAATGATTCGGAATGGGCGGCGAGGATCGCCGATCCCGCCAGCCATCTGGACAAGGTCTACCACGTGCAGGTGGATTGCGTGGCAGATGCCGAGCTTCTCTCGAAAATCCGGGAAGGCTGCGCGACCGACGAGGAGGACGAGCATCTGAGTGCCAAGGGCGCGCGCCTGTTGCGGACCGGCGAGAAGAACAGTTGGATCGAGATTACGTTGGACGAAGGCAAGAACCGGCAGATTCGGCGGCTTCTCGAAAGGCTGGAGGTTCAGGTGTTGCGTCTGGTGCGAACGTCGGTCGGGCCGTTCGAACTAGGGGACCTCAAGAAGGGTGCGGTGCGGCTGCTGACGGCAAAAGAAAAGCAGGCAATTGATCGCGCGCTGGCAATTGTTGGGTATTGACCGAATGACTTCCTGACCGGAAAAACACCCCAAAAAGACAACGGGCGCGTGCCGATAGATGTGGGGTGAGGATGGCAACGGCACGCGCCCTATTAAGTTGAATCCAGAGTAGACTAGCCGGGCCAGGGTGTCAAGATAAATCTTTTGGATACAATAAGTTAGCGCTGATCTTCTAACTACTTTTCATATTTTCACGCAAGTACATGGATCACACATCCGTGTGATCAGGTCGGGGCGGCTTTTCCTGGCTGGGGCGGGTCTTTTCCTTCGCCGATTTCGAAGAGGTGCCATGAGCTTCCAGATACTCCTGCGCCTGAAGAACCACCTTGCGTTCGCCGCTGTAGGCCATCTGTTTCGTGGCGTCGGCGAGTGGAACCCAAAGCGCCCTATTGACCTCGACTCGCATCTCGGGAGTGACGTCGTCGATTTCCCCGGACAGGTACCGCATCAGGTAAAAGCTCACGATCTTGAATACGCGTTCCCCATCGCCCCAGGTTCGAACGTAGACGTACTTGAGATCCACGAGTTTCGTGACCTTTTCAGCCACGATCCCGGTTTCCTCAAAGACTTCGCGTATGGCGGCAGCCTCGGCCTTCTCGCCCTTATCGACGAGGCCCTTGGGAAGGCACAACACGGCGCTGACTCGCTGGCGCGGAGCCTTTGCCTTAGCGGGCGGCAAAGCTTCTTTCTGCGGCTCAATGAGAGCAACGTACCATATTCGGGCAATCTCGCGGAGTACCACGCCTCCCGCCGAAATCTCCCGCATCATCGCCACGTATCAGCGTTCTCCGAGTTTCACAGCCTCTTCCTGGATGCGTTGCCAGGCGCGCTCCACGTGGCGGGCCTGGGTGTTAGTTTGGCCGACGCAGAAGCGAAGCGTGAATTTTCCTTCGAGCTTGGTATGGGTTAAGAATATATCGCCGCTGGCGTTGAGGCGCTCCATGAGGAGTTGGTTGTCCTCATCTCCCGATCGCAAGCGAAAGCACACGAGGTTGAGTTTTGCGGGCGCGGCAATTTCGAAGCGTGCATCGTTGCGCACCCAGCCGACAAATTGCTGGGCCAGGCGTATATGCTCGCGAATGTGGTGTTGCAGGCCTTCGATGCCGTAGTGCCGGATCACGAACCAAAGCTTCAGCGAGCGAAACCGCCGGCCCAACTGGATGTGCCAATCGCGATAATCAATCACAGCGCCAGATTCGGTGGCCTGATTGCGCAGGTACTCGGGGAGAATTGAAAGCGTTTGGATCAGGTGCTTGCGGTCGGCAACGTAGAAGCAATTGCAATCGAAGTTGGTGAACATCCATTTGTGAGGATTGAAGGTGTAGCTGTCGGCAAATTCAGCTCCATCATTGATAAAACGAAACTCGGGGCAGAGCGCGGCCGTGCCGCTCATGGCGGAATCGACATGCAGCCAGAGCTTGTGCTCATGGCAAACGCGCGCGATTTCGCGAACGGGATCAATCGCATTGGAAGAGGTCGTCCCCACGGTGGCGCAGACGAAACAGGGAATCAAGCCAGCTTTGATGTCGATTGCAATCTGTTGCTCCAGCTTGTCAGAGCGCATGGCAAAATTCCCGTCCACGGGAATTGCTCGAAGGTTGTCGGAACCCATGCCGGCAATCTTCATCGCCTTCTCCACTGAAGAGTGGGTTTGCGTAGAGCAATACGCGACCAGGCGGCCATCGCAGCCTTTGCGGTTGCTAGAGAACTGTGTGGCACGCTCGCGCGCCGCGAGCAAGGCACACAATGATGCGCTGGAGGCGGTGTCCTGGATGACGCCTCCGCCGGGGCCAGTCGAAAGAAATTTCTGCGGCAGGCCCAGCATCGGGACCAGCCAATCGAGCACATGCGTCTCCAGTTCCGTGCAAGCCGGGCTGGTGGACCAGAGCATGCCTTGGACGCCCAATCCGGAGGAAAGCAGATCGCCAAGAATGCCCGGCCCGGACGCGTTGGCCGGAAAATAGGCATAGAAGTTGGGTGATTGCCAGTGGGTGATCCCGGGAAGGATGACGCGGTCGAGGTCGGCGAGAATCTGGTCGAACGCCTCGCCGTGCTCCGGCGGAACGGGCGGAAGCTTCGAACGAATTTCTCCCGGCAGCGCGCGAGACAGAACCGGGAAGCTTTCGATGCGGGATTGGTAATCGGCGATCCAGTCGACTACGGCATGACCGTGGCGGCGGAACTCCTCGGGAGACATGTGGAACGATTTCGGTTCAGGCATGGAGTTAGTAATCGGTGATTTGTAATTGGTAATTTGAAACCCGACGCCCTTAGATTGCAAATCACAAGTCAACAATCACAAGTTGCTTCCGCCCAGCCGCCCGTAATAGACGCGCGTCTTGTATTCGAATTCGACCATGCCATTCTTGGCGTGAGCGCGACAAATTCTTTCCAGCTCGCGCATCATCGGAGCATAGCTGGGATGACCTTCCAGCGGCGCATAGGAAGATGAGAGCAGTCGTCCAGCAGTGCCCTCATAATCAAACTGTTGCCGCATACTGAAAACGCGCTCCTGGCAAGCCTCCGGTGCGAAGAACTGGTGGATGATCGCGGTCGTCCGTTCGTGACGTATTTCCTTGTAGTCGGTGCCGTAGGTGAGCAGAAGCTGCTCATACTCGCGCAGGAAGGGCGTGCCTTCGGTCAACCGCTCATTCCAGATCAACACACACCATCCCCCGGGCTTCAGGATGCGGGCGAACTCGCTACGAGCGCGGCGGAGGTCAAACCAGTGTGCCGCTTGTGCCGCGGTCACGAAATCGACCGAAGCGGAAGCGAGCGTGGTTTCCTCGGCTGTACCGGCCACTGAAACGAGCCTGTCATAGCGGGCGAGCAGACTGGCTCCCATTTCGCGCATCTCGGCGTTCGGTTCCACCGCGTAGATGGAATTTCCGTTGTCCAGGAGCAGTTGCGTAAACAAGCCGGTCCCGGAAGCAATGTCGGCGACGATGTGATTAGGCTGGAGTCCGCACGCAGCGCGCAGAAGGTCGAGCACCTCGGGTGGATAGCCGGGGCGGTAGCGAACGTAGTTCTCCACCCGGTCGGAAAAACGCGCGGTTGGGGACTTGCTCATCGCTTCTCAGTGTAACCCGCATCATCGCTATCTTCGTTGCCGCGATACAATCTTTGTTTCGTCAAGCTTTCTTTCGTCAATCTTTGTTTCGTCAGTCTTTGTTTGGCGTCAACGAAGCGTTTCCACGGAGAAATATAAGGAGAGCCATGAAAGTTCGTTGGGGTGCTGCGCTGTTGTTCCTGCTGATTTGTGCAACCTTGCAGGCATTTAATAAGGCGTCGGACACTCGATCCAATGATGGGTCAAAAGCTGGCGCGTCAAACATCCAGCCGCCGAGTTGGATCATCAGCGGCTTCCGCGATGTTGCCCGCGAACAGGAAATCGAAAAGAAATTCATGGCCGTGCCCGATCCCAAACTAGCCGAAGAGCACCTGCGAATCCTTACGCAAGCCCCGCACATTGCCGGTTCTCCCGAAGACAAAGCGACCGCTGAATACGTGGCCAGTAAGTTTCGCGAGGCTGGACTCGACACCTCCATTGTCGAATACAAAGTCTGGTTTAACTATCCTGCGGAAATCCGCGTCGACATGACTGCCCCCGCGGGCGTGGCGATGCATGGCCCGCGCCGCGAACATGTTGACAGCGACCCTTTTCAGGATGACCCGCGCATTGTGTCCGCCTATAACGCCATGTCTGCTTCGGGAGACGTCGAGGCCGATGTGGTGTATGCGAACTATGGCTCGCCCGAAGACTTCGACAAACTGAAGGAGATGAACGTCGACGTGCGCGGCAAGATCGTGATCGTGCGTTACGGCGAGAACTTCCGCGGCGTGAAGGCGTTTGTGGCGCAGGAACGGGGCGCAGCCGGAGTCATTCTTTATTCGGATCCTAAAGATGACGGCTACTATCGCG
>JBAQJU010000343.1:0-24405 GCA_049300475.1 Terriglobales bacterium | reverse complement strand
CGACTTTACACCAGCGAGCAACTTCTTGTCACGAAGGTTCTAGGCAGGCTGTTCGTTGAGCAATCTCTGCAACTGCTTCCGATTCTTGACCGGAAGCCGCGCCAGCGCCCGGCCCGCCAGCGCGATGTAAACAGCTCGGGTGCCAGGTTGCGCCTTGAGTAATGCCAAATGCCGCGCCACCGTCTCCGCATCTCCGCGAATAAACGGCCCGCTAAACGAATGCCCGGGACCAAGCCTGTGGTAGTTTTCCAGAGTTTGCCCGATGATCGGCAAGCTCATTCTTCGGGCATCCTCGCGCCCGAGTCCCGCCTCCCGCGCCGCGTCTTCGAGCGTCACCAGGTACGCCAGCAGCAGCGGAGATGTCATCGTCGCCCAGGTGTGATACGCCGCCTTGCGTTTCGCGGGCAAAAGAAAACTCTCGGCTCCAAGATCGCGCACGATCCGCCCCGCCAATTTCGTTGCTGTGGCATCGCCTTCCAACGCAAAGGGCACTCCAGCCAACGAAGGGGACGCCCCGGGAACAAATGTCATGAGCGGATGCACCGAGGCAACCGCGATTCCCTGCTTGCAAAGAGAGGCCAGTTCCCTGCTCAATAGCGCGCCGCTGGAATGGAATGCGAATCGAATTGCCGACGACCTGCGTCTCGCAATCAACGTCGTCGCCCGGCCCGCGATTGCAGATGCTGCCCTGGCAATCTCGCGGTCTGGCACGCAGAACCACACTAAACCGGCGTCGAGCGAGGCGTTTTCCACCGGCACAGCCCGAGCGCCGACCTTTCGGGCGAGCGCACGTGCGCGCTTAAACGATTGCGGCCGCGCGCGCGCCGCAGTTCGCGCAATGATCTCCCTGATTGTGTACCCGGCGTCCGCCAGCGCTGGAGCAATAAACGAAGCCAATCTGCCGGCTCCCACCACCGTCACCGTCTGCCTTTGACCCTCCGCGTTTCGCGCCATCCGCGCAGCATACCTTAATATTGATGTCATGGCGAAATCCTCAAAAGCAGCGCAGGCGCGCGTCCTGTCTTCCAGCGTCGCATATAAAGGACCGGTCTTCCAGGTCACCACCGATGAAGTCGAAGAACCCGGCGGCATTCGCGCTCGCCGCGACGTCATCCGCCATTCCGGGTCCATCGTCATTCTCGCCGTTGACGATCGCCGCACGGGCGCTCAGCGGACCAGTCGAAATACGCGCCGGAAAAGCATTCGACAACCCGAGCGCCTTATCCTGCTCGAGCGCCAGTATCGCCATGCCGCCCAATCCATGATGTGGGAATTGCCCGCTGGCCGGATCGACGAGGGCGAACTGCCTCTCGCCGCCGCCCGTCGCGAGTTACTGGAAGAAACCGGGTATACCGCCAAAGAGTGGAAGAGGATCCTCCATTTTTACGTCAGCCCCGGCTTCCTTGACGAAACTATGACCATCTACCTCGCTCGCGGCCTGCGCGCAGGCGAAGCCCAGCCCGAAGCCGACGAAAAAATCTCTACCCGCTTCTTTCGCCTCTCGGAGGCCACGAAAATGGCGCTCAACGGGAGCATCCGCGATGCCAAAACCATCTGCGGCATCATGTGGCTCGCCTCCCCGAAGACGATCTAAAACGCGGCTGCCGTAAAACGCGACTTACTGGAGGAAAGCAGTTATCTCGCGTGAAAAACGCGCGCCCGGCGCGGGTGCTGCGAGAGCACATCCGCTTGTGACGCATATCCTTGACACGATCCTCCGCCAGCATCACAATGGCGGCACATTTTTGCAGAACCCCTTGCGATTCGCGCCTTTTAGGGGATCCGCAAAAAGGAGGAAGACGCACGTGGAACGTTTGAAAGGTACCGTCAAGTGGTTCAACAATGCGAAGGGATACGGTTTCCTCGGCCGCGACGATGGACCGGACGTGTTCATCCACTACAGTTCTATCGCCACCGAAGGCTATAAGAGCCTGCAGGAGGGCGATAAGGTCGAGTTCGAAATCGTTCAGGGACAGAAAGGGCCGCAAGCCGCCAATGTAACCAAGTCCGCCTGATTGAACGCCGGTCGTTCCTTCCGGGTCAATGCGCAAGGGGTAAACCCTTATCGAAACCGCGCTATTGTTAGGCCCCGGTTCAATCCATCCTCGCCAGTCCCAGCCTTGCTGAATCGTCTATCGATCCCCAAAGCTAGCAAAGGACGATCGATCGACAAGAAAAGAGAAAACTAGAAATTCGTGGAGTCCTTCCGGGTCAGGATGACGCGTTCCAGTGAAAGTTCCTTGCCGACAAAAATGAAGTTGTAGGGAGAACCGTTCAAAAGGGCTCCCAGCACGTCGCGAGCAGGAGCCGGACCAAGGTCGGCGATCACTTGCTCCCGCTCCGCGCCCGCCGGAATCGCAATCTCAGCCTGGGTACGCAAATGCACTT
Source organism: Terriglobales bacterium (assembly GCA_049300475.1). Lineage (GTDB taxonomy): Bacteria > Acidobacteriota > Terriglobia > Terriglobales > Acidobacteriaceae > Acidiflorens. The sequence goes on along the minus strand of JBAQJU010000343.1, from coordinate 22,017 downwards.
CGAACAGCACTTGCGCCAGAGTCACTTTCTCCGCATGGATTTGCAGCATTCCATTTGCATAGGTCACGTTCATCGGCTGTGATGCGTGCGCCGGCACTGCGGCGGGTGCGATCGCTGTTGCCGTTGACGGACTCTGCACCTTCGCCTTCGAAAGATTGGCATCCGGCATCACGGGGCGGGTGACAGCTCCCACCGGAATACTGACCGTAGAAAGCCGCGCCGCCGGAACATGCGGACCAGCGGCGAGCGCCGCGTTCCGAAGCTGCAGGCTCACAATATGACTTATGCCAGCAACCTGCTTGCCCGCTGCCGGCGCCGGACCCAGCTTCACAACGATCTCGTTGTTGACGGTGGAAATCTGGTACGACTGCGGCTCCGAGAGATCCAGTACGATCCGCGTAATCGGAGGATTGTTGAAAAATAACCCGGAGCGAATGCTCTTGAGCGCGCCCCGATTCACCGTTACTGCGCGCAAACTTGCGGAGGGCAGCGTCCCGGGAAAATCGACGACAATACGATCCGGTCCGGTAATCACCTGCGTGTTAGGCGATACGGGCGCACCCGAAGTCTGGATCTCGACTTCGACATCTCCGCTACGGTCGCGCGCAACCACCTGCTGAACCATGGCAGACTTGACCGTTTGTTTATTCTGCGGAGCCGTTTGTTTATTCTGCGCAAACAAGGATTGGGCCACAAGCGCTACGCACAGAAGGACTCCGACATAAGACAACCGCGACATTGGGACTCTCACCAAAGTCTAGCAGCTGGCAAGATGCCCGCGTAACTCGGAAGTCGTAGAACTAATCACAAGTACCTCCGCGCCCCAGGGCTTTGCCGCCCACCCTGAGGGCTCTCCTCTTCGTCCATGCTCTTCACTAAAATCCATGCGGCCCCGGGGATCACTGCCACTGCGCGTTATGTCGTGCCAGCCACCAGCAAGGGGAGTTCCAGTCCGACCCCGCATACTGGGGAAGAAGCGAGTGCGAGCAACTCTGATTCGCGGTGCCCAGGTAGTCGTACTCGGCCTTGTTTCCCTTAAGCGGCGTCGCCAGGAACTGGTCCACCGGGACGCTTCCCATCCCGGTTCCCCGCATGCGCCGCACTTCAAACACACTCCAGTCGAGTGCGTATAAAATCGCGAGGCTGATCAGCAGATACTTCGCCGCTTCTCCAAGAATTCGCACAGGGCTCTCCGGTACTGGTTGCTATCGTAAAGCATCGGATGCGGAATTCGAGATGGCTATTGGCGGGAAGTGGATAAGTCCGGTTCTTGGTGAAATCCCGACGTTGTTATGAATCAACTGCGCTAACAATCGGGATTCGCGCAGCAGAAACTATTGCTGAGGGATATTATTATCGGCTGGGCCTGGCTTGGCTCCGGGCGTGGGATCAACTGGGGCCGGGGAGGTAGTCATGGCACTTTCGGGATTGAGCAGGTGATCGTGGCTGGGGCCTAGGCCTAATTTGATCAGGGCGCGGGAGTCCGGCGTTGTCTTCGCCTGCCATCCCTGGTCTGCCTGATAGCGCTGCATGGCTGCTTGAGTGGCTGCGTCCCATGTTCCGGAGGGCTCACCCTGCATGTAGTGCTCGCGAATGAGAGCTTGCTGGATGGCGCGGGCGCGATCTCCATCAATTGCCTGCTGGCCGCGCTTTTTGGCGGTCTTCGCGGTCTTCTTACCGTGACTGCTGTTCCCGTGACTGCTGGACTTGTGCGATGAGGAGTGAGCGGACGCGCGGGAGGAGGTGTGCTTCGTGGTGGCGTGCGTGGTCTTAGAAGTGTGAACCGAAGTGTGAGTTGTCTTCTTTGGCGTTGTGGCCCTTGAGGCGTCGTTTTGGGCGAGGGCGGGCATGGTGAGGCAGAGCAGGCTGCAGATGCCGATTCGCTGCCAATGCCGTATTCGACTTTGCGAGCCCATCAGTAGGCTTCTGCCTTTCCCAGCGCCTGAAGGCGCAATCAACTCCAAGCTTGCGGCATGCCTGAAGGCATGCCCTGATACGAACCTTGGCTTGCCTCACGGCATGCCCTGATAGCTGCCCGCCTCCAACATGGCCCGTGGCGGCGCTGCCAGCGTTTCCAACAAAAAAGCCGGCGAGAGCAGCCTACCTCTATGGTCCCCGAAAAGGGGTGGGTATGCCAGTCTCGCCGGAGTAGTCTACCGATTACGGAAGTGTCCCGGCCAGAAAAATCGTTCCATCCTGCGCCCTTGCACCCCGCGGACGCACCAGGAAGACGACGTCCTGCCCGCTTTTCATCGACGACTCGATCTTCGAAAACTCCTCGGGAGAGTTCACGGGTTGCTTGTTCACCTCGAGGATTACGTCGCCACGATTCAGACCGAGGTCTTCGGCGAACGATCCCTGCTTGACGTCCTGCACAACCACGCCCTTGCCCGCCGTAATGTTGAGGCGATCGGCGAGGTCGGCCGTGATGCCGCGAACGGAGACGCCAAACTTGCTGGGCTTCGGTTCCTCTGCTTCCTGGTTGTCGTCTTCTTCACCCAGACGTGAAGCGAACAGCTTGGAGCGGTCGGCGATGGTGACGGTCGTTTCATCTTTCTTGCCATTGCGAATGAAACTCAACTTGGCCTTTGATCCCGGCTTGCGGGAGGCGATCTCGGCGACCAGATCGTCGCCGCTCTTGAGCGCTTTGCCATCGACGGAGGTGATGGTATCGCCGATCTTGAGTCCTGCCTGGTCTGCCGGGCTGCCGGAGATAACATTCGAAACCGTCACGCCGGCTCCGTAGATATGCGCGATCGCCGGATTCGGTTGGGCGGCGAATTCGATGCCGATCGAGCCACGCGCCACGCGGTGTTCGGGTCCGATCAACTGGTTATAAACCTGAGCGACGGTATTGGAAGGCATGGCAAAACCAACGCCAGCGTAAGAACTGGTCTCCGTCAAAATGGCGGTGTTGATGCCAATGACCTCGCCCGCCATGTTGACCAGCGGTCCACCGGAATTGCCGGGGTTAATGGCCGCATCGGTTTGAATGAAGGATTGGAACTGGCGGTTGGGCACGATGTTGCGGCCCTTGGCGGAGACGATGCCCGCGGTGACAGTTTCCTGCAATCCGAAGGGACTGCCGATGGCGAGAACCCAGTCGCCCACCTGCATGCCATCGGAGTTGCCGATTTTGGCCGCCGGCAGCGCATGATCGACATCAATTTTGATGACTGCCAGGTCGGTCTCCTGATCCATGCCGACTAGTTTGGCGTCGTGGCCGGGCGAGGCCGGGTTTTCATCCTGCAATTTCACGCGAATGCGATCCGCTTTTTCGACGACGTGACGGTTGGTGACGATGTAACCCTTGGGATCCACGATGACGCCGGAACCGAGCGAGCGCTGGCGAATGTTTCCGGCATCCGGTCCGTTTTGGCCGCCGAAGAACTTGTCAAAGAAATCCTGGAACGGGCTGTCATCGCCTCCCTGATCGCCCTGGTCGTCCTGATCGGGATTGGGACGGACCGAACGCCCGCGGCGGTGAGGGTTCTTGATGGTGGACTCGGTATTGATGTTGACCACGCTCGGTTCCAGTTGCTTCGAAATCTGCGAAAAAGTGTTCGAGAGTTGCTGGGGGGATGGAATGGTGAGCGGGGTAGCGTCGGAGGATTTCTGCCCCTCCTTGCCCTTAACGCCGTAGGAAATCACCGTGCCAATCAGAATTCCCAGGGTGAGGGTAGCCAAAATCGTAAGAGTGTACGCCCAGCGGTTGGCTTTGAGGCGCACCCAAAAGGCGCTCGCGCGCGAATCCATTTGTTCCTCCTAATAACTGCGTAAACGCTAATTATACCTGTGCCGGCGAACGGAGAAAGCTGCGATAACCGATCTGACTATTAGACGCGAAAAAGGGGGTTGGAGTTAATGAAAGGGCAAGGCGTTGTGTTGACCGGGTTTTCCAAGACGGGGCGGAGCCCCGTCACCACACAAGACAAGATTCCCCCGCAAGTCGCTAGAGTTTTAGCCGTCAGCAGCGCCAGGAACAGCCCTGTATATCCGGCGATCACCAGCAGAACGAGCAGCGCGGCCACATTGAGGATGTTGAATATCCCCCAGGGCTTGGCGACGGCGCCGAGAGAGAGTTTCCACAGGCCCACGCTGCCGAGCAGCGCGCAGAGAGGCACGACCACGAATCCGATGGCTCGCCCGTGCTGCACGCGCGGAAAGGCGATCAGGAAGGTGACGGCGGGCAGGAGGCTCAGAGCCGGAATAATGGCGAGCGGCGCGCCGATCAGGAAGGCGCGCTCACGTCCCGCCATCGGGTGATCGAGCGATCGGGTCATAGGGTCATCCCAATGCATCGAGCCATCCGGTGATCGGGCGATCGGGTCATCTGAAAAACCGGCATTTCATGGGAATATTACAAAATCCACGAGTTCTTGGGATCAGATGGGTTTCGGATCACCCGATGACGCGATCATCCGATCGCCCGACATCCGATTGGCCCGATTTTATTTGGCTTCGTACACCGTATTGCCGCCGACCACTGTGCGCAGAACCTTGATCTCCAAAATTTTCGGGGGCGGCGCGGCGGTGATATCGCGGTCGAGGACGACGAAGTCAGCGAGCATACCGGGCGCGAGTTTGCCTTTTTGTTTTTCGGCGAACTCGGCAAAAGCGGCGCCGGTGGTATAGGCGGCAAGCGCCTGTTCCATGGTTATCTTCTGGCCGGGGTAGCCTTTCTTTCCGTCTTCGCTCAGGCGCGTGACGGCGGAATAAATGCCGCGAAATGGCGTGACGGGCTCGACTGGATAATCGGTGCCGAAGGCGAGAACGACGCCGCGCCGCAGAAATTCGGCCCAGGCGTAAGAAGTCGCGGCGCGCTTCGGACCCAGACGCGATTCAGCCCAGTTCATATCCGTGAGCAGGTGGCTCGGTTGCATCGACGCGATGATATTCAGTTCCTTGAAGCGCGCAATCTGCTGGGGCGTGGTGACCTGCGCGTGTTCGATCCGCAAACGATAATTGGAACTACCGTCGACGGCCTTCACCTTGCCCTCTTTGGCGGCTTTTTCGGCTCCGGCGAAGGCGTCGAGCGCCATTTGAACGCCTTTGTCGCCGATGGCGTGGAAGCCGATCTGGTATCCGGCTAGAACGCGCTCGCGGGTCATGGCGTTCAGCTTGGCCGGTTCGTATTGGGGAATTCCGCTATTGCCGGGATCGTCGCTGTAGGGCGCAAGCAGGGCCGCGGTCTTCGAGCCGAGCGAGCCATCCATGAAGCCTTTGAGCATGCCGGTGTGGAGCAGGTTGTCGGAGGCAGGATGCGAATCGCGCTTGCGGTTGAGTTCGGCGATCGAATCGTCGAAGGGCAGCCACTCGGAGATGCGCGCGGTCAATTTCCCGTCGCTCTCGATCTCCTCGTAAATTTGAAAATCGTCCCACGAGGAATAATCCTGCGCGGAGGTGACGCCGTGGCTTGCCAGATCGGCGAGCGCCGCTTCAATAGCCTCCCGCCGCTTATCGTGCGATGGCTTTGGAATCACGTTGCGCACCAGATCGCAAGCTTTCTCGCGCAGAATGCCGGTGGGCGTGCCGCCTTCGTCGCGATCGATCTTGCCGCCTTCGGGATCCTTGGTGGCGAGGTTGATGATGGCCAGCTTCAGGCCGAGGGTGTTGGCGACGCAGATGTGTCCATCGACGCGGCCGAGGTAGACCGGGTGGTCGTAGCTGGCTTCGTCGAGATCCCAGCGCGTCGGCAGAGTTTTCACGGGCCAGAGAGTCTCGTCCCAGCCTTCGCCGACCAGCCATTCTCCCTGCGGGGCCGCCTCGGCTTTGTCACGAAGGCGCTGGCGGAACTCGTCGATCGTCTTGACGCCCAGCATGTTCACATTCATCTTCTCCAGGCCGGCGCTGGCCAGATGCATGTGGGCATCATTGAAACCGGGCATGACGAAGTGGCCGCCGAGATCGACGACTTTGGTCTGGGGACCCTTGAGCTTGGCAATCTCGGCCCGCGTACCGACCGCGAGGATCCGATCACCGCGCAGGGCGATAGCCTCCGCGCGCTTAGTCGATCCCAGCGCGGTCGAGTCGATGACACTGGCGACGGCACCGGTGTAGATGTTTCCGTGGGTAAAGATCACGTCAGCTTTCGGCATGGGAGCAGCGGTCTGCGCCGCGACAAGCGAGGATACAGCGCACAGCAAGAACAGGGTTCGCATTAGATGTTTCACCATTCGGCCATCACTCTCTGCACAATCACTATCCGCACATCACTCGCCCATTCCGGATAGTGCCAGCATTGTAAGCAGAATGCGCCGGAGTCCGAGGTCCCGTCCATGGCAGTCGAACCATTCTTGCAACGTGTGGGCGCCGCCTCCAGTGCCGCCGCCGCCCAGGGCAATCGCCTCGCGACCGAGGGAGAGCGGGATGTTGGCGTCGGTGGATGCGCGCTGGATCTGGGCAGTGTTGCCGAGTTGCGCATCCACGGCGCGAATAACTTTCAGAAGACGAGCATCGCGGGAGAGTTCACCCGCCGGGCGGTTTCCGATCTCAATGATTTCGGATTGCACGACGCGGCTAGTACGTATGCTGCGCGAGACGGCGGGAAGATTCTGGGCATCCACGGCGTGATCGAGGGCAACCCGCAGCGCGCGTTCCAACCGGTCGATTTCGGCCATGGACGTCGAGCGCAGATCGACCCGCATGCTAGCCGATTCGGGAATCGAATTGACGGAAGTCCCGCCGCGAATCACGCCGATATTGAAAGTGGTTTTCGGCGAAGCCGGTACCGGAGTTTCACTAAGCGAGTGAATGGCGCGGGCGAGAACAATGATCGGATTGGGCGTGCCAAAATCGCTCCAGGAGTGGCCACCCGGACCGCGCGCAATTACCTCAAAGCGGCGGCTGCCCAGAGCCTCCGCGACCACCGTGTCCGATCCAGCGCCATCGACGATGACGCTGTAGGCGATGGAATCGCGCCAGCGCGGTGTTTGAAACAAGTGGCGCATGCCGCGCAGATCGCCTTCGCCTTCTTCGCCCACATTGCCGATGAACACGAAGGGCAGAGCATGTGTAATGGCGGAGTTGCTCAGCACACTGGCGACGGCCAGCATGGCCGTAATTCCCGCAGCATTATCGGATATTCCCGGTCCATACAAGCGGGTACCCTGCTGCCGGATGTTCAGCGGTGTGGTCGCGGGAAACACCGTATCAATGTGAGCGCTCAGCGCCACGAAGCGGCTTCCGTAGCCGGGACGCACTCCGAATACGTTTCCAACCTCATCCAGATGGACGTCGGTTAGCCCGAGCTCGCGAAAACGGCCGGCCAGCCACTCGCCGCGGCTCGCTTCTCCGAAGGGAGGAGCGGGCACGCGCGAAACCTCCATCTGCCACTGCGCGAACTGCGGCTCCTCGAAGCGGAAGCGGCCGAATGCCGATCGGATTTCCGGCGTGCCGGCCAGACGCGCCACTTCCTGTTGCACCGATGGATACACGTCCGAAGCTGACACCGGGAAGCTCTCTCCAGTCTTCACAGGGAATCTTCCGCCTATCTTATAACGAAGGTGCCAAGGATTCATGAAGATACGGATTCAGGGCGGCGGTGAGGGCCTGGAAACTTAGGTTCTATTCCCCATCAGCACTTGACCGGCTTGACAGGGCATCTTCCAATGGTGGGGTAACGCCCCGCGCGCAGACTGGAATTCCAACTTTGGGGACGAGATGGTGATGAAAAAAACAGCCGAACATGATTCAGACGAGCTCAGCCGAATACTCAGGACTGCACCTCCCGGGGCATGGGTCGCCCTTTCTCATGATAAGACTCGCGTCCTGGGCACGGGCGTGTCGATACAAGCGGCCACCTATCAGGCGCAGCTGCGGGGCGAGCATTTTCCGGTATTAATCAAGACGCCGATGGAAGATGAGGAAATGGCGGCTGGAGCGCATTGAGGCGCGCGATTTCCCACTAAACATCTACCTTCCCATCCATCCTTCGCGCTCTTTTCTGAGCGCTGTTGTATTTTCCATGACTGGCCGGTACTGGACTGCAAAACAGCCCCCTGTCAAATACGCCGGCGCGCGCTCGGATTCATCACACTTTGATAGACTTGTGCGCGATTACGGACCCGTCACCCTAGCCCGGTGGAGGCTTGCCATGAATAGAAACGTTCTCAAAATTATTGGCATTGTCATCGCGGTATTGCTCGTGATCATCGTCGCGCTCCCGTTTTTCATCAATGTCAACAATTACCGCCCGCAGATTGAATCGAACCTCAGCTCGGCCCTCGGACGGCCGGTCACGGTCGGGAATTTGAGCTTGAGCATTCTCTCGGGCAGCGTGGAGGCGAACCAGCCTTCGATTGGTGATGACCTCAAATTCAGCAACACCCCGTTCATCCAGGCGAAGTCGCTTAAAGTAGGAGTCGAACTATTGCCGCTGATCTTCAGCAAACAATTGAACGTCACACACCTCGTAATTGAGCAGCCACAGATTGCGCTGCTGCGCAATCGCGAGGGAACCTGGAATTTTTCCTCACTGGGAAATCAGGCGGGACAACCAGCGAAAGCTCCCAAAAAAAACAGCGGTGCGAGTGCGGGACAAGACCTGAGCGTCGGCAAGCTGGAAATCAGCGATGGAACAATCTCCATCGCCTCGGTCCCGCCGCGGCGCAAGCCGGTTGTGTATGACAAGGTGAATGTGACGGTGAAGGATTTCTCCTTTGCCAGCAAATTTCCCGTGACGGTATCGGCCGCGCTGCCGGGAGGCGGCTCCATGAAAATCGATGGGACGGCTGGGCCGATTAATGCAACCGACACCACGCTGACGCCCGGCGACGTCAAGATCAAGCTGAGCAAGCTCGACCTGTCGCAATCGGCGATTGTGAATCCAGAAACAGGGATCAGCGGCTTGGCCGATTTCGACGGCACGGCGATTTCCGACGGCCATGTGGTGAAGGCCAATGGCACACTCAAAGCCAGCTCGCTGAAGCTGGTCCCCAAAGGATCGCCGTCATCGGAACCCGTGCAGGTCACTTTCACGGTCGACCATGATCTGCAGAAAGAAACGGGACAACTGGTGCAAGGGGACGTCGACATCGGCAAGGCGGTGGCCAAGCTGACCGGCACTTATGACATGCACGGGGAGAGTACGTCGATCCACATGAAGCTCGATGGGGAAGGGATGCCGGTAGGCGACCTGGAGGGCATGCTGCCGGCGCTAGGTGTTCAACTGCCGACCGGTTCGCGGCTCAAAGGTGGAACGCTTTCCGTGAACCTCGCCGCCGAGGGGCCGGTCGACAAAGTGGTGGCGACTGGCTCGATCCGGATGAGCAACGCCGCCCTCGCCGGCTTCAATCTTGGATCGAAACTATCGACACTTTCCGCAGTGACTGGCAAGCAGATCGGCGGCGGCAATGACACCGAAATTCAGAATCTGAGCGCCGACGTTCGCTATTCTCCGGAAGGGACGCGGCTGGACAAAATCGATGTTGTGATTCCCTCGCTTGGGACCGTTACCGGCGCGGGCACGGTCAGCCCGAGCAATGAACTTGACTTCAAGATGGTGGCTAACCTCAGCGGGGGCGTGGGCGGCGGGCTAACGAAAGTTGTCGGTCACGGATCGGGGGGCATTCCGGTGCACGTCGGAGGCACAACTTCGAGTCCGACCTTCACGCCTGATATGAAAGGGCTGGTCGGCAATCAATTAAAGAGCCTTGTGCCGAGCGGCAAAGCCAATCCTTTGGGTAATGTTGGGGGACTGTTCGGGAAGAAAAAATCAAACTGAGCAACGCGCTGGTCGTTTTCAGCGGATGGCGCGCGTGGATGCCTCTGCGGGACGGGCGGCCAATGTCTCCATGCCATGCAATATGGCGGCAATCACATTCTCATCGCCGACCACCGTGTTGATCATCATGTGATAGAGGCTGCGGACGGGCCAGTCGGCGTTGAAGTAGTGCTTGATGTAGGCGATGCGATCCTTATCCACGTTATCGACGAGGTCTTCGCATTCTTCGCGGCTTTTGCCCATGGCCATGAGACGCCGGATCTTTTCGTCGCGGGGAGCGTAGGTGAAGACGCTGAAAGTATCGTCGCGTCCGCGCAGGAAAAAAGGCGAACCGCGGCCGACGATCACAGCGTTGCCTTCGGAGGCGATGTTAGTTGTGATTTGCTCCATCATTGCCATCATGCGGTCCGTATCAAACACGCGCGAGTCGGGAAATGCCATCGCGCGTTCGTAGCTCCCTCGCCAGAACGCCTTTGCCAGACGGTAGAGCCGGCTGTCGAGGCGCTCATCGCAGAGAGCGACCGCCTCTTCGGCCACTTGGGCTCGCTTGGCGATTTCGCTGGTCAATTGCTGGTCCCAGAGTTTCCATCCCAAGCGGCGAGCGAGTTCACAGGCAATGCCGCCGCCTCCACTGCCGAATTCGCGTTCTACGGTGACGATGCGAAACATAGCGAGTTCCCTTCCTCGGACGCAGCCCCTAAAGGGGCTCAAGCTCCGACGGATCCTGCGGTATCGCTAAAGCGATACCCTGATACGAACCAAAGTCGACTACGCCCTTCAAATCCAACTTGAAGCAGCGCCGGTTATCAGCACCGGTTATTAGTGAACGACCATGCCGCTCGGCTTCCCTTTCTTGATTAGAAACACACACGGAATCAGGCAGCCGATTACCACTCCGAGCACCCAGAAATTATCGATGTAGGCGAGCATCGTCGCCTGCCGGATCACGTTTGCCTGCAGCATGGCATAGGCATGCTGCTGAGCGGAACCGCCTCCGGAGCCGGGTCCGGCGCCTGCACCCGAAAAAAGGCTGGTTAGCCCGCGCAGCGCAGACTGAAACTGCGGATTGGCGGAGTTCAATTTTTCTACCAGTTGCACCTGGTGAAACTGGGCGCGGCGAGCCAGACCGGTGGCGACAAAAGAAATTCCGACGCTACCGCCAATGTTTCTGCCCAGGTTCATCAAGCCGGAGGCGGCGTTGTTCTTATCGCGCGGCAGACCCGAATACGCGGCCGTATTGATGGGCACGAACAGGAAGGCGAGTCCCAGCGCCTGGTAAACGCGCGCCATCATCACGGTGTGAAAATCCACGCCCAGATCGAACCCCGTCATATGAAACAACGAAAACGAGAGCATCGACAGACCAAACAGCAGCAGCCAGCGCGGACTATAACGCGAAAGCAGCAACCCGACCACCGGCATGGCAAGCATGATGGTGAAACCGCCCGGCATGAGCGCCAAGCCCGACCGCTCGGCAGTGTAACCGAGCAGCGTCTGCATGAAAAGCGGCAACAGCAGGGTGCTGCCGAGCAGGGCAAATCCGAGCATGAACATCAGGAAGTTGGCAGCGGCAAAGGTGCGGTTGCGAAATAAATGCAGGTCGATGATGGGGTCTTTGTTGCGCCATTCCCAGAAGATCACAAAGATCAGCGAGCAGACAGAAATCACCGTCAGCCAGACAATGAAGTGCGACTCGAACCAGTCGTCGCGCTGGCCTTTATCGAGGATCACTTGCAGGGTTCCGAGGCCGAGTGCGACGAAGCCAAGCCCGGTGTAGTCAATGTGGGTTTCACTGAGCTTGCGGCGTTTGAGGTACGGAGGATCCTGAATCAGGCGCGAGGTCAGCAGGAGCGAAAGAATCCCAACCGGGATATTGATGAAGAAAATCCAGCGCCAGGTGAAATTGTCGGTGATCCAACCTCCCAGAGTAGGACCGATGGCCGGGGCCATCACGACCGCGATGCCATAGACGGCGAATGCCATGCCCCGTTTGGCGGGCGGAAAGGTATCCGCGAGAATTGCCTGTTCGCTGGGCTGCAAGCCTCCACCGCCGGCGCCCTGCATAATGCGGAAGACGATCAGCATGGTGAGATTGGGGGCGAAGCCGCATAAGAACGAACTGATCGTAAAGAGCGCGACACAGCCCATGTAGAAGTGCTTGCGGCCGAGGATCGAAGAGAGCCAGCCGCTCAGCGGCAGGACGATGGCGTTGGAGACGAGATACGAGGTCAGGATCCACGTGCTCTCATCGGTGCCGGCGGAGAGGCTGCCGGCAATATGGGGCAACGCGACGTTGGCGATGCTGGTATCGAGCACCTCCATGAAGGTGGCCAGCGTCACGGTGAGAGCGATGATCCAGGGATTGACGGACGGTTGCCAGGCAGCGGCGTCATCCATGGTGAGGGAAGCTGCGCTCATTGAGGGTTTAGCCTCGAGTTGCGAGCCGCGAGTGGCGAGCGTCCCGACGCGACATTTGCTATTTCTCTCACGCTAAATTCTCTTTCGCCCCTTCCGGCTTGGCCCAGGTGCTCCCGGCTCGTGGCTCGTGGCTCGAGGCTCAAAGCTATTTGATCCACACCTTCGGCTCTACCGACATCCCCGGACGCAGTTCGTGTCCCTTCAACTCGCCGGGCTCGAAGTCAATCTTGACTGGAATGCGCTGGACGACTTTGACGTAATTGCCGGTCGCATTTTCCGGAGGGAGGAGGCTGAAGCGTGCGCCACTGGCACCCGCGATGGAATCCACGTGCCCTTTATAAGTCTTCCCATTGGCGTCAACGTCGAGGTCGACGCGCTGGCCGGGTTTCATGCTGCGGAGTTGCGTCTCCTTGAAGTTTGCCGTAACCCAGAGGTCTTCGAGCGGAATGATTTTCATCATCTCCTGGCCGGCCTGCACATTCTGGCCGACTTCGACGGTGCGGTCGCTGACCACACCCGTAACGGGCGCGGTGATCTTGGTGTACTGCAGGTCCAGTTGCGCCTGATCGAGCTGGGCTTTTTTCTGTTGAGCATTGGCTTCGGAAGAAAGAGCGCGCGAGCGCGAGGCCTGCATCAATTGGGGAGCGGTCTGGGCGGCGCGCAAGTCGGCGTTGGCCTGGAGCAACTTTCCCTGCGCCTGTTCAACCTGGGCTTTGGCTGCGTCCGCGCTCGCTCGAGCCGCCTCGACGGTGGCGGTGCCGGCCTGCGAGTTGGCCACGGCCTGGTCATACTGCTGCTGCGAAATTTCCTGCTTGTCGATGAGTTGCTTGTAGCGCACAAGATCGTTCTGCGCTTTCACGTTGTTGGCCTCGGCCTCGGCGGTCTGGGCCTGGGCGGCGGCAAACTGCTGGCGCGCTGCCGTGATTCCAGCCTTGGCGTTGGCCACTGCCGCCAGGGCGCTGGCCACCTGGCTGGAGGTGTTCACACTCGTGATCGGGACGTTGATGCCGGAAGCGGAGGCCTGCGCCAGGGCGTCCGCATATTGGGCGCGCGTCTGCTCGACCCCGACCTGGTAGTCGGCGGGATCGATCTCAACCAGCACAGTTCCCTGCTGCACATATTGGTTGTCTTCCACGTTCAGCTTGATGACGTGGCCGCTGACGCGGGCGCTCACCGAGTTAATGTGGCCATCGATCTCCGCGTCGTCGGTGGATTCATAACTGGCGAAATAATGCCAGGCAAAGAGTCCGACAACCAGCAACACCAAAACTGCCAGTCCAATGGCCCATTTGGCGCGCTTGTTTCCCAGGAATGCCGCCCTGCGCCGGTAACGCGCTTCGCCGTCAGGTGGAGCGGGTTGAGTGGCGGAAGCTTCGGGCTTGGGGTCGGCGACGGCAGTGTTTGTGTCATCCATACGCTACTTCCCTCTTAGGTATTCGCGAACGCCCTCTTCGGCACGGCCCAGGGCGCGGGCAAAAGAGACCTTGGCCAGATTATTAAGGTAAAGGCTGGAAATCAGACTCTCGTGCGCCGATGCGACCGCCTCTTGCGCCTGGATCACTTCCAGATTGTCGGTGACTCCGGCTGAGAAACGATCCCGCGATTGGATGAGCGCCTGGTCGGCCAGATTGACCGAACTCTCGGCGACCTCGACTTGATCGGCCGAGGACTTCAGATCGAGCAACGCGTTGCGAATATCCTGATCGATCTGTCCCTTTACGTCGGCCATCTGCGCCTGCGCCTGGCGCAGACTGGCTTCCGCCTTCAGAACGTCACTACGCACCTTGCCACCTTGAAAAATCGGGATATTCAAGGTGCCGAAGACCGCGTAGGTGGGCAGCACGCTGGCGGGGGCGGAACCGATCTCGCCATAATTGGCGGCTACATCGAGGGTGGGAAAATATCCGGCAATGGCCGCGCTGTGCTCGAGTTCGGCTGCGACCAGGCGATCATGGGCGGCTTTGTAATCGGAGCGCAGCGAGTACGCGCGCTGCAAACTGGTTTCAAGATCGGGGATAGGAAAGGCCTCATACGGAGCTTTGTCGGCGAGCGCAAATTCCTGGCTGGGTGCAAGTCCAATGACCCGCGCCAGCGATATTTTTTGTTTGGCCAAGTCATTGGTAGCGGCGATTAACTGTTGCCGGCGCGATTGGTATTCGACCTGCGCGCGCAGAGTATCGATCGCGGGAGCCACTCCCGCCTGCTGTTGCGCGACCGCTTTGTCATAGAGCGCCTTCGCGGTGTCGACCTGGGCCTGCGCGGTTTCCACCCGTGCCCCGCTCGCAATCGCCTCCAGATAGACATTGCCGGTCGCGAGCACCACCAGATCGCGCGCGTCCTTCAAATTGAAGCGGGCCACGCTTTCGCCAATCACCGAGGAGCGGTATTTCTCGATTGCTTTCCAGTCGAAGATCCGCTGCGTAGCCGATGCCCGCACATCAAAATAGGAGAAAGGTCCGATGACCTTGGGAAGGCTGGCACCTCCAAAAGCCGAGCTGGGGAATTTCCCAAAACCCAAGGCTGCCAGACTTTCCTTTTCCGCCACTTCCTGCACATCACCGTTGACATGGGGAAGCAGATCGCTGAGCTGTTCCCATTTCTCGCCCCGAGCCTGGATGGTGTTGTACTCCGAGAGCAGGGCGGCCAGATTGTGGCGCAAAGCGCGATCGATCGCCTCGCTGAAGGTAAGCGACAGCACTCCGGGCGTGGGCTTGGCGTCTGGCACGCTCCCGTAGACGGGATTCTGCGCCGAGGTTGGGGTCTGGTTTGGGACCGACAGACCCGAAGCGCTTTGCGCGTGGAGCGCCATCGGCAACAAAAGAATGGGGGCGATTAGAATCAGCCTGCGAAAGCGCCGCCAATGGCGGTTCGATTCAGCTGTTCGATTCATAGGAAGCCATGGAAGGTGGACTCACTCCTTCAAGGAAACCAAAAATAATAAGTCTTTTGGATTCGTTTTTGCGCATAAGTGATGCAAATTGTTGAATTTCTTCGTGATACAGCGGAGTCACAACCCTCCAGGGTGACCTCGGGTGCGCGTCTGTCTTTGGGGTGTGGACTTATAGCAGGCTGCTGAAAAGCTACTTCGCGGGTCGAGGGGTGACCGGAGCGGCTGAAAGCCGCATTCATTTTGCGACATTTGCGGCACGGTTGCCGTGCCCTTCCCGTTCTGCTCGACCATAATTCATCGGCACCCCGGAGACGGGGCAAGCCCCGTCTCTACACGAGTTTTTCCGCACTCTGTGAAGCCGCATTGAAAAGAGGCCAGTTATCGCAGCGGTAAACCGCTGCGCCACCCCAAATCAAGCGCAATATTGAGTTTTTCCGCAGGCTGTTGAAACATGCGCGCGAGAGTCACCTCGTAATCAGGAGTTCGATGCCCTGCGCATGACCTTGGTCATCTTGTGAAAGAGCGCACTAAAGGGCAATCTAAAGAGGAACTTGAGCGCTTCCCTCAAGCGGGCCCGGGGGGAAGTCGTGCGTATGAGCAAACATAAGAAACTATCGCCGAAATCATCGCCCAAGCCATCCACATCCCAAGGCTCGGACTGGACCCGGCTGCTGACGGATCCCGATCTGGTCAGCCATCTTTCGACATTGCTCCGGACCTATCGTGAAGTTCCACCGCGACAACGCGAAGCAGCGTTGCTGAGTGCGATGCAGGAGATCAAGGAAGCCGCCGTCAAAGCACGGGAGGCAGACGGAAGCAGCCCCGCGGCGGCCACAACGGGTCCGCAGGCTTCTCTTCAAAGTCCCGAGCCGGTGAAAGAGACGCCGCCTTTTGAGCCGGACTTGTTCAACTCTCCATCGCCATCCGACCGCCGGCGCTTTGAGCGTTTGAAGTGCTGCGTGGCGGTGGAAATCCATGTCGAAGGCATTAAAGAACCGGTTTGGGGTAATCTTGCCAACGTCAGCCGCGGAGGATGCCTGGTTGAAACAGCCATTGCCGTGCCTCCGAACAAAGCGCTTGAGATAGGATTGTGGCTCGGGAGCGGCAGGATCTGGGTGAAGGGTGTCGTCATCAACGGAGTCGCCACGCGCGTAACCTCGTCGTTTGGAACCCGCGTGAAATTCTCGGAGGAGGAGCTTTCGGAGAAGGAACACCTCCGGGAGTTTCTCAAGTTTGTCGAAGGCGCGACCCGCAAGTCGCAGAGCGCCAATGTCTACGTAGCAAAGCTGAAGGCCTGACGCGCCCGCTTTCCCGCCCGCTTTCCCGCGCAACTTTTCCTCGGCTTGGGGTTCATTCTCTGTGGGGTTGGTTCGAATGAGGCAGACCCGGATGGCAACCGCGTTCCGCAAGCATCTTGGGCTGGTAGCCACCGCTCTGCTTATCGCCGGGCTGACCACAACGCAGTTTGCTCTGGGCAGAAAAAAAGACAAAGCAGCCGGCGCCATGGACGAACACACGCGCGCCGTGCACGCGCTCAATCGCCTGACCTTCGGCCCTCGTCCCGGCGATGTCAATCGAGTCGCGCAAATCGGCGTCGATAAGTGGATCGAATTGCAGCTCCATCGCGAAAAGATTGACGACTCGGGCTTAGAGGCCCGGCTGGCTCCGTTCCGCACCTTGCGCATGGACACGCGTGAGATCGTCGAGAATTTTCCCAACAATCAGATCATCCGGCAGGTAGCGGAAGGAAAAGCTCCCATGCCGCGCGATCCCACGCGGCGCGCGATTTACGAGGCGCAGGTTCTGCGCTATGAAGACCGGCAGGACCGCAAATCGGTTGCCGGGCAAAAGGGTGGTGTCGCCGGCAATTCCTCGGCGGGTCAGGATGCAGAATCCGATGCGGACGTTTCGATGCAGGCGGACGCGAGCTACGGGCGCCGCCGTGAGGAGATGCAGGCTGCCAACATCAAGCTGCTGGAGCTGCTCGACCTGCCTCCTGACGAACGCATGAGAGAGATCCTCAAGCTGCCGCCCGAGGAACAGCGCCTCATCGCCAACCGGACCAGGGGTCCCAGGGCCGACGCGCTGATGGGAGGCATGAGCGGCCAGCAGAGGGAGACGCTACAGGCACTTAAGAACCCCGAGCAGGTTGTGGTCGATGAGTTGATGCAGGCCAAGTTGCTGCGCGCCATCTACAGCGAGCGGCAACTTGACGAAGTGATGACTGACTTCTGGTTCAACCACTTTAATATTTTTATCAATAAGGGAGCAGACCGCTTTCTGGCGACCAGCTACGAGCGCGACGCCATCCGCCCGCATGTGCTGGGGAAATTTGAGGACCTGCTGGTTGCTACCGCCGAAAGCCCGGCGATGTTGTTTTATCTCGACAACTGGCTGAGCGTGGGACCGAACTCTGACGTTGCGCTTGGCATCCCGCAACATGCGCGCGACCGGCGCGGTCATCTGCAGAGCCGGCCGCCGGGAAAAGGCAAGGGCAAGCCGAAGCAGGCCAGCGGCCTGAACGAAAACTACGGCCGCGAATTGATGGAACTGCACACCTTGAGCGTCAACGGCGGCTACTCGCAGAAAGATGTCACCGAAGTAGCCAAGGTTTTTACCGGATGGACGATCGAGCAGCCGAACAAAGGTGGAGGCTTTCACTTCGAGCCGCGCATGCATGAGCCGGGCGACAAAATTGTGCTTGGACATCGCATCAAGCAAAATGGCGAGAAGGAAGGATTCGAGGTTCTGCGTCTGCTGGCGCACGATCCGCACACAGCGCACTTTATCTCGCAGAAGCTCGCCATGCGTTTCGTATCGGATGATCCTCCGGCTGCGCTGGTGGATCGCATGACCAAAACCTATTTAAAGAAAGACGGCGACATTCGCGAAGTGCTGCGCACGATGTTCAAGTCGCCCGAGTTCTGGGCGCCCCAGACTTACCGCGCCAAGGTGAAGACGCCGTTTGAGTTCGTGGTCTCGGCGGTACGCGCTAGCGGCGCGCAGGTGGACGATGCCCGCCAGCTAGTCGGCACGCTCAACAACATGGGCATGCTGCCCTATGGGATGATGCCGCCGACCGGCTACTCGATGAAGGCGGAGACCTGGGTCAATTCTTCTGCACTGCTGAGTCGCATGAACTTTGCACTGAGCCTGGCTGGGGGAAGGGTGCACGGCGTATCGGTGGACGCTTCGCAGTTGGCACAAGGCACGACCGATGCGCAGCAGGCACTCGCGCGGCTGGAGGCTTCCCTGCTCGCGGGCGAGGTCTCGCGGCAAACGCACGACATCATCAGTAAGCAACTGGAAGACCCGAAGATTACCCAACGGCGACTAGATGATCCGTCGCGTCCGCCGAATGTGGGCGCGATTGCGGGATTGATACTGGGGTCGCCGGAGTTTCAGAAGAGATAGTTGCGAAGCAGCCGCGGGTCGCGAGTTACGAGTTACGAGCAGCCTGGCATTCAGGATTTGAAGACAAGACCGTTTTTCTGGTGTCATCCTGAGCGGAGCGAATTGCCTGCGAAGCGGGCAATTCGCGGAGTCGAAGGACCCCTACTGCCTCCCGTACGGCCGATTGGGCAAGTAGTGAGAAGCAGGCAGAAAGAGAAACGTTATGATCACGCGAAGAATATTCCTCCGCAATGGCGCGCTGGCCGTAGTTGGCACAACGGCGCTACCCAGCTTTCTGACGCGGGCGGCGTTTGGCGCGGCCGATCCGGGAATGCACGGCAGGCGGCTGGTCGTCATCTTTCAACGCGGCGCGGCGGACGGGCTGAACATTGTTGTGCCGCACGGCGAGGCTTCGTACTACGCGATGCGGCCGACCATCAACATCCCACGAAAATCTGCGCTCGATCTGGACGGTTTCTTCGGGTTGCATCCGGCGATGGCTTCGTTTGAACCGCTGTGGCGGCAGAAGCATCTTGCCATTGTGCACGCTGCGGGATCGCCTGACCCGACGCGCTCGCATTTCGACGCGCAGGATTTCATGGAGTCGGGCACACCGGGGATCAAGGCGACCGAGGACGGCTGGCTGAACCGCTGCTTACATGAACTGCCGCCTTCCGGGTCAGCGGCAAGGCCGGCATCATCGGCGAGCGATTCGTCTGCCGGCGGACCATCTTCCGGCGATTCGTCTGCCTTCCGTGCGATTGCGTTGGGGGCGTCGCTGCCGCGCATACTTTCCGGCAAGGAGCCGGCGATTGCGCTCAACAACCTGAACGATTTTTCGGTGGGCGGGAGGAATCCGAAGGCGGCGCCGATTTCGAATACCTTTGAAGCGATGTATGAACATTCGGTCGACGCGGTTATGCACGGCACCGGGCAGGAAACTTTCGATGCAGTGAAGATGCTGAGGACGGCCGATCCGGCGAAATACACGCCGGCGGCGGGCGCGAACTATCCCAAAGGACGCTTCGGCGACAGCCTGCGGCAACTGGCGCAGCTGATTAAGGCGAACGTAGGCGTGCAGGTTGCCTTCGCCGACATCGGAGGCTGGGACCATCACGTCAACGAAGGCAGCACGCAGGGACAGATTGCCAACGTGCTTGGCGATTTCTCGCAGTCGATTGCCGCCTTCTGGACAGACTTAGGCGACCTTGGCGAAGACACGGTGGTTGTCACCATGTCGGAGTTTGGGCGAACTGCGCGCGAAAATGGCAACCGCGGCACGGATCATGGACATGCGAACGTGATGTTCGTGCTGGGCGGTCCGGTACGCGGCGGCCGCGTTTACGGGCGGTGGCCGGGGCTGGACTCGTCGCAGCTGTATGAGGGGCGCGACCTGGCGGTGACTACTGACTTCCGGTTGGTGCTTAGCGAAGCGGTGTCGCAGTATTTGGGGAACAAGAATTTGAAGAACGTGTTTCCGGGATTCGACACTAGCGGGGAATTTCTGAAGATCTTGGGTTAGTTTGGCGTAGGGTTTTCCAAAAAGATATCTTTGAGCGAATAGCAGATTGGTAGATAATCACTTGGACTGGGGTCACGGGGATGCCTGTGGCCCTTTTTGCTGGTGTTGGTAGGCCCGGTCTTATTTCGACATCGGTTCTCGGAGGTCCAACGTGGCTGGACGTAACTACTGGCTGGATCTTTTTACTCCAGTAACGTGGCAGGAGTTTCTGGAAGCCGGCGGAAGCGTCTCGGGCTTTCGAGAATCCAGATGGAACGCTCTTCAGAAAGTTAAAGTCGGAGACTACTTCCTTTGTTATCTCACGGGAGTTTCGCGTTGGGTAGGTGTGCTCGAGGTGAAATCGGATGCGTTCAAAGATACAACTCCCGTTTGGAAGGATGAGAGTTTCCCCTGCCGCGTGAAAGTCAAGGTCTTCGCCAAGCTCACTCCCGAGACCGGCATTCCAGTGAAAGAGATGAAGGACCAGTTATCGGTTTTCCAAACGAGCGGTGGAGCGCTAGCTTGGACTGGCCACTTCCGAGGCTCTCCGACAAGGTGGAAGTCAGCTGACGGGGAGGCGGTAGTCAATGCAGTCTTGCAAAACGTCGAATCGCCAGTCGTGCGGCCAATCGATCCAGGCAAACTTAAATACCGTCCCAAAGCGCTGAAAGCAAAGATCGGCATGGTTACCGTCCCGGGTTCGGAGTCGGAGCCCCAGGAGCAGGAAACGCCTCGTGAGCCCGGCGCACATACGGAGATTCAGTGGCTACTGCTCAAACTTGGGTCGGAAATGGGCTTCGGCGTTTGGGTAGCCAGGAATGACCGCGGCCGTTCGTTTGATGGGCACCGCTTCAGCGAATTGCCTGCATTGAAGTCGAGCCTTCCGCTTCAATTTGACGATGCAACCAACCGAACGATTGAGCTGATTGACGTATTGTGGCTCGACCGAAACTCAATCGTGGCCGCGTTCGAAATCGAGAGCACGACATCAATCTACTCCGGATTACTACGCATGGCTGACCTAGTGGCAATGCAGCCAAACCTGAACATTCCACTTTTCTTGGTAGCGCCTGAAGAACGTCGAGAGAAGGTCTTCGCCGAAGTTAATCGCCCGACCTTCTCACGGCTTGATCCGCGACTTGCAGAGATATGCCGGTATATTTCATTCGACGCACTGAAGGACAGGCTAGGACAGGTTAAAGACTTCGTCCGATACCTAAAGCCAGACTTTTTGGAAGAGCTGTCGGAAGCGTGTGACTTAGAGCAAGAGTAAATCAGGGTTGTCTTACATCTCAATCAGCACATCCCCGTTCTCAATCTTCACCGGATACACCGCCACCTTTGCGTCGGGGGCTTGGGCTTGACCGGTCTTTGGGTCCCAGGCCCAGCCGTGCCAAGGGCAGATTACCTTGCCGCCTTCGATTACACCCTGGCCTAGTGGGCCTCCGCGGTGGAGGCAGGTATTTTCCATAGCGCAGATTTCGCCGTTGACGTTCGCCACGCAGATTAGCTTGTCTCCGCAGGGGAGTTCTTTGGCTTCGTTGAGGGCGGGGAGTTCGGATTGGGTGGCGATCTTGGTGAACATAGCTTTCAGCCGTCAGCTCTCAGCCGTCAAGAAAATCCCCAACCCGCTATGGTATTTGCCGGAAACAGCAAACAGCGGGTCCTTCGCTCCCCCACCCCAGCAAGCAAAAAACGCTTGCCGGGGACCCCGGTCGCTTAGGATGACAAAATTATAAAAGAACAGGTTAACTGAGAGCTGACAACTGAGAGCTGAAAGCTTGTCTATTTCGGCTGCATGGTTTGCGCGACCATTACCTGGCGCTTGAAATTTTCCATCATGCTTTCGTCGAGCCGCACTTCGGTGGGCTTCTTCGCGAGCGTCATGGTATCGATTTTGTCCTGCAGCTTGAGCAGCGCGTAGAACAGATTCTCTGGACGCGGCGGGCATCCGATCACGTAGACGTCGACCGGCACGATGCGGTCTACGCCTTGCAGCACCGCGTAGGTATTGAACGGGCCGCCGACCGACGAGCAGGCACCCATTGAGATGACCCACTTCGGCTCCGGCATCTGGTCGTAGATGCGCTT
>JBAQJU010000342.1:0-16697 GCA_049300475.1 Terriglobales bacterium | reverse complement strand
TTTCGACTTCGCGCGTGTCGAAGTCGGAGCGCGCGCCGACGCCACCCAGCACGGTTTTAAGCGCGCCGGTGGAGCGGTGGACCTCAAAGCCCATCTGGACCAGTTGATCGATCACATGCTGGATCTGATCTTCACTGGCGGAATCTTGCATCGCTACGATCATGTCTGCTCGCTTAGCCCCGTAGTCCCGGGAAGCATGAGATCCTTCGCTTCGCTCAGGATGACAACCTCTCTACAAAATTTCGCCCCTGGAATGCAGCGTGCCGCAAACATCTAGTCTTCGAACTGCGAATCGATCTCAGTCTCCTGCGAGTGTGGCTCCGAGTCGGGAACGATCTCGTGCTTCTGGATGCTGCGCATCACATCCATGATGCGCTCGTAGATCTGTGCAAGATCGCGAGCGGTGAGTGGACCCGCGCTTGCGCGCTGAACGTTGGCAATAACATTCTTCTCGCGTTCAGGCTCGTAAATGGGCAGATTCGTATGGCGCTTCAGACGCCCAATCTCGGCGGCAGCGTTGGCGCGTTCGTTGAGCAGCGCCGCCAGTTGACGGTCCAGATCGTCGATTTTCTTGCGCCAATCGGAAATGTCCATGGGAGCCTTCAGCTCTCAGCCGTCAGCTTTCAGTCCTCATTGATAACGGAGAGCACTCTCATTTCCGACAGCGAATGCGGCCGAAACCAGAATGTCATTTTCTCGCTGAGAGCTGAGAGCTGACAGCTGTGAGCTGTCCTATGAATTCTGCCACAGACTGCGCTTCCCGTCCCGTGTTTTGTTCGATCACGTGCACGATGGCGCTGCCGACAACCGCAGCCTCGGCGAACTTGCCGACGGCTGCGAATTGTTCGGGCGTTGAAATTCCGAAGCCGACGGCCACGGGCAGTTTCGAAAACCGGCGGATGCGCGTGACGAGTGCGCGTGCGTCGGAGGACATCTGCTGTCGCTCGCCGGTGACGCCAGTGCGTGAGATGGCATAAATGAAGCCGGTTGAAACCTGCGCGATCTGCTTCAGGCGCTCGTCGGTGCTTGTGGGAGCGGCGAGGAAGATTGTGGAGAGGTCGTTCTTGCGCGCCTCGCGCAGATATTCGGCCGATTCTTCGATCGGAAGATCGGTGATGAGAATGCCGTCGATTCCGGCGGCTCGGCCGACGTGGCAGAACTTGGCAAGGCCCATTCGGAGTATTGGGTTCAAATAAGAAAAGACGACAAGCCCAACGGATTGGGAATGCTCGCGGATCTCGGCGGCGAGTTTGAGCACGTGCTCAAGCGATGTTCCGTGCTTGAGGGCGCGCTCGCTGGCGCGCTGGATGACGGGGCCGTCGGCGAGCGGATCGCTGAAGGGAACGCCGAGTTCGATGATGCTGGCGCCCGCATCTATAGCGGCGAGAATGACTTCGCGGGTGGTGGCGAGATCGGGGTCTCCGCAGGTTACGTAGGCGACGAGGGAGGGTTCGGTTTCGAAGTGGAAAGGCATAAGGTGAACTTATTCGTAAACTTCGCGGCGCTGGGCGACCCGCGTAATGGTGACGAGTTTCGCCTTATCGTCGATGAGATGAATTACGCGCCAGTCACCTATTCGAATGCGCCATTGATCTTTGTAGCCTCTCAGTTTCTTGCATTCTGGCGGACGGGGATCGTCGGTCAGTGCCAAGATCTTGCGGTCGATCCGCGTGAACACTGACTCGTCCAGCGAGCCTAACTCTCTTTGCGCGGACTGCTTGATTTCGAGCGAGTACTTAGCCACGAGGGCGTGCGCGTTTCAAGCGGGCCGCCGATATTGCTCGTAACGGATGCCCTTTTCTTTCCGCTGCGATTCAGACACAAAACCGTCCCAAAAATCTTCCCAGATGGCGCCGTGTTTTTTCAGGTCGATGAGAACCCAGACCTTGCGGCCCATCTCATCGGTGACAAACTGGATTCCGGTCATGGGTTCGAGTCCTCTGACGGTAGAACCATAGCATTTCTGCCCCACTCAAGCCAAAGGAGGGCTTGAGTAGGCCACCCGCCCAACTTCAACCCAGTTTCAGATTCTCCCGCATGATGCCGATATCTTTGTCGCCCCGACCAGAGATGTTCACTATCACTGCCTCTGACTTTTTCATTCTTGGGGCGCGCTTGATCACTTCGGCTACAGCGTGGGCGGATTCCAGCGCGGGAATGATGCCCTCGGTTCTAGCTAGCAGCGTGGTGGCTTCGAGCGCTTCGGTGTCGGAGGCGGGGACGTATTCGGCGCGGCCGGTGTCGTGCAGCGCGGCGTGCTCTGGGCCGATTGACGGGTAGTCGAGGCCGGCGGAGACAGAATGCGTCAGCGCAATTTGACCGGCTTTGTCTTGCAGAACGTAGGAGAACGTTCCCTGCAACACTCCCGGTGAGCCTCCGCGAAAGCGCGCTGCGTGGTTGCCTAGAGTTTCGCCTCGCCCTCCGGCCTCTACGCCGATCAGCTGTACTTTCTTGTCTTTGATGAAGTCGTAGAAAATTCCTATCGAGTTCGAGCCTCCGCCTACGCAGGCGATGATTGCCTTCGGCAATTTGCCTTCGGCTTTTTGGATTTGGGCGCGGGCTTCACGTCCGATTACGCGGTGAAAGTCGCGGACCATGGTGGGATAGGGGTGTGCGCCCAGCACGCTGCCTAGCAGGTAATGCGTGGTGCGGACGCTGGTGACCCAGTCGCGCATGGCTTCGTTAATGGCGTCTTTCAATGTGCATGATCCGGAACTTACGCCGCGAACCTCCGCGCCGAGCAGCCTCATGCGGAAGACGTTGAGTTCCTGGCGGCGCATGTCTTCGGTGCCCATGTAGACTACGCACTCGAAACCCAGCAGCGCACAGACTGTGGCGGTTGCGACTCCGTGCTGGCCAGCGCCGGTTTCGGCGATCACTCGCTTCTTGCCCATGCGCTCGACCAGCAATCCCTGACCTAAGCAGTTGTTGATTTTGTGCGCGCCGGTGTGGAGCAGGTCTTCGCGCTTGAGATAGATTTTTGCGCCGCCTAATTTTTTTGTGAGACGGCTGGCGTAGAAGAGCGGCGTGGGGCGTCCGGCGTAAGTCTTCAGGAGGAGGTCGAGGCGCTTCTGGAATTTGGGATCGCGCCTGGCTTTTGCATATTCGCGCTCGAGTTCCTGGAGCGCGGCCATCAGGGTTTCCGGAACGTAGCGGCCTCCGTAAATGCCGAAGCGGCCGGGAACGCTGGCGGGCTTGTCCTTCGCGGTCTTTGCCCGCGGGACCGGGCCGGATCTGTCAACCTGGGAGCGGGCTTTCAGATGAGGAGTCGCGGCCGCCATTTCTAATTGGTCTCTTTAACTGGCGCCTGGGTTGCTTCCTCTGCGGCGTGCACGTTTTGGATGAAAGCGCGGATTTTCTTCGGATCTTTCAGGCCGGGCGCCCGCTCGACGCCGGTGGAAACATCGACGCCCCAGGGATGCAAAGTGTGGATCGCATCTTCGACATTGTCGGGATGCAGTCCTCCGGCAACGATGAGCTTGCTGATGCTGTTGATGATTCCGGCCCAGGGCTGAACGCGCTCCCAATCGAAGGTTCGGCCGGTGCCGCCCGGCCGCACGGCGGTGGAGGAATCGATCAGCACGCCGGAGACGACGCCGGGACGGAAGCCGTGGGTTTCGAGGAAAAGGTCTCCATTTTTGGCGACGTGGATTTTGTGCACGCGTTTGCCCTTGTAGGCCTCATCGGGCTCAACCAGTCCTACGGCAACGGGGTCCCATCCGACTGGTTCTTCAGCGGGCTTGTCGAAAATCTGGGCCGCGAAGGAGCGGAAGATGGTGGGGCGGGCGGCGCCGTTGGCGAGGGCATCGAAAAGCGTGAGCGAGAATTGCTTGTCCTCGCGACCATGCAGTTGCACGGCGGTCAGGCCGGCGAATTTGACGGTGTCGCGGACCTGCTCGACGGTATTGTTCACGAAGACGCCGACTTTCTGGATGCGCGGCGGCAATCTTTTGGCGATCGCTTCGGCGGTCTGGGCCGTGACGTAACGCGGGCTCTTGGGATAAAAGACGAATCCGATGGCGTTGGCGCCCGCTTCGGTTGCGACGAGCGCGTCGTCGAGGTTCGTGATCCCGCAGATTTTGATCCAGGTCATAGAGACAGCTTCGAGCTTCGAGCCTCGAGCCTCGAGCTAGAACCTACTTGCCTTGAGCTAAAACCTTCTTGCTTTGAAGCGGCTACTTCTTGAGTTGATTCTTCTAGTAGTTTGGTCAGCGCTTCGCCTGGTTTACTGGCTTTCATCAGGGACTCGCCGATCAGGAACGCTTTGTAGCCGGCGGCTCTCAGGCTTGCTATGTCTGCACTGTTATGGATTCCGCTCTCCGCTATGCGGAGGCATCCAGCGGGAATTTTGTCGGCGAGTTGCAGTGCGGTTTCGAGTTTGACTTCAAAGGTGCGGAGGTCGCGGTTGTTGATGCCGATCAGGTCACAACCGGCGTCGATGGCCCGCTTGAGTTCCTGCTCGTCGTGCGCTTCGCACAGGACATCAAGATGATGCGCTCGGGCGCAGTGCGACAATGCCAGGAGTTCTTTCTGATTGAGGGCGGCGACGATGAGCAGGACGGCATCGGCGCAGTTTGCCCGGGCCTCGACAATTTGCAACTCATCGACGATGAAATCCTTGCGGAGGCAGGGGAGCGAAGTAGCGGCCGATGCCTGGCGGAGGTAGCCGAGCGAGCCCTGGAAAAACTGCTCGTCGGTTAATACGGAAAGGGCGGCGGCCCCGGCCTGCTCCAATTCGCGCGCGAGGGCGGCGGGGTCAAAGTCGGCTCGGATGAGGCCCTTTGAGGGCGAGGCTTTTTTCAACTCGGCGATCACCGCGATGCCATCCTGCGAGACGCGCTGAATGGACTTGCGGAATCCCCTCGGCGTATGACGTTCGGCGGCTTGCTCAAGGGCGCGCAGATCGATGCTCTGCCGTCGTTGGGATAGACAGTGGCGCGTGCGGGCGAGAATGGAGTCGAGCGTGACGGGCATGACGCAACTGCAATTATACGGAACGGGACGCGAATCACGCCCGACGCGAAGGTAACCGAAGCGGGCAGGAGTGTACTGTTCCGTACCATCCTCGGCCTTATCAGGAAGCGCCGTCTGCACGGAACCGACGGCTAACTCGTGCCCTTCCCGTTCGTGCACAACGCCGAGTTTTTCAGCAACCTCTGGAACTCGTGCCCTGCCCTTCTTTGCGCTCTTCACGTTTTTCCCCAGCCTGTGAAGCCGTGCCCTTTCAAACCAATTCCAAACTGACCCACTACCGTTTGGCAGGTTGGGCCCAGAACTCGGCGGACGGGACGACAGGAATGATCTCGAAATCGACGAGATCATTCCAATGGCCGACCCAGACTTCCAGGGCTTCGATACGCGGCGCCTCCATGATCTGGAAACAGCGGCAGCCGGTGGGCTCCATCCAACTGGCTTGGTAGGTTACGTCTTCGGGCAACATTCGGCCGCGGGTTTTGAAACGTTCGCCGACGGGCCTCGGATCGCCGTGCCGGAAGCGCTCGATAACCATGAAAAGCATGGATGAGAGTGTAGCGGAACGCGGGCCAACCGGATGGTCGCGGTGATGGCGTGAGGCCGCTTGAAACCGGCCAACTTCAAGGTGACGCCGATCATTGACCGCCTCTGCTCAAGGTGTTATAAACATTTGCTTTGTGCCGGGGGCATGAATTTTTGCTGGTGCAGACCGGGCACAAATGTTCCGACGCGGCCAAATCAGCACTCCTTAATTTTTTAATGTCTTGCGGTGGAAGCGTGGTCGGAACTCCGGTGGCGGACGTTTGCGCGGCGATTGGGAAATGCCTGCGAAGCGGCGCGCCGGAGTGGAAGCACGCGTAGTAACCCCTGATTTGAGATCCTTTAGGAGGATTGTGATGCGTAACTGGACCGCCCGTTTTGCGTCCGCGAGATGCGGGATTGCGAGAGCTGCCGCGGCTTTCGCGACTTTGCTGTTTGTGACCACCACCTGCGCGCTGGCGCAGCCCGCCGGAGAAGTGGGCGGCGAAGCTTCGCTGAAGGTTCCCGACCTTTCCACGGTCTCCTTTGTCTTCGGCATGAATGGCCATAACCTGCTGCTGATCGGCATCGCGTTCTGCGTGTTTGGTCTGCTCTTCGGCATGGCGATTTACATGCGGCTCAAGAACCTGCCTGTACACAAGGCGATGTTGGACATTTCGGAACTGATCTACGAAACCTGCAAGACCTACCTGGTGACGCAGGGCAAGTTCCTGATGCTGCTCTGGTCGTTCATCGCGGTGGTCATCGTGCTGTACTTCGGATGGCTGGCGCCGGTGCCGGGCAAGCCGATTTCCACGACCCTTCCTATCATTCTTGGGTTCAGCATTATCGGGATGGCGGGCAGCTACGGGGTAGCGTGGTTTGGCATCCGCGTGAACACGTTCGCCAACTCGCGCACGGCGTTCGCATCGCTGCCGGGCAAACCATATCCCGTGTATCAGATTCCCCTGGAAGCGGGCATGTCGATCGGCATGATGCTGATCTCGGTCGAACTGCTGATGATGCTGATCATCCTGCTGTTTATTCCGGGCGATTATTCGGGACCTTGTTTTATCGGATTCGCGATTGGCGAGTCGCTAGGCGCGGCGGCGCTGCGTATCGCGGGCGGCATTTTCACCAAGATTGCCGACATTGGCAGCGACCTGATGAAGATCGTCTTCAAGATTAAAGAAGACGATGCACGCAACCCCGGTGTGATCGCCGACTGCACGGGCGACAATGCGGGCGATTCGGTGGGGCCCTCCGCCGACGGTTTCGAAACCTATGGCGTTACCGGCGTCGCCCTGATCACCTTCATCCTGCTCGGTGTGAAAGATCCGCGCGTGCAGGTGCAACTGCTGGTGTGGATCTTCGTCATGCGTGTCGCCATGCTGGTGGCCGCGGCGGCGGCATACTTCATCAATAGCATTGTGGCCAAAGCGAAGTATGGCAATGCGCCGGAGATGAACTTTGAGGCTCCGCTGACTTTGCTGGTGTGGCTCACTTCCCTGATTTCTATCGGCCTCACCTATGTCATCTCCTATGCGATCGTCCCCGTGCTCGGCGATGCAGCCACCGGCGATCCCAGTCAATGGTGGAAGCTGGCGACCATTATTTCCTGCGGCACGCTGGCGGGCGCCATCATCCCCGAGTTGGTGAAGGTCTTCACGTCGGTGAACTCGCGGCACGTGCGGGAGGTGGTGAAGTCGGCGCAAGAGGGCGGAGCATCACTGGGAATTCTCTCGGGTTTTGTGGCCGGCAATTTTTCCGCCTACTATCTCGGCCTGTCGATGATGGGCCTGATGGCAGTCGCCTACTACATGAGCACGATGGGTTTGGCTCAGGCGGCGGGAATGCTGGCTCCAGCGGTGTTCGCGTTCGGCCTGGTCGCATTCGGATTCCTGGGTATGGGGCCGGTAACGATTGCGGTCGATTCCTACGGTCCGGTGACGGACAATGCGCAATCGGTGTATGAGTTGTCGCTGATCGAGCAGGTACCGAACGTTCAGGCGGAGATCAAGAAAGACTTCAACATGGACGTGAATTTTGGGCGCGCCAAGGATCTGCTGGAAGAAAACGACGGCGCGGGCAACACCTTCAAGGCTACAGCCAAGCCGGTGTTGATCGGTACCGCCGTCGTGGGCGCGACGACCATGATTTTCTCCATCATCATGGCGCTGACCAACGGCCTTACGGCGAATGTCGACAAGCTCTCGTTGCTGCACGCGCCGTTCTTCCTCGGACTGATCACGGGCGGTGCGATGATCTACTGGTTCACGGGCGCATCCACGCAGGCCGTGACCACGGGCGCTTACCGCGCGGTCGAGTTCATCAAAGCCAACATCAAGCTGGAAGGCGTCGAAAAAGCCAGCGTTGCCGACAGCAAGAAGGTAGTGGAGATCTGCACGAAGTACGCCCAGAAGGGCATGCTCAACATCTTCCTCGCCGTTTTCTTCGGAACCCTCGCTTTTGCGTTCGTCGAACCGTTCTTCTTTATTGGCTACCTGATCTCGATCGCGCTCTTCGGTCTCTACCAGGCGATTTTCATGGCCAATGCGGGCGCGGCCTGGGACAACGCCAAAAAGATTGTCGAGACGGAAATGAAGCAGAAGGGAACTCCGCTCCACGACGCGACCGTGATCGGCGATACGGTGGGCGATCCATTCAAGGACACGTCTTCAGTGGCCATGAACCCGGTCATCAAGTTCACGACGCTGTTCGGGTTGCTGGCGGTGGAGTTGGCGGTTTCGCTGACGCACGACCAGGGGCCCGGCCTGGAGCATGGGTTGGCGCTGGCGTTCTTTGTGGTGTCGTTCTTCTTTGTCTACCGGTCGTTCTACGGGATGCGGATTGGATCGGAGTAATCTTTTCGACCAGCATGCAATAACGCCATCCAGCTTACCGGATGGCGTTTTGTTTTGCGTCGCGGCGGCGTTTGCCGGCGGTTTCAAAGACTAAAATGTTCCAAAGGTCGTAATTGAGTTGCATCTTCATCCAAAGCTCGGGAGACGTGCACGGCATCGCCTTGGCCAGCCGCACGCCGATTTCCGCTGAAATGCCGGCACGGCCGTTGAGTATCCTGGAGAGATTCGGCCGCGTCACGCCAAGGCGCTCGGCGGCTTCCTTCACCGTCAAGTCGCCCAGGTAATCCTTCAAAACTTCGCCGGGATGGCAGGGATGGAAAATCATAGTTGCCTCCTAATCATGGAGTATCAAAGCAGCGTTTCTAACTCTTCCGGTTCGATTCCGGCGTCGCGAATGATGCTCCGCAGGAGCTTGGGGTGGAGAACCTTCTGGGCGTGGAATGGCACGGTCACACGTTTTCCCGCAGCGTCCTTGTAGATTTTGTGGCTTCTGCTCTGCCGAGCTAACAGGAATCCTTTCTTTTCGAGCGCCGCGATGATTTCCCGTGCGGTAACGCGCGGCAGCCTCGGCATTAGACTGAGACTTCAACGGTGGACAGGCTAAAGGATTTCGGTTCGGCGAGTTCGTCGTGATCTGCTTTCCGGTCTTCGAGATGCAGCCGGATTGCATCCTTGATGTTGCTCAAAGCCTCATCGTACGTGTCTCCTTGGCTATAGCAGCCCTGGAGAGGAGGGCAGGAGACATAGAAACCCTCCGCATCGCGTTCGATGATAATCGGCAGCGTGTAGTTCCTCATGGGGATATTGTACTGCGAGAAGCCAGGCCAGGGGTCCACTCGCTTACGATGAAGGTCCGGCTCCGGACCAGCCCCCATGTTCGCGAGGACGAGGCCGCGTTATACTTCCCCGTCGGAGCGGCTGCCCAAAGGGGAGACTTCAGTTGAAATCCGTGTCTATGCCCTGGACAAGGCGTTTCTTCAACACGGAGTGTCCGTGTGGAGGTGGAGAGAAATCATACAAATGTTGTTGGAGAGGTAATGGGTGCTGGGAGAAGACCCCAGTCGGTGCTATCAATCTCCCCGGAATCAACAATCTCTCGTCGGTAAACGACCGTTGCTATCTGTCATCCTTTGGGGGTTGTAGCTCGAAAATGACGAGGGAACATTTTGTATCGAAAAATATCTTAGCAAGGGTGGCTACGAATAGCCTGATCACGATTGAAAATGCCGGCCATTTCTTTCGAGGAAAGGAGAGAGTTGAGATCGGCATCGATGATTTTGTCGCCAAAGTCTTGTGTGATACTCATAATGGCGCGCTAGGACCTCTTGATGCCGCTGACGGCCTCGCGTTCTCGGCCATTGAGGCTTTGGTTGCGGACGTTAAAAGGATCGCCGATGAAAAGACAGCGCTAGAGTCCTTTCATATATCGTCCGGCCTTGATATCGAGAGGTGGATGATTAAGGTGTTTTGCGGATTGGTTGCCGCAGGGAGGATTCGTGGTTCATCTGGACAGACATTGCAACTGAGCGATCTTCCGTCGTGTCTTCTGGATGCGTTATTGGGGAACACCTCTTTACCCAGCCCCCTCGGACTCTATCAGAACACCTTCGTGGGGCAAACACTGAACCTTGGAGGACTCTCATTCGGGACAATCAAGCTTACGGATGGCTCTGACGCAGTCGGGGGCCTCTTATTATCACTAGGACCAATGAATTTTGTACTAATAACGTCGACGGCCTACGGCCAAGCATTTAGGGAGCCGAATTGGTACAGGCATCAGACGCTTGCCTGGAATGTGAAGCAAGGGGGCTCAAGAGTTGCATATCTATTGACATACTAGGCGCGATGCCCACTCGCCGCGTCACTTGTGACGAGTGCGATCGCGACGACATTGGGTGGGCGAGGGCGCCCGCCCTACACGACCTACAGTGAACTCATATTCGACAAGAACTGGCTGTTCGCGGTGGTCTTACTCAGCTTGTCGATCAGCAACTCCATCGCTTCGACCGGCGACAGCGGGTTCAGGACTTTACGGAGAACCCAGATGCGCTGCAGGTCTTCTTTTGGGATCAGCAGCTCTTCTTTTCTGGTGCCGGAGCGCTGAATGTCGATGGCCGGGAAGGTGCGCTTATCCACCAGTTTGCGCTCCAGGATGATTTCGCTGTTGCCCGTGCCTTTGAATTCTTCGAAGATCACGTCGTCCATGCGTGAGCCGGTATCGATCAGCGCGGTTGCAATGATGGTCAGTGAGCCGCCTTCTTCGATGTTGCGGGCGGAGCCAAAGAAGCGCTTCGGACGCTGCAGGGCGTTCGAATCTACGCCGCCGGAGAGCACTTTGCCCGACGGCGGAACGATCGTGTTGTAGGCGCGCGCCAGACGCGTAATCGAATCGAGCAGGATTACTACGTCGCGCTTGTGCTCGACTAATCTCTTGGCTTTTTCGATCACCATTTCCGCGACTTGCACGTGGCGGGCGGCGGGCTCGTCGAAGGTCGAAGAAATAACCTCGCCCTTGACCGAGCGCTGCATATCCGTGACTTCTTCGGGGCGCTCGTCGATCAGCAGGACCATCAATACTACTTCCGGATGATTTGTGGTGATCGAGTTGGCCACATTCTGCAGCAGCATGGTTTTGCCGGCGCGCGGCGGCGAGACGATGAGGCCACGCTGTCCCTTGCCGAGGGGAGTGAGCAGGTCCATGACGCGGGCGCTGATGTTCTCGCGGACGGTTTCGAGCTTCAAGCGCTCCTGCGGATAGAGGGGCGTCAGGTTGTCGAACAGGATCTTGTTGCGCGCCTCGTCGGGCGACTCGAAGTTGACGGCCTCGATCTTGACGAGCGCGAAGTACTTCTCGCCCTCATGGGGCGGGCGAACCTGGCCGCTGATGGTATCTCCGGTCTTCAGGTCAAACTTGCGGATCTGCGAGGGCGACACGTAAATGTCGTCGGGCCCGGGCAGATAATTATAGTCGGGCGAGCGCAGAAAGCCGTAGCCGTCAGGGAGGATCTCCAGCACACCTTCAGCGAAGATGTGTCCTTCTTTTTCACTTTGCGCCTGCAGGATCTTGAAGATGAGGTCCTGTTTGCGGAGTCCGCTGGCGCCGGGGAGTTCCAGAGATCGGGCGATCTTGGTCAGCTCCGTAATATTCTTTTCTTTCAATTCAGCGATGGTCATATTCACCTACGGTTGGATTTTTCGGGAGGGATTCTCTCGGAGAAGTTTTTGCCGCCGTGTGGGCACACGGCGGAGCTGCTTAGGCAGCCCGCCGTTGTGCTTCGGCAAAGTTTTCGGGTTCACTCAATACATCATGACGCTCGGCGATAGCGATCTTGTCGAACACGTCATTCATGGTCTCCTGAATACGGGTGTTCGGCCGGTGAAACTTCCGCGTCGCCTTCGAGGCAAGTTGGCAGAGCATGTACCGGTTCCGCAACGTATGGAGCGCGTCAAATACACGATCAGAGCGCATTCTAAGTCGGTCTCCTTCTAGGAAATTATCGGGCTACGAATCCCATCGTTCATCCCACTGGGCGGTGGTGCCAACAGACTTGGCAAACTGCAACTCGGGCTGGATGAGACGGATTTGCCAGAACTACCCAAATAGATGCCCCGCCGGGCTCGAAAGTTGCTCAAATCTCTGGACTTGGAGTCCCAGGACTTGCAACCCCAGGACTTGGAACCCCAGCTTGCAACTAAGGGAGCAGCTACCACGCGGGCGGAGATTCAACCGGATGCTTGGAAATCAACACCTGTCCGGGGAACCCGTTCAGTATAGCAAACGACAGAAGGCGGTCAAGAACAATCTGACCCCAGACGATTATGTCCATGGTATCTAAGAAGATACCCGAACGGGTGCCTACTTAAGAGCGTTAAGCCGGGCGTTCAGGCGGGACTTGTAACGGGAAGCGGTGTTTTCGTGCAAAATGCCCTTCTGGATCGCCTTGTCGAGCGCGGATACCGTTTCCCGATAGGTCTGGCTGGCGGCAGCTTTGTCGCCCTTTTCCAGGCTCTCGCGCATACTCCGCAGAGAGGTGCGCAGGGTCGACGTATTTTGCCGGTTGCGGGAGGTTCGTTTGGTGGTCTGACGGGCGCGCTTCAGCGCTGAAAAATGATTGGCCATGAGGCTCGATTACCTTTGTTTGTCCTGAATTGCTCCAGGAAGATGTTCGGGTAGAAACCGAAATATTATTGTATGGGAGCAAGTCGGGACGGGTCAAATAGATATGCAGCCACTCGAACGGTTGAAGGTTCTGATCAACTCCTCGACGCCCATCGTCGTGATGGAGACGGTCGAGGAGGTGCGAGCCGTATCCCTGGTCCGGCTGGCATGTTCGGAGTTGAACATGGCCATCTTTGAATGGACGATCGCCGACGGGTTGGTGCGCTCGAACATCAGTGTGGCGGCGGCGACGACGACTTCTTCTTCTTCTTCAATGCGATCGGAGGGGACGCTCCCAAAGACCGCCGTCTATAACACGACCGATCCGGTACAGGCCCTCGCGAATATGGAGAGCATGAGCGTCGAGGCTGTCTTCATCCTCAAGGATTTCCATCGCCACATGGAGAACCCGGTCATCATCCGCCGGTTGCGCGATGTGGGCCAGAAGTTTTCCGCGAACCGGCGGACGCTGGTGCTGACCGCGCCTTCGATCCCGATGCCGCCGGAATTGGCGAGCCTGGTCGAATTTCTTGACCTGCCGCTGCCGGACCAGACGAGGCTGCGCGAGATTATCCGCGAAACTTACACACGCATGGCCGCCACCCACACCCTCAAACTCCAGCTTGATGCCGAAGGGGTAGACGCCATGGCCGCCAACCTGCGCGGACTCACGGAGGAAGAGGCGGAGCGCGCCATCTCACAAACTCTGGTTGGACGGCTTGCGCTTTCGCCGGATTGCGTGATCGACGTGCTCGAGGCGAAAAAAGCTTTGTTGAAGCGATCGGAGATGCTCGAGTTTGTCGATGCCAATGAGACGATGGCGAGCGTCGGCGGGCTGGAAAATCTGAAGCACTGGCTGGAGAAGCGGCGGAACTCGTGGAACGAACGCGCCCGTGACTTTGGCCTGGAGCCGCCGAAAGGCATCATCATTATGGGCGTGCAAGGCTGCGGCAAGAGCCTGTGTGCGCGCGCCGTGGCCGGCGAATGGAAGCTCCCGCTGGTCAAGTTCGACACTGCTGCGATTTACGACAAATATATTGGCGAGACCGAGAAGCGCATCCAGAAAGTGTTCGAAGTCGCCGAAGGGCTGGCGCCCTGCGTGTTGTGGATCGATGAACTGGAGAAAGTTTTCGCCGGCAGCGGAGCCGATTCCGCCTCGGCGGACGCGGGCGTATCGTCGCGGCTGCTGGCATCGTTTTTATGCTGGATGCAGGAGCGTAAGGCGCCCGTTTTCGTCGCCGCCACCTGCAACAACGTGAGCGCGCTGCCTCCCGAGTTGATCCGCAAGGGGCGGTTTGACGAGCTGTTCTTTGTCGATCTGCCGGACGAGGCGGAGCGGAAGCAGATTTTTGCGATCCAGCTGGCGCGGCGCAAACGCAAACCTGCCGATTATGATCTCGATAAGATTGCGGCGGCGGCCAAAGGATTTTCCGGGGCGGAAATCGAGTCGGCCGTGCAGGGGGCGATGTACGCGGCGTTCAGTAGGAACGGGGCCAGCCCCGGCTCAGTGGACTCCCTGAAACACGACTTGACCACCGAAGATCTGCTGAGGGTGCTGTCGTCCACGGTGCCGCTTTCAGTTACCCGCGCCGAGGAGATTGGCACGTTGCGCGACTGGGCGAAGGATCGGGCGGTGTGGGCCAGCAGGCCGGAAACGAAGGGGGAAGGCGGGTGAGGACACCTCGACGATATAGCAACGAGGTGGAGGCCCAAGTATGCTCTTCGTATAATAGGTAGCCAATGCTGACTCGGATCTACATCGACAACTTCCGGAGCTTCGTCAACTTCGAGTACAAACCCGAACGAAAGCAACTACTGCTCGGCCCAAATGGGAGCGGCAAATCGTCGTTGCTCGACGCGATTCGCTTTGTTAAGCGGTTCATAAACGGCGATGAGAACCCGTTCACGCAGTCCACGCGGACCCGGTGGCAAGATAAACCTCTCCAGGTCGTGGAAATTGAGGCCCGTCTGTTTGGCACGACATACGAGTATCGGGTAGAGATTGGATTTAAATCTGAAACCAGACAACCATCGGTAAATCTCGAGAATTTAAGAGTTTCTGGCGCCCCGGTATTCGAGTTGGCAAACGGAGAGATACGGTTTTTTCCAAACAAAGGCGAAGAAAAGTCTATCCCTCTGGAGACGGCCAAATCCGCGTTGTACCTGTCGCAGTTAAGCAACTCACACGTTCAACGTTTCGTGAAATGGATGGAATCTGTCCACTGTCTTCGCATTGATGCCTATCCAGGAGCAATGGATGAAAGTGCCGATAGCGAGGAACGTCAGCCCGACTACGAACTGGAAAACATTGCCGGTTGGTACCGCCATTTGGTGGGGGCTTTTTCCGACGAGAACCTGAAGTTCATCGAGTCGATGAAGGGGGCGCTCGATGGGTTCCAGACTCTCAGGTTTTCTTCCGAAGAGGATGGCGTGAAGAGACTCCGCGCCGATTTTACGACTTCAACCAACGAGCGAGTGAACTACTCGCTAGCTGAACTTTCCGACGGTCAGCGCTGCCTTCTCGCTCTGTATATGATCTTGCATTTCTTGATCGCTCGGGGCATACAGTTTTTATCGACGAGCCGGACAACTTCGTCTCTCTCCGCGAGATACAGCCTTGGCTCTTGGCGGCGGAGGAGGCGGTGCAAGACCATTCGGGACAACTAATTCTCATCTCCCACCACCCGGAAATCCTTAATCAATGGGCGTCAAGACGGGGGTTGCGTTTTTTCCGCGAAAACAATGGCCACGTTCGCACGGAGAAATTCAAGACTGATCCGGACGGGACTCTACCCCCCGCGGAGATGATCGCACGGAGCTGGGAGGGATGAGCGAGCCGTCACTGGTGATCGTGCTTTTAGAAGATGAACACCACAAACGGTTCGTGTACAAGTACCTGAACAATCGTGGGTTGAAACCACATGCCATCAGAATTCTGACCTCCCCCGCGGGTGCAGGAAGCGCCGAGAATTGGGTGAGGAGAACATTTGTCAACGAAGTGACCAATTACCGCCGTCGTCGCGTTAAGGCTGCAACTGCACTGATTCTAGTGATCGATACGGATATTCATGCGGTTCAAGATAGATTGACGCAGCTCGATCAGGCATTGAAGGATGGCAGGAGGGAGCCGGTCGATGTTGAGAGGGACCAGATTGCGCGGCTGGTTCCAAAGCGTAATGTCGAGGCTTGGATTCTCTGCCTGAATGCGCGTGTTGTTGACGAGAAAACTGCTAAGTCCCTTAAGGAAGCTCTGATTCAGTGTCGGCAAGAAGCATAAACCACAGGGTTCACGGAGGTGCACGGGCCCCCGGGGACTTGAGGCGAGCCTCCTTAAATACACGGGCTTAACCTCAGACACCATTCCCCCGCGTCAGTGCCATGTTGTTGCAACGAGAAAATGTCGTATTAAGTGCGACGAGACTCTGTCACCCCCTGTTCGATTAAGTAACGGCCGCGAAAGCGGGGCGGCCGGAGAGATTGTAGATACGGGGTGTGGGGGTTTTTCTTTTCTGCGCCGTGGTCCGTGACGCAGGGCGGCGGTCGGCATATTCTTCGAGCGGCAGGGGCAGCGCGACCAGGAGCTGGTCTCCACGATAGACGTGCAGCCTGCCGTCCAAGTGATGCGCGAGTTCGACGGTTTCTCGGGCGTAGCCGCGCTGTCCGGGCAAGGGTGGCAGGGCGATGGAGTTGGCGCCTAAGGTAACGGTGTGATCGGCGGCGGGGCAGGCGGCGGGAGCGATACTGGCGGGGCCGGCGCTTCTGCGGAGAGGCCAGTTTGGCGGCACGCAAGATACGGCGCACGGTCTCGCGGCTGACGGCGAGATTTTCTTCGGCGCGCAGTTTTTCCGCCAGATGAGAGTCGTTGAAGCCCTGATACTTGCCGCGGGCCAAAGTCAAGATCAACTGCTTCTGGGGAAGAGGCAAAGCCCAAGGCATGGGCGTCCGCGATTGCCGTGCTGCACCCAGTCAAGGGAGTCGGGCCGGTAGCGCCGCTTGAGGCGCTGCACCTGGCGTTCACTCAGTTGCAGCAGACGGGAGGCTTCGCGTACGCTCAGCCTCCCGCCCGCTGCATTCTCAATCACTTTCACGCGCTGGAACTCTTTCTGACTCATCGTCACCATCCTGAGAGGGTGACCAAGTCTCGTTGCAGTTAGGGGGTGACATTATCTTGGAGCATCTAC
>JBAQJU010000341.1:0-16797 GCA_049300475.1 Terriglobales bacterium | reverse complement strand
ATCCAGGTTAATCCGTGATTGATGGTCTGTCGTTGGACGGTAGGAACAACTCGTCCTGAGACTACCCTTCAGGAGACGGAGAACGACATTAAGCTTTCCGGCGAGAAATGGCTCTGTCAAAAGCGTTGCGGCCTCTCGCAGGTTTGGACGCACGGCTTCGAAATAGCCCTGACGCAGCTCTTTCGTCTCCTCGATTCCACATAGCTGTCAATGTTCTGCCTTCGCGAACCCACGTGGCCCCGACGACGCCCCCCGAATGGTCTACCCTACCTCAAAAGTGATCTTCAGAGCTGATATTTTCAGTGCGCAGTCGGGGAACTCTCTTGCCGGATCAACAAGGCAAGCCGCGGAAACAGGAAGTGACCGCCGGCATCATCGATCACATTTACCTGACATGTATAAAAACCGGGTTTGAGCGTGGTCAGCGGGACATCTAGTTGGAAGACGGCGGCCTTTCGCTCGCGCGCGTTCAACTGCGTCAGTTCCACCAGCGAACTCTCGTAAGCCTTGGATTTACCCTGGAAGAAGGCAACGTTGGTCAAAAGCCGGATGGCAGGCTTGTCGTTGTTATCTCTTCGGGATTCCGGGCCTCTCGCCTGATCCCCGACGGCCGCGCGCGATGGGTCATAAACCTCGTAGTAAAAGAAGAAGATGTTTCGCGGCAGAAAAAACATGTGTGATGTTCGGGATAATCTCGAAACCGTCCCGCACCAGCGGGTTCAGTTCCCCACCCTTCTTCGTTTTTACAGGCTGAGTCTGGCTTGCGAGGACTACGGAACTCATCTTTAGCGGCTGAGTTTTCAGCTCCGGGACGTCGATGTCGGTTTCGAACGATCCCATGCGGCCGGTCTGATTCTCGCGGACAACAAATTTCAAGTGATACTTGCCGCTGATCAGGCTCATCCCGGTATCGTATTGCACATTCTTTTTTTGAACCTCTGTCGATGTGCTCACAGCAAGCTTCACAGTGTCGCGAATTCGATTCAAGGGATGCCGCGCATTATCGAGCACCATTCCAATCACATCGAGCGTCGCTTTGTCGCGGTCGCTGCTGCGGACGAATGGAATCTGCGAGCCCGGGACCACCAGGGAAATGGGAACAAAAAATTTGTTGCGCTCAAGTCTGAAATAAGCGACGCCCAGGTAGAGCGGCAAGTCCGTAGCTGGCAACTCCGATGCCAGCTCCTCCTCCAACTCCCGCTCCTTGTCGTCTTTCGTGGAGTGCTTATAATCCGCCGGCGCGTAGTAGCCGCGACGATAATCGATCTTCACTCCGGAGAGACTGCTCTTCACTATGATTCGGCGATAGCGCCCGTCGTGCGCCGGGTTCGTACTGTGATAGCCGAGCACATAATAAGTCGACGTGTCTTGCTGTACTCCCGTAAAAATCTTGCTGAAGTCATTGGAGTCGAGAAAAGCGCGCCCGCCGGTATCGCTCGCGAGCGTAACCAGCGTTTCCTGCGTGGTGAAATTGGAGTTCAGCGCATTGAGTGTCGACTGTCCAGAGTAGGCCGACACGCCGCGCAGGCTGGCGCTCTGCGCTTCTCCGCCCGCGACCAGAGCCTGCAGACCGCGCATGTCCATGGTGTAAATCGCCATGTTGGAACGCACTGCCGCATTCACGGCCGCGCGCAGTTCCGATTGGTTCTCGATGCCGGTGCGGTCCATACCGCTGGAAAAATAAATCAGCGACTTCTTCTGCTGAACGTAGGCCAGTTTTTCCGCCACCGAGCGCAAAGCCTCCAGCCGCCGGTCGGTATTGAAGATGTTGTATTCCGTATCGTCGGCGGTAAAGGGCTGACCGGTGTCAGGCGTTCCTTCGGTTGTGCCCGTAGTGCCTTCCTCGAACCCCTGGCCGGTACCCGTGCTGAATGCGTCCAACTGTTTTTTCAGCAGGGCTCGATCCGAAGTAAAGTCCTGATTTACCAGCAGCGAACTTCCAAGCGAAACAATCGCCACCAAGTCGGCGGGCGCCATTTGAGCGTCGAGGTAGTGTTCTGCCGATGTAACCGCGTGGTCGATTTCATCCGGCTCCATGGCGGAGAGATCAAAGAACAGAACAATCAGGCGCCGATCCTTAAACTGGGAAGCAACCTGAGCCGAGGTATTTGCCGCAGCCGGGCTTGTCGCTTCCGTTGCAGCCTCGGACAGCGGCTTCGCTTGGGCGACATTCAACGCCGGAATAGCATCGACGTTCTCTATATCAAAGGAAACGATTTTCTGCAGTTTGTTGTCTTCCAGAATCGTGAAATTGTCCGGCTTCAATCCCGGTACAAACTTTCCGCTCTTGTCCCTCACTGTCACATTCACCAGTACAACATCCGACTCCGAGCGAAACGTGTAGTCCGATTGTTGCGATGGCAAAGCGCCCTTCAGCAGCAGGAGCATCAGCATCACGGCTGCAGCTCGATTGGCGAATCGGGTTAGAATCGAAGTCATAGTGATTCTCAACAAGCTCAGTTCCGAGACTCAGAAACGAAAGCGTGCCGTCATCGTGAACCGTCGCATCGCGCCTGCCGCCGTAACTCGGCCAAAGGTGGGGGATCCAATAGTTGTATCGATGGAAGAGTAGTTCACCAGGTTGAAAATGTTGGTGGCCTGGGCGCGGAACTCCAGCAGGCGCGCTTCTTTCAACGGAAACACTTTCGTGAAGGCCATATCAAACACCTTACTGCCGGGGCCGATGATGCTGTTGCGGCGGGCATTGCCATAGCTGCACGTGGTCTGCGCAACAAATGCCGCAGTATTGAACCACTCTGCGATCGACCGGTGAGGCAAGCTTATCGATTGGCCGGGAACCAGATTAGGGCGCAGGGTTCCGGTGGTGCCGCCATTCACCTCACAGGGATTGTTCAGCAACCGTGGCGTAAACGGCAGCCCAGATGCGATTGTCCAGTCGCCACTCCACTGCCAGTCGCCAGCGATGGCGCGCCACAGCGTGTTCCCTGTCAGCCAGCGCTTGTCCCGGCCGAATGGCAGTTCCTCCAAATAATCCGCAGTGAATTTGTGGGTCTGGTTGAAGCTGGAAAGCCCGCGCTCCGCAGATAAATCAAGAGGATTCTGCGCCACATTGGCTGTGCCTCCGTTCGTAGAAGCGCTGGCGCCGGATGCACCGGTTCCGCCTGCGCCCAA
Source organism: Terriglobales bacterium (assembly GCA_049300475.1). GTDB lineage: Bacteria > Acidobacteriota > Terriglobia > Terriglobales > Acidobacteriaceae > Acidiflorens. Next base: position 13,665 of record JBAQJU010000341.1, on the reverse strand, counting down.
TCCAGGACTACCAGCCACCGAGGTTGCTCCCGCGCCAATGGAAGACGCATCGTCCAGCGACTTGGAGAACGTATAGATACCGCCAACCGCGAATCCTGACGCGAGACGTTTGCGCACACGTACCGAGAGCGCATTGGCCTCTTGATCGGCCACTGAGTTTTCGTAAGTGAAGGCTTGAACTCCAGAAATCAGAATCCCGTTCGGAGTGCGGTTAGGCGCTTCCAGAATGTCGAGATTCGTTCCCTTGGTTCCCGTGTAATCCAGATTCAGTAGTAAGGTGGGGCGAATCTGTTGTTGAAGATCGACATTGCGAATCTGCACGTAGCCAAACCGGTAATTCGGATTTACCGCATAATTGTTGGTGATGGCACCAGGAGCCGGCGCGGGAAAGCCGCTTTCGAGCGTCAGCTCTCCGGGAGCCGTCTGAATGTTCGTCGCCGTCGTCGCGAATGGTGGCTGGAGCGCGAGCTGCTGCGCGATGCCCTGATAGGCGCCGGTGTTGTAGTTGATTCCATATCCCCCGCGCACAACAGTATTAGGAAGCGGCTTCCACGCAAATCCGATACGCGGCGCAAATCCTCTGCGATCCGGTCGCACCAGGCTGTCCGGCAGACCGATGGTGCCCGGCTGCACCGGCGTCACGCTGAATGGCGGCGTCTGCGTCAGCACGCCGGGGGAAAGCCCGAGGTTCGCGATGCGATTGTTAATTTCCGTCAGCGGCGAAACATACTCGTAGCGCACTCCGAGATTGAGCGTTAGATTGGCGCGCATCTTCCACTCATCTTGCGCATACAAATCCCAGTAATTGCCGCGGAAGTAGTCGCTCTGCCCAAACTGTTCGGAAGTTTGCTGCGGTAGTCCCAGCAGAAAGTCGGCAAAATCGTATCCCGTTCCGCTCGCTTGTGTGCCATTGCTGAACTGCGCTGTATTGGTGCCAGTGAAGACGAACGAGCCGCGCGGATTGCTGTTCGTTTCCGTATTCACCTGCACACGCCTGAAGTCTCCGCCCCAGCGCCAGGTGTGCTTGCCGTGATTCCAGATAACATTGTCAGAGAACGTGTAGGTCTGAGGTCGAGCGAGTGAAGGAGTCGTGTCCTGAAGACTGGCAACGTCTCTAAACGACAAAGTCGGCAAGCCCCAGTCGAAGGGATTTGTTGAAACTCCGGTAATTCCCAGGTTGCCGGTGACGTTAGTATTAAAGGCATAGAGATTCTGCGCCCGTGTCCGGTTACGATTAAGGTCAGCGCGGACAATGTTGGTCAGCTTGCCGATGCTGCGCGTATAAGACACCGGAATATCAAAGCTGCGAACCGTTGTGCTGCCGCCGACGCTGGGAAACGGATTCGTCAGCGTGGCGGTTGATTGATGATAGTGGAAGCCAACCTGCAGGCTATTACGTGGAGCGTTCCGGCCTCCGCCGCGGCGTCCGCGCGCCGGCGCCGCGCTAAAACTGTGGTTCACACGAACGTTTAAGTCGTCGCTATCGCTGGTGGCCGAGGTCACGTAGTGAAAGTTCTGAAGGCTGCCCGGCAAGTTCGGCAAGGGAATATATTGCAGCAACCCGAGCGCCGCCGAGTTGATTTGTGGAAGGGTGGCGTTGGGATAGGCTGTATTTGTCGCGGGATTGAAAATCTGCACCGGTGCGCCGGTTGCGGTGTAGGTAGTTTGGGAGAAGTTTCCCTGCCGTTCGAGCAACGTAGGCACCGTCGAGAATTCATCGAAAGGGTTGTCTCCATGCTTGCCGTTAAAGTTGACGAAGTAAAAGGTCTTGCTCCCGCCGTGGTAGATATGAGGGATGTTCAGCGGTCCGCCGACGGAACCGCCGAAGCTGTTCTGCAGATACGCTGGTTTCTGCGTTGGCTGGCCGGTAAGGGCAAAGGGAGAGGCATTCAGAGCCGAATCGCCGACGCCATAATATAAGGATCCGTGCGGGTGATTGCTGTCAAAGCCACGTCGTCCAAAGCCTCCAGCGCCGCCAAATCCTCCTCCGCGACCGCCCCCCGGACCGCCAAACCCTCCCCCACCGCCGAATCCCCCTCCCTGCTGGCGAGCCTCATCGAAGTGCTGCTGGAGTTGATCGGCATTCATGCCATTGAATGGGTTCGAAGTATTGCCAGAAACCGCCACCGATTCCGTCGCGCTCCCCGGGGCGATCCCCGGCACCGGCATACCCGAAGGCGCGATGTCGCTCATAGAACTACCAGTCGAACCACTGGCCGAATCCTCCCCTTCACTCTGAAACACCGATAGACTCTGAAAGCCACGTCCGACCGCATTCTCCCGTCTTAGGTCCCGATAAGCTCCCGCCTCGCGTACCCGTGACAGCAACACCAGCTCAAAATCTGCTTGTACGGCCCGGTGCGTTACGTCCAGCACAACATCGCGCGAGCCAGTGGCGAAGGCCGCCATCTGCACATGAACGGTATAGTGCCCATCGGCGGGAATTCTCAACTCGTAGCGGCCGTTCACGTCCGTCGAAGTATTGACTTGCTCCTTTGTGGCTTCATTCGCTGCGGAAATTCCGGCGCCGGGGATCGTCATATTTCCCGACTTCACGACACCGTGAATGGTTCGGCCTGCAAGCGCTGGCGCTACCGCTTGCCCGCTCACTAAGGGTGGATGAAATACGATGACATGAAGCAGGAACAGTAACTGAAACAAGTACTCCGGACGCAAGCTGCCTTGATGACTGGAAAGCAAAGACTGGAACCCCTCATACCATCTCGCACAAGCGGTAGTGTCTGATCCGAATCATACCGCTGACCCGCACCCTGAACTGTAGAGTTTTGTGACGTTTCTCCAATGAAGTTTGCTATCAGAGGTGAAGCCGCTTTGCAAGCGTGCGCACAGAGGAGCTTCGATGTAGTTGTCTCGCTGCGAACGCCGGGAACGGAATTGCAACCCGCAATCATCTTGCATACCGATTCCGATCTCCAACCCGCTTCTCGTGCTGTGACGTCGGCTATGAGACAACTCCCCGCGGGTATGTTTTCTTCAACTGCTACGAGCCAACTTTCTTGCTAAGATCCTCTCAACTACTATTTTTTCACGCTGGGACCGGAATGAAGAACTCCGTTTTTGGAAGACGCACAGCCATGGCAGTGAGAGTTGATTACGAAACGGAAGCCGATAACCCTTTTGTTTTTCGTCTGGGCGGCCAAAACAAAACTGCAAAGAATTCTGCGCGGAGGTCGGGCCAGCATTCCCACCGCGAGTAAGGAATCTTGGGTTGTGCATTTTTCCGATCTCGGCCACAATGATTTTGGGGTTCGGAGTTGTCCAGTTGAGGGGTGACAAGCGATATCTTTCTCGGGGTGCTTCGCCGCGCCTATCTAAACGCACACCGCTGACAACACTTCTTGAGCTCGTATCCAATCGCACCACGATCTTCCTACTTTTCTTTTTCTTGGCTATTTCGTGCCCGACAAGCAATCTTTGTTGGGGGCAGTCCGGGGGGGACGACAGCGGCGTCATCCGCGGCGTTGTGATCAACAGCGTGACGCGAGAGCCGATTGACCGCGCTCTGGTTTCCTCTCCCGACAATCGCCTCGCAGCGTTGACGAACAGCGAAGGGCGATTTGAATTCACCGTGCCGAAGGCCGACAGCTCCCGTGATGGCGGGACCGATTCTCCTGACACGGCTCCGGCTCCCCGGCGCACCGCACCTTCTTTGTCGCTGATGGCCCGTAAGCCTGGCTTCCTCAGCGATCCCAATAACCAGGGGAATAATCTCCAGAAAGGAGCCTCCAAGGAGGTAACGCTCACGCTTACACCCGAGGCCTTGATCGTCGGCACTGTCGTACTTCCCACGGCAGAAGCGCCCGACCCCATCACACTGCAAATTTTTCGCAGGGACGTGCAGGATGGTCGCGCACACTGGGTGGAGGCTGGAGGCACTCAGTCGACCTCGGACGGCCAGTTTCGTTTCGCGAATCTTCCGGCGGGCACCTACAAACTGCTTACGCGCGAACTGCTGGATCGCGATCCGGTCAGCCTTGATCCGCTGCACTCGGCGCCGCGCAATGGCACGGCTCCCGATACGTTGGACGATTCGCAGGCGCCATTGTTTGGATATCCGCCCGTCTATTATCAGAGCGCAGACGACTTCGGTTCGGCGAGCATCATCCAAGTAGCCGCGGGTCAAACCCAAACCGTCAGCCTTTCGCTGGCGAGGGTGCCTTATTACCGCGTGAAAGTGCCCGTCAGCATGGGGACCGACGTGCGGGAAAGTGGTGTCAATGTCAGCGTATACGCACACGGACATAAGGGACCGGGCTTTTCACTTGCCTACAACAATGCCAGCCATGCAATTGAAGGCATGTTGCCCAATGGCGTTTACACCGTCGAAGCCTCGAGCTTTGGACCAAACACGATGGCGGGAACGCAAACGATCTCTGTGAACGGGGGGCCTGTGAGTGGTCCGGGCATGAGGTTGCTGCCTAGCGGCTTGATTCCCGTCTACGTGAGAGAGGAATTCACAGGTACCGAAACTGGCACAATGAAAATGACCCGCGGCGATAGCACTTCGGAAGTGAACGGGCCGCGTCGTTATCTAAGCGTTACGCTAGATTCCGCCGACGACATCGGCATGACACGAAGCGTTTCGCTGCGGGATCCCGTCGGACCTCAGGATGAGGCTTTGGTCATCTCGGGGGCTCAGCCGGGGAGTTATTGGGTCCGAATCCATTCGTCGCGCGGTTATGCTGCTTCGGTTCGTTCCGGCAATCTCGACCTGCAGCATCGGCCGTTGGTCGTCGGCGCCGGAGGTGGAGCGGCACCAATTGAAATAACTATGCGGGACGATACGGCGGAGATCAGTGGCACGGTCGAAGGAATCACCGCGACGCCGCAACAAGGGCCGGGTAGTCCCAGTCGAGGCCCGGGCCCGGCGTCAATCCGGGCGCACGTCTATTGCGTTCCTCTGCCGGATAGCAGCGGGCGGTTCACTGAAGGCTGGGTGCACTCGGATGGTACCTTCGATTTTATGGGACTGCCTCCCGGCACCTATCGCGTGCTCGCCTTCAATAATTACGCGCGGGAGTTCGAGTATCGGAGTCCCGAAGCCATGCAGGCTTATGACTCCAAGGGGTCGGTGGTTCGCGTGACTGGCGGGCAGAAGGAACACGTGCAGCTAAAGTTGATTTCCACAAACGATTCGGGGACTGACCAATAATGACCCTCTCGCTGTCAGTTCGACGGTCATTTCAACGCTTAGGCCGAGGTTTGGCCGCACTCGCGGCGGCTTGTCTAATGCTCTCCTGCGCTACCTACGCGCAAACGGAAGGCAGTCTGCGGATGCCTATTCCTGCGGGACCCTACCGCATCGCTGGCATTGTAGTGAACGCGAAGGCCGGCAATCCGCTGGCGCGCTGCCGCGTCACCATCACTGACTTGAAGAGGCAGGACGTGCAATCCGTCATTACCGGCGATGACGGGCGTTTCGAGTTCCATGTCCCGCCCGGCAGATACTCGCTCGAAGGTGCGAAGCGCGGGTTTATCGGCGCTCTCTATAACCAGCATGAGCGATTCTCCACTGCGATCATAACTGGCGCCGACCTCGATACCGGAACTCTTGCGCTTCGTCTTACGCCAAATGCCGTGCTTGCCGGCAAAGTTCTGGACGAAGTCGGAGAGCCCGTCCGAAATGCGCAAATTACAGTGTATCGCGAAGATCGTTCTCAGGGAGTGAGCCGGATCAACCGTCTTCGTGGCGCGACGACAGACGATCAAGGACATTATGAAGTAACGCCTCTCGATGCGGGCACCTATTTTGTCTCCGCCAAAGCGTTTCCTTGGTATGCGGTCCATCCAACTTCGAATAGCGGAGGCTCGGCGAGCCAGCCCGCCCAAGTCGATTCATCCCTCGACGTCGCGTACCCTATCACCTTCTACGGGGACGTCACCGAGGCCGAGGATGCGACTCCGATCCCGGTTCGCGGCGGGGACCGCCTTGAAGCTGACATCCATCTGAATCCCGTGGCCGCATTGCACATCGTCCTGCACGTACCTCAAGAAGGCGGGGAGATGCCTCTTCCTACGCTCCAAAAACCGGTTTTCGATGCCCTCGAGCCTGCCGAGATCGGGGGTCTTCGCCGTATCGCTCCCGGAACGTATGAACTCACCGGACTTGCGGGAGGCCGCTATACGGTGCAAATGCGGGATTCGAGCGGCCGCATGAAGGAGCCAGCCGATGTCAATTTCAACGGGGGCGGCGAACTCGATGTGTCCTCTGGAAGATTAGCCGGAAAAATCAAAGCGTCCATTCAGCTCGCCGGCTGGGGAAGCCTTCCCTCGCAGTTGCTAATAACCCTGAGCGACGGTAAAGGCAGGAGAAATCAAGCCGAGATGGATGCCAGGGGTGAGGTCAATTTTTCGGATGTCATCCCCGGCAAATACGATGTCCTGGCAGGCTCCCCAACCAGACCGTTCTCAGTGGTTCGCATCACAATCGAGTCTGGCACGACTTCCGGACACACGTTAATCGTGCCTCCGGGGGCGTCCCTTTCCATTTCACTCGCGGTGGCGGAGGGCTCGGTCACGGTCGGAGGTTACGCGAAGCGCGCGGGAAAACCTGTTGCCGGCGCGATGATCGTGCTGGTGCCGAAAGAGGCAGAAGCGAATCGGGATTGCATTCGCCGAGACGAGAGCGATCTCGACGGCGGTTTCACTCTGCGAAACGTGGTTCCCGGCACCTATACCATCGTCGCAATTGAAAATGGCTGGGATCTCGATTGGGCCGAGCCAGGCGTGTTCACGGGGTATCTTAAGCATGGGCAAACGATCGACGTTGGGAGTCGCTCACAAACGACCACGCACCTGACAGATGCCGTCGAAGTGCAAACGAAGTGAGAATAATCCTGCCATTTCGGACATCGTGACAAACAAACCCGCAAGTCTTGTGCCGTGGAACGGGTAGCACGCCAGTGCCATTCCCCCGTCCCTGGCCGGAGAATAAGCTCCTTATTGACCAGCACTCGGGGGAGGGCTGATTCAACAAACGTCCCAGGACTCAAACTGAGTCCGGGACGTTTTGTTTTCGGTCCAGGAGAGCTCGTTGACTACCGCATTGGCATGTACGGCGACGGCCGCAGCCTCTTATGGTTCTTCGAGGTGGGTCCCGCCGGCGGATTGCACGCATCGCCTGCCAGGGTCGTGAAATTCACGCTGCTATACACGTTATTTGTTCTGACTATGTTGCCTGTTCCGGTGCCCAGAAGAACTCCCGCGCAGCCTTCGGTGATCGTATTTTGAAGAACAGTATTGTTGTTGCCTGTGCCGCCGCAGGTGTCATCGAGGTGGATCGCAGATTCTGCGCTGCCGAAGATGTTATTGCCTTGCGCGGTGTTCCCACTGCTGCACAAATCGATGGCGTCGAAAATCTGGGTTCCGCTAATGTCATTGTCCGAAATGAAAGTGTGGTCTGCGGTCCCATAACCATCCGCCGTATCTGACTCTGTGAGGATCCCGTACTGTGAGCTGTTCACATTATTGTGAATCACGGTGAAGTTGGACGACGCATAGATGATGATTCCACTCGCCGCGTCTCCCGTATCGTTGATCGTGTCCAGAGCCCAGATATTATCGTTGATGGTGTTCTGGAGGATCTCTCCGGATGCCCCGAACCCTACCTGAATGCCGTTTTCAGCGGCTCCAGGTGTTTTCCAGTTCATGTCCGTTGCGGCCAGACCGACAATGTAATTATCGAGAATCAGCACAAACGGCCCGGCGGTTTCAACCCCGGTTGCCGCTCCCGTCGCGGTGATCCCGTTTTTCTGGTAAGCGCGCACGGAATTGTGCGCCACCGTTACATTGCTCGTATTTGTCAAACTCTCCACGTTGATCGCCAAGCCGTTCTGGCAGGGGCCATTGTGCGCGAAATTCGTCTGATATTGATTGCGCACAACGTTGTTGGTTATCGTCCCGGACGCATTCTGGAAATAAATGCCTTCCATCGTGTACGGCACGCAAGGGGCAACATTGTTGCCGGTCCCGTCGACCGTAAGATTCTTTATGGTGACACCCGAAGCGTTCTTGACGAAGATCTGTGTCGCCACCTGATTGCCGAAAATGTCGGCGCCGTTTATAGCGAGTCCGGCAGCCGGCGGATATATGGCGGCAAAGTCTTCTGTACCGATCTGAATTCCAGCCAACGTCAACTTGCTCTGCGTGATCGTTACTTGCTCGTAGTAGCTGCCCGGGCACACGTCAATCACGGAGGGTCCTGATGCTGTTGCCGCATTCACCGCGGCTTGTATGGTGGTGAAGTGCGTGCCGGACTTGCACGTTCCAACCACATACGTGGCGGCATACGCGGTTTGCGCGGCAAAACACACCCCAAGGAGCAGCGCCGCACACAGACAAACTCTTTTCAATCGAATTGTTTCAACCATATTCGTCCCTCCTGTTTTCTTGACCTGAAAGATGAAAATGACGCAAGGCTTTTTTGTGGAAATTCGTTCGACCGGCCTCAGACTCGCGAACTCCTTGAAGCTGAGGTCTGGCACCGGGACGCATAAAGCTGCGAGCCGTGCATGAGAAACCCGATTCTCCGCAAGAAATCCCCCGCAGAATAATGCGGACAGCGAGAGGACTGCCTTACTTACCGCTTTTTGGGCGGGTCAGTTCACGCCGGACAGCCGGAAGGGGTGACATCGCGAAGCGAGCACCATGAAATCCAGCAAACTGATTAGGAGAGACTACTCCGATCATCCGCCAAGTCAAGCATTAATCGTCGTGAAAAGCCAGTCCAGCGCGGTGTGCAACTCACTTCACCCTCGACACTTGTGTTCAGACTAAGCCATACCTACTCTGATTGGGCTAATTCCGCAACCGTGAATGCCTCGACGCGAAACTTGAGGTAAGTCGTTGCATCTCAATCATCGAGTTCTTTTCAGCGAGATAGATTCTCTGCCGTCAGCCCGGCTCCCAGCCGCCAACTAAGAAGCATCCGCACCAGAAACAAGCTACAGATCAGACCTTCCAGCGCAAGCAGCAAAGCCAACTGATAGAACGATGCGATCCCGAGGAAATGCACCAGCAGAAGATTACCCAATACCAGGCCGGCGCTCAAAGCCAACGGCTCGACCAGTGGAGAGAACACATGCAATCCTTCGATCTTGCGCGCGTGCAGAAAGGCCAGCAGCCACGTAGTCTGCAGCGCAGCCTCGAAAATGGCGAATCCCGATAATCCATGGTGGTTAACGGCATAGGTGCCGAGAGTCCAGGTTGGAATGGTCCACCACAAACAAAGGCGCAGGTTGAACCAGGCGTCGTTGCGAGAGAAGAACAGCTCCGTTAAGGGCAAACCGACGGCCGTCATCACGGCGTTTACGCAATATGCATAGAGCAGCGGTTGCGCCGGAAACCACTTCGCGCTGAATACGTGGGCGATAATAGGAGTGCTCAGGCTCGCCAGCACAGCACAAGCAGGCCAAGCAATGCTCGCGTTGATGCGCAACGATTTCTCCACTCGGGAGCGCAATAGTGCGAAATCGTTGGCGGCGTCGCTGAAAGCAGGCAGGTAGATCCGGGCCATCGCATTGCAAATCACTAGGGGATAAAGCGAGAGCGTCGAAGCCCATGAAACGTATCCGACGGCGTTCTTTCCCATAAGGCGAGCAATCATGATAGGGGGAAACGCCAGGGTACACATGTTCAACAGCGAGCCGCCCTGATACACCAGACTGAAGCCGACGTGCGGCCGGATCGAAGCCCATGAGAATCGCCGGAATGGGGGTCGAGCGATAACGTTGAAGGCAACGCTCCCGAACAAGTCGCGACACCCCATGGCGATGACATAGCACCAGATGCCTTTGTGCAGAAATGCCAGCGTTGCCAGCAGAACTGTATAGATGAGACTTTCGCCCGTTTCAACCGCGCTCACCACCTTAAATCGCATGGCGCGCTCCAGCATGGCCAGGGGCACCATCCGCTGATTGCGCACAATGAGCAACAACAGGAAAATCGCCGCAGGCAGGTAATTCTCTGGTCCCAGTTTGACTAGGCGAAGCGCAACCGGCAGGAGCGCGCCAATCAGCACCGCAAACATCGTCGAGATTGCAAAGATTATCTTTTGCGCGCTGGCCAGCTCGGTGGGCTCCAGATCCCCGTGTTTGCGGATCAACGCGGCTTTGAGCCCTAAATCCCCAAAATATCCGAGAATTCCCTGCGTCACGAAGATCAGAATGGCAAAGCGCCCGACGATTTCGGGCCCAATCCAGCGGGACACAGCCACGCTGCTGCCCACGCTGAGCGCCATGATGGCAATCTGTCGGATGACCAGTGCGATCGCTGCTCCGGTCATCCGGCCCCGAATCAGCGTCTGTATCAGCGCGCGGTAGCCAGTGGATGATGGAACGGCCGCGATCGCATCGGCGATATCGCCAGTTTCCTTGGGTAAGTCCTCGTCGAGAACCAGCGGGGATTTAGTCATTCCTTACCGATCGTCCCTTAGCCATGACGGCTGTGCGGGCGCAAGGAGGCTCAGTGACCATGATGCGAGCGGGATAGGATTTGGCAGCCATTGCCTCGACATATGAGCACACTGGATTTGGGGTGCGGAAGCAAGCTTCCGCCACCCCGAGAATATAACAAGATCGCACGGTACGAAAACCCGCTCCCAGCCTTTGCTTTGCGATGGCTGGGGAAGTGAAAAAGATCGCAAAAAGCCTTCGCCATTCTTGTTCGACGTTATACAATAGTCCGACTTTGGTCGCGCGTTCCCACCGGTGAGTTCCCGCTTGTTCTTGGCCTACCGTTAACGCGAGCCATCAGTGTGAATGGAGTAGCCTATCCAATGGAGCCCGAGAACGTACATACATTAGTGCCTAAGGGAGCGGAAGTGCCGACCTCACCTTCTCTCCACGGCGGCACGTTTCCGCTGGCGTACGACCCGGTAGCCCGCCACATTCCCAGTCTGTGGGATTACTGGCCCATCCTGCTTCGGCACAAATGGACCATTTTGTCTGTCATGCTGGTGGCCTTGCTGGCGGGAGCTGTGATCTCGTTCTCCGCCACCCCAATTTATGAGGCTGTAGGCCGCGTCGTCATCAATCGTGAGGGCGCCGAAACCGCAGGTATGAAGAACTCTGACGGGAGTGGGAACGATGCCGGCGATGACTACATGGTCGCCATGGACACGCAGACGCACGTTCTGCAAAGTGACGCGATCGCCAAACTGGTTGTCCGAAAGCTCAATCTCGATTCCAATCCGGCATTCGCCGGCAAAGTCGCGGCCCCTGTGGTTACCGCAGCCGACGCCGCGTCGGCCGAATTCCGCTCCATCGAACCGCATCGTGAAGCCGCCCTGGTAAACAAGTTCCATGGAGCATTGCAGATCAATTCAATACCCAGAACGCGCCTGCTGGAAATTCGCTTCTCCAGCTCCGATCCCGCCCTCGCTGCCAAAGCCGTCAACACCCTGATCGATACCTACATCGAGCAAAACTACAAGACGCGTCTCGATGCCACCACTCGCACCGCCGATTGGCTCACTCAGCAACTGTCCGAACTGCAGCTCAAGGTTGAGGAATCGCAGGAAAAGCTGGTTCGCTATCAAAAAGAGCATGGCATCCTTGGCATCGACGAAAAGGAAAATATCATCACGTCGAAGCTCGACGAGCTGAACAAGGAATTGACGGCGGCCGAAGCGGACCGTATGCAGAAGGAATCTATCTATCGCTTGGCGGGTTCGGGTGATCCGGAGCTTTTGTCCACTCTCGACCCATCAAGTCCGCTGGTGAAGCTGAGAAGTCAGGAGGAAGATCTCCATCGTCAACTGGCGCAGGCGTCAGTTCGTTTCCAGCCGACCTATCCCAAAGTGCAGGAGCTGAACGGCGAATTGGAAGCGGTTCAGGCCGACATCCAAACCGAGATTAACCGCCTGGCCTCGAAGTACAAGAAAGACTACCTGGCCGCACTGGAGCGCGAAAAACTGCTGCGCGCTTCACTGGAGAATCAGAAGACGGATGCCAATCAATTGAATGAGAGTGCCATCGAGTACAGCCTCCTGAAACGCGATGTGGAAAGCAACCGCCAACTCTATGAGGGACTTTTGCAGAAATTAAAGGAGGCCGGAGTCATGACCGGGCTGCGGTCGAGCAATGTCCGGATCGTCGACCCCGCATCGGCCCCGACCGCGCCCTCCTCCCCGAATATTCCGCGCAATCTCCTGATGTCGCTGCTGGTAGGTCTGGCGGGCGGAGTATCGCTTGCCTTTATTCTGGAATCGCGTGACGATTCCGTGCACTCCCTCGAGCAGGCGCAGATGGTCGCGGGCCTGCCGTCCCTGGCAATCGTTCCCCTGGAATCCCGTTCCCATCGATTGCTCCCCGCCGGCAAGCGTGCTCCCAAGACGGCGGCGGCTCTGGCCACGGCGGCGCACCCGAAGTCGGAAATTGCCGAGGCCTACCGCGGTCTACGCACTTCCATCTTGCTTTCCAGGAATGGCAAGTCTGCCAAGGTGCTGATGGTGACGAGCCCGCTGCCGCAGGAAGGCAAGACTACGACCAGCGTCAATCTGGCCATTGTGCTGGCACAAAAGGGAGCCCGCGTTCTTTTGATCGAAGGTGACATGAGGCGCGCCAGCATCTCCCAAATTCTTGATTTGAAATCCGACACCGGCCTCAGCACTATTCTGGCTCAAAATCTCGACGTTCACACCGCTCTCCAGGCAGCGCCCGGTCTTGCGAATCTTTTCGTGCTGCCAGCCGGTCCGGTTGCCCTTTACCCGTCGGAGATGCTCGCCTCCGCACACATGCGAGATCTGCTCGCCACGCTGCGCGATGAATTCGATCACATCATTATCGATACACCTCCCGTGCTAAGCGTCACGGACGCCGTGCTCCTGTCGGCTTTTGCCGATTCCACTTTGCTGGTCATACGAGCAGGCAGCACGAGTAAGGCTGCGTTGCGCCGCGCCCGCGATGTTCTTGCCCAGGTCGATGCTCGCGTGCTCGGTGTGGTCCTCAACGCCGCGGATTTTACCGAACCCGATCGCTATTACTATGCCAGCCGGTACGGGTATCACGAGTACACGTCCGGGAAAACAGGCAGCCTGGATTAGCCGTGTCGTTTCCCGGTCGGGCACTTCTTCGCAAGGTCTTATTTGCTGTAGTATGCGTTGGACTCGTAGCGATTTACTGCACCAGAGTTTTACGTGTCTACCTCGCCCAACGGTCCGCGGAGTCTTCTGCGATTATTCCCGGCCTGGAGCGGGCGATTCGACTGGCCCCTGATAACGCCGCATTCCCTCACCTGCTTGGCCTTCAGCTTTCCGTATTCGACGGTGATTCTGATCGCGCGCTCGCCAATCTCCGCAAAGCTGTCGCGCTGAATCCGTACAGCGGCCGGTACTGGCTTGATCTGGCATCGGCCTACCAGGAGGGCGGCGGCAACCTCCAACTGGAGAATGCGGCGCTCCAATCCGCTCTCGCGGCCGAGCCGGGCAACCCGGAAATAGCCGCGGAAGCGGCCCAGTATTACCTGGCCGAGGGCGACGCGGACCATGCGTTGCCCTTGGTCCGCCAGGCCCTCAATCAGAACCCGCAAGCTGCGCCAACACTCCTCCTTATATGTTGGCGGGCAACCCACAACGCAAGTCTCCTCCTCGCCCAGGCGGTTCCGCCCAGCCCCGAGCTTCAGGTGGCCTTCTTGCGAGTGTTGACC
>JBAQJU010000340.1:0-13879 GCA_049300475.1 Terriglobales bacterium | reverse complement strand
CGCACCGGTCGTTTCTGGTGAACATCCAGCACATCCGCGAAGTGGTGCCATGGTTCAAGAGTTCCTACCAATTGCGGATGGATGACAAGAAGCAAACCGCGATCCCTGTAAGCCGCGCTCAAACCCGCCGCCTGCGGGAGCTGTTTAACCTTTAGCAGCCTGCAGTCGCGGATTGAACTCTCTCGAACAAGCCTAAAAGAAAAAAGGGCAGCCGCAAACACAGCAGCGGCCGCCCGGGGGAGGGACACTCTTGCTCTTTATGCGATCGCTTGCAGCGCCACGCGGTTGGGAATTACCAGCGTGGAACCCTCGATTCGAATCAACTCCTTTTTCTTCATCTCGCTCAACAGGCGAGTGACGGTTTCCCGGGAAGAGCCGATCATCTGTGCGATTTCCTCATGGGTAAATTCAGAAGGCACGCGGAGTTCCTGGTTGCGGGGCTCTCCGGCGACCCAGGAAAGCAGCAGGCGCGCCAGCTTTTCCGTGGAACTGCGGGCCAGCAGCAGGTCGTGCACATCGCCGAACGTGCCCGTTACCTCTCGCGCCAGCAGCGTGGCGCAGGCCAGTGCCGCCCGATTGTCCCGCTCGATCAGGTGCATCAGGCTTTGGTGTTCTACGAACTTGATCTGGCAAAAATCGATAGTTGTAACCGTCATTGGGGAAGGCCGGCTGGAGACGATCGCGCTCAAGCCCAATACATCTCGATTGCTCGCAATCTTCAGAATGATGATCTTTCCGTCGCGGGCTTCGACCGAAAGCTTGGCGCGGCCGGCGCAAACAATATAGACGCCCCGTGGAATCTGCCCCTCCTTCAGCAAGGTGGCGTTTCCGGGATAGAAGGTGAGGTGCCCCATGGCATTGAAGTCATGCATGAGCAGATCGGGCAATTGACAGAAATCTCCGCTCTTGCGAAGAGTACAGTGCAGACAATCATTGGGCGCGACAAAGAGCCGTAACACACCCATGGGGAAGCTCCTGAAGTCAAGGAGACCTTCGCTAGCGGAATCTTGGGCCGGGAACTGGGAGGGCCGAGCGGATAATGTTGTGCACTCTGACTGCCACTACCTGAAATGGGGCAAGCGCCTTCTGCTTTTGGCAGTTAGCGTGAACTGTTTGTACCGCCGGGTGGCGCAGGGTGCCGTTGGATGGGCGCGGCCGACGGAAGTTGGGCAGGCGTCACAACCATCCTCTCAATCCAGGTAGTCGCTGCGGGAGATTCCCAGTTTCTGCATTTTGTATTGCAGAGTCGTACGCTTCAAGCCAAGCCGGGTGGCGGCGCCTTTCGCACCCGAAAGCACGCCTCGGGTCTGGCGAAGAATCTCGATGATGTGATCGCGCTCCCGGTCACGGAGGGTTCGCTCCAAATCGGGCGGGCGTCGCGCCGGCTCCTGGCGAAGTTCAGCCAGAGGTGGACGCAGCCGGTTATTTTCCGACAGGATTACGGAACGCTCGATAAAGTTCTCCAGTTCGCGGATGTTCCCTGGCCATCTCCAATTCATCATGGCTTCCACTGCTTCATCGGGGATGAAATCGATCTCCTTGTTCAGCCGCTCCGCACACTTTTCGACGAAATGACGAATCAGCAAGGGAATGTCCTCGCGCCGTTCGCGCAGTGCAGGCAAATGCAAGGGGAACACGTTCAAACGGTAGTACAAGTCGCTGCGAAACTCCCTTTCCTCCATCGCTTGCACCAGATCGCGATTGGTGGCGGCAATTAGCCGCACGTCCACCCGGATCGTCCTCGTCCCGCCTAAGCGCTCGAATTCCTGGTCCTGAAGGACGCGCAGGAGTTTGGGTTGCAGTTCCAGGGGAACCTCTCCAATCTCGTCCAGCAGCAGGGTCCCCTTATCCGCCAACTCCAGCCGGCCTACCTTCAGGTTGACCGCGCCCGTGAATGCCCCCTTCTCGTGGCCGAACAACTCGCTCTCCAGCAGTCCAGTCGGAATGGCAGCGCAGTTCAGCTTGATAAAGTTCCGGTCCCGGCGCGAACTCATGAGGTGAATAGCGCGTGCCACCCGCTCTTTACCGGTCCCGGTTTCTCCAGTGATCAGAACCGTGGCATCGGTGTTCGCCACGATCTCGGCATGGTCGAGCACACGCTTGAGCGCCGGACTGTTACCCACAATGTCGTCCAAACGCTGTTCTCCGCGTATCTCACTCTCCAGGTATTTTTTCTCCTGGGTCAGGCGGTCCTTGGCCTGGGCGACTTCCCGGTAGGCGCTGGCGTTGTGAATCGCCGCCGCAATCTGGGTGGCCACTTGTTGCAGGTATTCGCCATCTTCCTGACTGAAGGCAGCCTCCCGAGTTGCGCCCAGGACGAGCGTGCCCAATGCCCGGTTTCCCATCAGCAGGGGGACACAACAGAGGGATTGGACCCCGGACGCGCGCAGCTCTGTGATCGTAGGGTTGGTGTACAAGTCCATCTCGTTGGCATCGTGGAAGGTGACCAAACGCCTCTCCATTGATTGAGCCGAAATGGCGCTTGCCAGTGGAATCCGCTGGCCTTCGCGTAGTTGTGACATGGCGCCCTGAGCAGGATCGACGGCCCGCACACCTAATGTGCGTCCATTCATTTCCAGTAACATCAAGCGGGCGTAATCATAATTCGTAATCTGGCGCATGTTGGCAAAGACCAGCGGTATCAGCTGCTCGATTTCCAGGGTCGAATTCAACTCGCGGCCGATTGCTACCAGGCTTTGCAAGCGGCTCTGCTGCTCTTGCCACTCGCGATGGACCTGCCGATTTTCCACCACGAGCGCCAACAATCGTGCAATCCGCTCCATAAACTCACGCGCTATCTCCGCGGCAGGTCCTCGTTTTCCAATACCCAATGCACCGTACTGGCGTTGGGGAGTGCTCAGGGGGAAAACCGTATAGGAGCGGACTTCCAGCTTGCGCAGTTCGCCCAGCGCTGCCGCAAACCGTGTCTCTTGCTCAAGGTCGGGAAACGTCAATACGTCCTGATGCTGCCAAACCCAACCATCCGGCGAGTCCTCCACCAGAAATGTGCTCCACGGACCCATCTCGGTTTCCTGTTTCCAGTAGCGAGTGAGGATGCGATTCTGCGTGGAGTCGTACAGGGCGAAACTGACGACCTGGCAATCCGCCGATTCCTGTAGAAGGGGCGCGAGCTCCTCGAACAGTCCGGGCAACGAACGGCCACCAGCGATCAGATCGGTGATGGCCAACAGAATCTCGGTCTTCGAGTCCTGCGCATCCGCTTGTTTTTTGGGAAATTGCCCGGCCACCTCCGCCGGGGGCAGGTCTTCATCTGGATCGCGCGCAAACGCCTGCATGCGTGGCGAGTCTCTGCCCTTTCGTGCCGCGGGGCCCTCTCTATCGAATGTTGAGCAGTGCCGGGGTCAAAACGCAGATTGCCAAACTGCGTGTGTTGTAATCAGTGGCGACGATTCGCAGGTGTCGGTTCCATTGCGTGGGAACCAATCTGATTCTCCCGAACGGGAGCCCCCTCAGACTGCGTCGCCATTTTCCCAGCTTGCATTCCTGCCTGGGAAGAAACATCTTAGTCCTGTTTTCATTAGAATCAAGTATTTTATTTGTAGGTGTACCTCAGCTATGCATAGGTGAATCTATGAAAGGCATCCGACAAAGCCTTCAGGCAGACGAGAGGCAGATATAGCATGGCGCGCGGTTGGGAGAGTAAGTCAGTAGAAGGGCAGCAAGCTGACATGGCAGCCCCGAGTAAGTCCGCTGGCCCGCGTCTTTCGCCTGCCCGGCAGAAGTTGAACCGGCAACGCGAGGGTCTTCTGCTTGCGCGCAAGCGTCTGGCGGATCAGATGGAGTCTTCTATCCGTCCCGCACACCGCCAGATGCTGGCACGGGCTCTGGCTGAGATTGACAAGCAACTCTCATCTTTTGAGAAGCTTGCCGACGAGCAGACACTGAAGTGAATGGCCCATCCGGATACCTCCTATAAGCAAAACCGCGGACCCATTTGCTAGCTCCTGACGTATAATTCAAGTTGCCGATGAAAGCTCAAGTCTACGTTTCGCTGAAAAAAAGCGTGCTTGATCCGCAAGGAAAAACCATCCACGGAGCCCTGAGCAAGATCGGCTACAAGGGCTTACAGGAAGTTCGGCAGGGCAAATATTTTGAAATAACCCTTAATGGCGGCATCTCAAGAGTGGAAGCGGAGGCGGAAGTAGAACGGATCGCGCGTGAAGTTCTGACGAATCCCGTAATTGAGGAGTTTCGTTTTTCCCTCGAAGAGTAGATCTCTCCCGGTAGCAGGCCGTGGGCGTTTTTTGGCCTCAGGAAATCGGCGCTCCCCTCACTGAAAAGTTCGCCAAGGAGACAATTCGCAAATGTGCGGCATTGTGGGATACGTAGGTAAGAAGCCGGTCGTCGATGTCATCATCGAGGGCTTGCGGAAGCTCGAGTATCGGGGCTACGACTCGGCGGGAATCGCGGTCGCCGGAAACGGACAAGGCCTGCAGATAAGGCGTGCCGAAGGCAAGTTGCGCAATCTCGAAGAAGTCATTCGCATCAAGCCGCTCGATGGCACCTACGGCATCGGACACACCCGCTGGGCCACCCACGGCCGCCCCACCGAGGAAAACGCACACCCGCATCGCGACTGCACCGGTAAGATCGTGGTCGTACACAATGGAATCGTCGAAAACTATCTATCGCTGAAAAAGAAATTGATCGCCGAAGGCCACAAGTTCACCACTGAGACCGACACCGAAATCATCGCCCACCTGATCGAGAAGTATTATCTGCAGACAGGGAACGGGCATCGTCCATTGCTCGAAGAAGCGGTGCGCAAGGCAGTCAAGGAACTCACGGGCGTGTTTGCGCTGGTCGTAATCGCGACCGATGATCCACGCAAGATCGTCGCCGCCCGCAATGGCCCTCCCGTCGTCATCGGCCTCGGCAAAGACGAATACTTCGTTGCCAGCGACGTGCCTGCGCTTCTCGATCACACGCGCGATTTGTTCTTTCTTGCCGACGGCGATCTCGCCATCATTACGCAGGACGGCGTGCGCGTTACCGATTTCGACGGCAAGCCCATGGAGCGCAAAGCGCAGCGCATCACCTGGGATCCGATCATGGCGGAAAAGGGCGGCTTTAAGCACTTCATGCTCAAGGAAATCTATGAGCAGCCGCGCACCGTCCGCGACACCACGCTCGGCCGCATCTCGCAGGATACGGGACGCATATTTCTCGACGAGATGCAGGTCAGCGAAGCCGAGTTCAAAGCGCTCAAGAAGATCAATATCGCCGCCTGCGGCACCAGTTGGCATGCCGGACTCGCCGGCAAGTTCATGATCGAAACCCTCGCTCGCATCCCGGTCGAAGTCGATTATGCCAGCGAGTGGCGCTATCGCGATCCTATCCTGGATTCCGAGACGATTACGCTGCTGATTTCGCAATCGGGCGAAACCGCCGATACCATTGCGGCGCAGCGCGAGGCCAAAGCAAAAGGCTCGAGGACGCTCGCCATCTGCAACGTCGTAGGCTCCATGATTACGCGCGAAGCCGCCGGGACCATCTACACCCATGCTGGCCCCGAGATCGGCGTCGCCTCAACCAAAGCCTTCACGGGACAACTCACCGCCCTCTATCTGTTCGCGCTGTATCTCGCACAAGTCCGCGGCACCATCACGCCCGACCAGGCCAAGGCCGCCGTCAAGGAACTGACTCTAATTCCCGGCAAACTCGAGCAGATACTAACTCACGACGAAGCTTGCGACGACTTAGCCAAGACTTACGTGCGCGCGCAGGATTTCTTATTTCTCGGGCGAGGCATCCATTACCCCATCGCCCTCGAAGGTGCACTCAAGCTCAAGGAGATTTCCTACATTCACGCCGAAGGATATCCCGCAGGCGAGATGAAGCACGGCCCCAACGCGTTGATCGATGAAAATCTCCCAGTCGTAATTATCGCCACGCGCGACGAGAATAGCCCACAGTCGATGCTGCGCTATGAAAAGACGATGTCGAACCTGAAAGAAGTGAAGGCCCGCTCCGGCATCGTAATCGCGCTGGCCACCACCGGCGACAAAGAGATCAATGAAGAAGCAGATCACGTGCTCTACGTTCCGCCCGCGCCCGAAGAGCTTTCCGCGATCCTGGAGATTGTCCCGCTGCAATTGCTTGCATATCACATCGCTGTGCGCCGGGGCTGCGATGTCGATCAGCCGAGAAATTTGGCGAAGTCAGTGACCGTAGAGTAGGAAGGACCTGAGGGCAGCCGCGGCGTCCCGTCCTACAGGCAGCTCCGAGGGCACTCTGCGACTTTTCTGCCCATTCGAGCGAATCAGAGTATCCATCCAGCCATTACCAAAAGTGCGAAGCCTAACCCTTCGCTATGATCTCTATTTCTGGGCTCGTTGCGCGGGCCGGGTAACCGGTGCCGACGTTGAAGACGACGGCAAGAATGCCGACGGGCGCGGTTGGGAAGCGTTTGGCTGCAGGCAGAAAACCAGGTTAGTGGCCGCCGACCGAGCCTTAAGGCGCAGCCAGATGAAGCGTCCGACGCGGCTGAGGCGGACCTCTTCGGGGCTGAGCCGCGTCACATAGCTGGACGTGATGCGGGACATTTCGCTCAGATCGCGTGTGAGAAACTCGACATCGCCGTGGCGGCTGATCTGCCGCATGAGTTCGAGCCGGCGGGCAATACTTTTGCGGCCGGCGACGCAGGGCTGAGTGCGGCATTCGAGAATTTTCTCAATGGCGTAAAGGGCGGCATGATCGACGCGCTCTCCAAAGGCAAGCGAGAGCGTGTTGGTCGAAGCCGCATAGTTGAACGGCAACATCTGAAAGGCCTCCAGGATGGGAAGCGGAATGCTGCCGGGAGAATCGACGGGAGAGGGGTTGAAGGAGGAAACGACGGGGCATCCCCACTGGAGCGCGAGGGCGGTGGTGACATCCTGCTCGCTAGCGAAGCCAAGTTTTTCAAACCACTCGCCGATCTTGCCATAGTCGCACGCCCCCTTGCGCATGGCCTCGACCGCGTCAGGCACGCAAGCATAGGCGGTCAGAAGGATGACTGCGGTGCCCGCGGAACAGGCCCGCACCCCGCGCATGAGTTCGAAGCCATCGCAGCCCGGCATGCGCACATCGGTGATGACCAGGGTGTGCAGTCCGGGGCGGAACTTCGCCAGAGCCTCGCGTCCATTGACGGCCACATCCACCTGCCAGCCCCGGCGCGCGAAGCGCGCTTCGAGAGCGGCCCGCATGCCGGCATCGTCGTCGGCGATGAGCAGCCGCTTCATGAGGAAACTCCAGTCGAAAAGGCGAGGGCCGACTTCCGCACATCGTCGGTGGAAACAATGGTGGACGTGGTTTGCGATGTCACCGGCAGGCTGATTCTGAAAGTTGCGCCATAGCCCGGCCGGCTTTCGACCGCGATTTCACCGCCATGCTGCTCGAGAATGCGCCGGCAGACGGCCAGACCAAGTCCGGAGCTCCCGGGACGCGTGCTGAATCCAGCGTCGAAAATGCGGGGCAGCTCCTCTTTCGGGATGCCCTGGCCGCTATCGCGCACTTCGATTTCGATTCCGGACGGCCCCCGGTCGACGCCGCGCAAGGAGAGCCATCCGCCACCGGGCATGAAATGGAAGGCGTTGAGCGCAAGATTGAGCAGCACCTGCTCGAGCAGATGGCGGTCGGCATGAATCGGCACGCCCGCTAATCCATTGATGACCTGAATCTCGACCCGCGCCTGATGCGCGAGTGGCAGGAGAAAGTCATAGGCCCAGCCGAGCAGGTCGCCGGCATCGATGCGCGCGCGTTCCGACAAAGGCTGGTTATGCAGGTCGAGCACATTGTTGACGGTTGCGGAAAGCGTGCGCAGTCCGGCCTGCACGTGTTCGACCCAGCGGCGGCTCTCGCCTTCGAGGCTGGACTCGGCGAGCAGTCCGGCAAACAGTTCGAGGCTGCCCAGAGGATTGCGGATTTCGTGCGCAAGCAGCGCCGACATTTCTACCAGGGCATGCTGGCGGCGAATATTCTCCAAGTCGCGTTCCAGTTGCTTGGCCGCAGTAATATCGCGCAGAATAAACACCGAACTCGCGCCCTCCGCCTTGTGCTCAAGCCAGGCGTGGCGGATCGCAACCCAAACGCCGGCCGCCAACCCTGCAACCACTTTGCCGGGCTCGCCGGCCGAAGCAGAAGGCAGTTCGAGTTCGAGTTCTTCTCCCGCCTGGCGGGCGCTTTCGAAGGCCGCCGCCAGCGCGCGAGGCAGAGCGTCCACCCTTTCGAAGTTGCCCCCGAGCAGGCGCGCTGCTTCCGGGTTGAGGGTGGAGATGCGGGTGCTCCCTTCGAGGACCAGAACGCCGCAGGGCAAACCTTCGAGAATGCCGCGCAGGCGTTCCCGGATGCGGCGGTTCTCTTCCAGACTGACCGTCAGGTTGCGGTTGGTGACTTCGAGTTCCTGACGCAGATGGGCCACCTGGCCATGCAATTGGCCATAGGTGCGCTCGAGCGAACCGGCCGCGTCCGTGAATGATCGGAATGCGCGCGCCAGGGGATGGTCGCTTTCGCGGGAGGGATCGTGAGATGGTGGAAGGGAAGTGGACATACACGCTCTCGTTTGCAAAAGCCATGCCAGCCCGGCACAAATTGCCTTAGAAGCCTCTCATGGCGAGTACAGATGAAGGTGTCCTCTCGCTCGGACAAACGGGGTCAAAAGCCAGAATCTAGAGCAGCAGATGGGCAGGGCGGATGACGGGCTGATCGGCCGCCAGGATGAGCGCGCGTTCGATCACGTTCTGTAACTCCCGTACATTGCCGCGCCAGGTCTGCGTTTGCAGTAACCCAAGCGCCTCATCCGACAAAATGGGCGCGAGTGACCCGTGAGAGAATTTTTGAAGGAAATGCTCTGTCAGTTGCAGGATGTCTTCGGGCCGGTCGCGCAAGGGAGGAATGGCGAGCGGGAATGCCGAAAGACGGTAGTAGAGGTCTTCGCGAAATTTCCCTTCACCCACCAGCGTGAGCAAATCGGCATTGGTGGCTGCGACGACGCGCACATCCACGCGCACCACCTGCGAACTGCCCAGGCGCTGCAATTCCTTCTGCTCGAGGAAGCGCAGCAGCTTGGGCTGAAGGCTGAGTGGCATGTCACCGATTTCATCAAGGAAGAGCGTGCCCAGATGAGCGGCCTGGATTCTGCCGGCATAGGCTTGCAGGGCGCCCGTGAAAGCGCCGCGCGAATATCCGAACAGTTCGGCCTCGAGCAGGCTTTCCGGAATTGCCGCGCAGTTGACAACCGCCAAAGTGTGAGCCCCGCGCGGGCTCAACTGATGGAGCGCGCGCGCGACCAGTTCCTTGCCGCTGCCCGTCGGCCCGGTAATGAGGACGGTCGTGTCACGCGACGCAACCAGATGCACCATGCGGTAGATGGGCTGCATGATGGAGGAGCATCCGATCATTCCGGGCAGAACGGCGGTCGGCACTGCGGCATCGCTATCGGGGGATTGAGCTTTGTTCTCGTAACGGTCAATGTTTGGATATGCGTTCGAATAGGTGTTCGCGTCAATGATCGGATAGACGTTGGGATCGATGCTTCGATCGACGTTCGGATCAATCTTGTTCTTGCTGTTCGGAGTACCGCGTTGGTCCCGGTCATCTTCTGTGTGATTCCAAGCTGAGTTCAACAATGGCGTCAGCGGTTCGATTTCCGCAGCCGGCGCGTCATCCTCGTTGTCCAGCAACACGACTTCGACCGCCGGATAGCGCTTGCGCACCGTTTCGCTGAGTTCTTCCGCATCCAGGTCGGGGAGTCGCCGGTCGAGAAACAATACCTGCCAGCTTCCCTTTTCGAGGTGAACCAGAGCCTCGGCTCCTCCGCTTGTCTGTTCAACCCGGCGCGCGCGTGGAAAAAGATTTTCAAGAACTCGCTGGCGCACCGCACTGCTGGGACTGGCCACCAGGACATGGTCCGCATAGTTGGGAGACATCGGAAAGGTTGTCATGCTGACGATTTGAAACGGAGATGATTAGAACGCGATTAGATGGAGATTATAAAAATCAGAGGAAAGGAAACTATCGTGTGGCGCGAGCGGCAAGTTTTGCTTTACACAAGTAAAGAGCTAGCTGCTTTGGCATTTTTTGCCGAGCGAATTGTGGGCAGCCTTTGTTTGTCGTGGAGTAATGCGTAATGACCGAGCAAACCGGCCACCAGCAATCGGAGACTTTCCCTTGCTCATGGTTCGCGGCTCGCAGCTCATGGCCCGGCTATTTTTCAACGAAGACGAGTTCCCCCTTTTCGATCTTGAGGTCTTTGACGTTATCCGGCAGCTTGAGTTGATCTCGCTGCTCGGACAGCTTTTTTTGCAGCACATCGTTGACCAGCGCAACCGGAACGGAAAGATCTCCAATTTTGACTTCGGTGGCATCGAACGTGGCGTAGCCGTCCTTCGCTCCCAGATGTCCGGCGAGAGTAAGGTAAACATCTTTGCCGGCGATTTGGGTTAGAAACTGTCCGCGCACAATGTCTCCATCCATTGTGACCTGGTAGTCCTTGATATTTGGAACCGGGCCGGGGAATTCCATAGAACCGCTGGGCACTTGAGTAGCAGGAGAGCTGTTTGGGTTGGCGGGCGTCTGTCCTGGAGTGGAGGCGGCCGCTGGCAGCAAGCCGGCAGCTTGCGCAAGGGCAGCGGTTACTTCGGCGGAGTTCATGCGGACTTCGCTCTCGCCTTGCCCGGCCGGGCTCGGTTTCTCAAGCTGGCTCAGTTTTTCCTGGAACGATTGCGCGTTGGCAGCCGCGGCGGCCGGCGGCACGGGTGCGGCCACGGGCGTAGGCCTTCGCAGCACGAGGACAAGCGTGACAATCGAGATCGCCAAAGTTGCGAAACTGATGATGCGCTGCAGGTTCAGAAGGCACCTCCGCTTACATTATGGTAAGCCGGGCCGCGCGTCGTTCTTAGATGACGGAGGTCGTTGGGCCTTGGCCGGTTTCAGTTATGCCTTTGGAGCAAACGATTTCACTCCACGATGGCCAGCACATCGCCGGCATTGACGGGGGCTCCGGCGGTCGCAACAATCTTCTTGACGATCCCTTTCTTTGGCGACTTGATCTCGTTCTGCATCTTCATGGCTTCGACCACGACGATGCCCTGGCCGACGGCGACTTCCGCCTGTTCGGCGACCAGCAGGCGAACCACACGACCTGGCATGGGAGCGACAATTTTTCGCGGCCCTTTTTCATCCAGCGCAGCGCCTTTGCGGGCTCGCAACGACCGCGGATCGCGAAGTTCGACCGCGAAGCGTGTACTGCCCACCCACATATGAAGATCGGTGGGAGTCTGTTCGCGCTTCACTTCAAAGGCGTGCCCGTCGATCAGCAGCGACAAAACGTCGCGGCGCGGTAGCACCGCATCGACATGGACTCCTTTGCCGTCAAGGCGACACTTCCAGCCGCCATCGTCCTGCTCAAGCTCCAGCCGATGCGATTGGCCGCCCACGATCACTTCGTAGACCATACGATTCAGCGCAGTGCTTCCGCGCGCCCTTTCTCTTTCCAGTTGGATACGGGAGAGGTGTCGGAAGCGTTCCCATTCCGAGTTGCGGAAGCCGGAGGATCAAGAACCGCAAACATTCCAGCAGCGATGGCCGCAATGCGCGGCTCCGGCGCGCGCGCGGCAAGTTCGGGATCGGGCTTCGAGAGCAGCCGGTCGAGGTAGCCGGTGTCAAGCTTTCCCGCCTGGAAATCGCCGTCGCGCAGAATGCGCTGGAAGAGCGAAATATTGGTCTTGATTCCGGCCACAAAATATTCATAGAGCGCACGCTGCAACCGCATAATGGCCTGCTGCCGGTCGGTTCCGTAGCTGATCAGTTTGGCCAGCAGCGGATCGTAATCGATGGGAACGTTCCATCCTTCATACATTCCGCTGTCGCGTCGGATGCCGGGGCCGGAGGGAGCGAGCAGCAGCGTGATTTTCCCGGGACTGGGGAAATAGTTGTTGTCAGGATCCTCGGCGTAGATGCGGCATTCAATGGCGTGCCCGCGAATGCCAATGTCCGATTGCTGGAACGGCAATTTCTCGCCGCTCGCGATGCGGATCTGCAGGTGCACCAGATCCAGTCCAGTGGTTAATTCTGTGACCGGATGTTCAACCTGCAAGCGAGTGTTCATCTCGAGGAAGTAGAAATTTTTCTGCTGATCAACCAGGAATTCCACCGTGCCGGCGTTGGTGTAGTTCGCAGCCTGGGCGACCTTGACGGCGACCTCGCCCATGCGGCGGCGCATGTCGGCATCGACAATCGCCGAGGGCGCTTCTTCCAGAACTTTCTGATGGCGGCGCTGGATGGAGCACTCGCGCTCGCCCAGCCACACCGTGTTGCCATGCTCGTCGGCCAAAACCTGCATCTCGATGTGGCGGGGATTAACGATGGCTTTTTCGATATAGACTTCGCTGTCTCCGAAAGACCGCTGCGCCTCACTCTGCGCGGATTCGAGGGCGGAGCGAAGTTCCCCGCGCGTGTGTACGAGCCGCATGCCCTTACCTCCGCCGCCCGCGGCGGCTTTGAGCATGACCGGATAGCCGACCTGCTCGGCAACTTTCTCCGCTTCTTCAGGTGAGGTGAGCCCGTGCGCGGTTCCGGGGACAAAAGGGATGCCGGCTTTTTCCATGTGCTGGCGGGCGCGTGTTTTCGAGCCCATCATTTCCATGGATTGTGGCGTCGGCCCGATGAACTTGATTCCGGCATCGGCGCACGCCTGGGCAAACTTGGCATTTTCCGAGAGAAAGCCGTAGCCGGGATGGATCGCTTGCGCCCCGGAACGTTGGGCGACGTCGAGGATTTTATCCAGCCGGAGGTAAGATTCCGACGCCGGAGCGGGGCCGATCGGATAGGCCTCATCGGCCTTGCGGACGTGAAGCGAGCCCCGGTCCACATCGGAGTAAACGGCGACCGTGGAGATGCCCATTTCGCGGCATGCGCGCATCACGCGCACAGCAATCTCTCCGCGATTGGCGATCAGGATCTTCTTGAACATTCGGGGCGCCCACATCAGGGCCGCCCATGATTCTACTCGTGAAGCGGGCGAGCATGCATGCGGCAAATCACACGAGGTTGTGATGTTGCCCGTTAGCTCGCGGCTCACAAACTTTCACCCAGTCTGGAGGTACCCCCATCCCGCCGATCTATTGAAATCATAGATTTAGCGGAAATTCCCTCGCAAAATCTTGAACCGCAAGGGTTTACTTGTAAAATCTTGAGCGTGCAGGAGTTAACTGCGTGGTTTGCACCTTGCAGTTGTCCAAAGAGCGAACCGGAATAATAGATTGCTTTGTGCGCGCTAACTTTCAGCTGAGTCTTTTTCGGGAGCTAAGTCAAGCTTCTTTTTCGGGACGGGCGGTGGTCGTCGATGCGATCGACCTGCACCAGCGGAGACTCACCGAACTTGCTGTGGAGCGCAACACTGAAGAAAAAAGGCCCCGATTTCACGAGGCCTTTGCTTGGAGAACGGGATACTTCAACCTGCTCTGATCTTCTTTACTTGCTTTGATCTTTACTTGCTTTGATCTTTACTTGCTTTGATCCATGACGATGCCACCAGCGCCGGGTTGCTTCTCAGCCTTGGCCTTCTTGGTGGCCATGGTTTTGTCGACCCACTCGTCGGCCGTCTTGAGGTCGGCGGCGCGGGCTTCTTTGTCGTCGCACTGAATATCGGCACGCTCGCGATACATAAGGTTCATGTAGGCCATGGCGTCGTCGTAATCGGGACGAAGGAGGAGCGCCTTGTTCAGATTGTCGATACCTTCCTGAACGTTGGCACTGTTTTTCTCTTTCACTTGCTCGCATACTTTCTTGTCCTTGGCGGGCAACGAATCTTCGGGCTTCATGCCGAGCTTCGCGCGCTCTTCCTGGCGCGGGACATAAGTCTGCGTCCAGTCAATCACCG
>JBAQJU010000339.1:0-14875 GCA_049300475.1 Terriglobales bacterium | reverse complement strand
TGACTTTATTGAGCGGCATGACCGGACTTATGTCGTGGAGCAGAATCGCGACGGGCAGATGGCCAGCCTGCTGAAACTCGATATCAGGGCGGAACTGACGCCGCGCTTGCGTTCAATCTGCCACATTCACGGGTTGCCGATGGATGCACGCTCGGTAACCGACGAACTCATGATGATGGAGGGTAAGTAAATGGGGACCACCACGACCGATACGCCGACCTCGGCGCCGGCGCCAAAGACGAACCGCATCGGATTGCAAGTCATCGACTACCGGGGCGGGAAGACGACGCTGTGCGCGGGATGCGGCCATAACGCGATCTCGGAGCGCATCATCGATGCGATGTACGAAATGGGCGTCAAGCCGGAGCGGGTGGCGAAGTTCAGCGGAATCGGGTGTTCGTCGAAGAGCCCGGCATATTTTATGAATCGTTCGCACAGCTTTAATTCCGTGCATGGACGCATGCCTTCGGTGGCGACGGGTGCAATGCTGGCCAACAGGAATCTGCTTGCGCTGGGCGTGACGGGCGATGGCGACACGGTTTCGATCGGGGCGGGACAGTTTGTCCACCTCATGCGGCGCAACCTTCCGATCATTTACGTGATTGAGGACAACGGCTGTTACGGGCTGACGAAGGGACAGTTCTCGGCTACCGCCGATCTGGGATCGACGCTGAAGAGTGGCGTGGCCAACGATCTGCCTCCGGTGGATACCTGCGCGATGGCCATTCAACTCGGGGCAACGTTCGTGGGGCGGTCGTTTTCCGGCGACAAGAAGCAGCTGCACACCATGCTGAAGGCGGCAATCGCGCACAACGGCACCGTGATGCTTGACGTGGTTTCGCCGTGCGTGACCTTCAACGATCACGAGGGCTCGACGAAATCGTATAAATATATGCAGGCCCATGAAGAGCCAGTGCACGAGGTCAGCTTTGTGCCGTCGTTTCAGGAGATCAATGTCGAGTACGATCCCGGTACGACGCTGGAGGTGACCATGCACGACGGTTCGAGCCTGCGCCTGAAAAAGTTGGAGCAGGAGTACGATCCAACTGACAAGATTGAGGCCGTAAGCAGGTTGATGGCGTCGCATGCGGACGGCGAAGTGCTGACCGGCGTTTTCTATATCAATGCCAAAGCGCCGAGCTTCATCGATATGCTCAACGTGACCGATCAGCCCCTGGCGACCCTGCCGGAATCGTTGACGCGGCCGAGCCGGGAAGCGCTCGCAAAGTGCATGGAGGAGTTGGGCTAGATTCCTGCGAGCAAGGGATTGAATGAGCCGGTCCGGTTTCGGTCCGGCTCAAATTATTTGTGGACGAGTCGACGGTCGCTATGGCCACCGTCAACTGCCGGGCTTTGCTCGGCTTGCACGGGCGAGGGCGCCCGTTCCCCCCGCGAGCCGATGAGCGTTTAGCCACCCATGGTTAGTACTACCCGGAACCTCGCCCGTCCGCTGATCATCTGGTCGTAGGCTTCGGCGGCCTTTTCCAGGGGGTACTTCTCAATCATCGGTCGGACTCCGGAGAGTACGCTGAACCGCATCGTGTCTTCGGAATCAGTGGCGATTCCGGAGGCCCACCCCTGGAGAGCGCTTCTGCCACGGATGAGTTGAATGGGCGTGACCGTGATGGGCTCCGGACTGGCGCCGACCACGAGAAGTTTGCCGTTGGCGGCTACTCCATCGATCACGGCCGAAATGGATTTGGAATCGGGCGCGGTCGCGAGAATTACCTGCGCGCCGCCGAGTTTCTGCAGGGCTTCCGAAGGATTTCCGGCCGCAGCGTCAATGTAATCGCTGGCGCCCAGCTTGCGGGCCAGTGCCTGCTTATCGCCGCCGCGGCCGATGGCGACCGTGTGGAATCCCATTTGCCGGGCATATTGGATTCCGAGATGGCCGAGTCCTCCTATCCCTTGAACGGCGACCAGGTCGCCGCTGCGGGCACCCGAGTTACGCAGCGCATTGAAAACCGTGATTCCAGCGCAGAGCAGCGGTGCGGCATCGGGTGTTGACAAGTCCTCGGGGATTGCGGCAACCGCTTCGGCGGGCGAAACCATGTATTCCTGGTAACCGCCGTCGTGGCTGATGGCCGTAATTTTTTCGTTCTGACAGTTAATAAAATCTCCACGGCGACACGGCTCGCACACGAAACAATGACCGCCATGCCAACCGACGCCGACGCGCTGGCCGGGCTTCCAGTTGGTGACGTCGGGGCCCACAGCGTCGATGCGGCCGGCGATTTCGTGACCGGGAACGCGCGGGTACTGGATCGCCGGCCAATGGCCTTCTTTCACCAGCGCGTCGCTGTGGCAGATGCCGCAGGCTTCGACTTTGATGCGGATCTGGTTGCGGGCGGGTTCGGGGATATTTCTTTCGACGAGTTCAAAATCGCCGCCAGGCTTGCTGATTTGCATGGCTTTCATGCGAGACATAATGCTCCTCATTAGGTTCAGAGTTTGAATCGATATCAGGACGTAGACAACAAACTAAGGATGACTGCGGAGGGCGAAACGACTCAATGTTCGGATGACGATCGTTGTGTCCGCGCGTCAATGAGTGAAATCGGGATGTTTCGGCAGTAACGAGGAATCAGACGAAAAAAGGGCCAGCGCGAGGTGGAGAGAGACGTTCAATGCGCTGCCCCTATGCGTCACCCCGAGGAACTGCCATTGTTCTGGCACACAGTTTCCATCGTCGGCCAGCCGGTGAACTGTTCAAAATTGCTCATCTTCGAAAATTAAGGCGGATGATCAGGTAGTGAGATTCTTCAGCCTTGGAGCTGGCGGGTGTTGGCTGCAAGTAAGCGATGCGAACTGTGGCGCTACTTCTTCTTGGTCAATTTTCCTTCAA
This sequence comes from Terriglobales bacterium, assembly GCA_049300475.1. Classification (GTDB taxonomy): domain Bacteria; phylum Acidobacteriota; class Terriglobia; order Terriglobales; family Acidobacteriaceae; genus Acidiflorens. The sequence continues at coordinate 12,030 of JBAQJU010000339.1, read as the reverse complement.
ACGAGTGCTCTGGACTCTGCCCCGGCTCCGGAAAATCGCTATCCGCGCCTTCGACCAACGGGTTGTTGTCACGGTGGGAAAGCTGTCCCGTCATGGAATTGTTTCCCGATTGAGTCCGGTCATCGGGCTCCTTGGAACCTTTTCCGCGGTCGGCATCATTGCGAAGATGGTCACTGACACTGGTCGGCATAGGGGCCTTCTTGATTGCAATCTGATATGCGCTCGCGCGCAGTATTTATTACTACGCACCTAGGCTACGCTGGTTATTCGTTTATGTGCAAGATTGTGCGCCACATATTGTTGTGATGGGGACGATAGGGAAATTTAATAGTCCATTCATGGGGGATTGAATCTAAGATAGAACATGGTTAGCAAAAATCGTAAATACTATCTGTTTGCCAGCGACTTCGACCAGACGTTGACCTTCAACGATACGGGCTACGTTTTGAGCGAACTCGTGGGCATTTCTGTTGAAGAGTTCGAGCGCAAGATCAAGGGCATGGCGAAGCTGAACCTGGTTCAGCAGGGCGCCGAACTTTCCTATCTGCTTCTGCACGATCCGGAGTTTCGTTCACGCGTGCGGCGCGCCGACCTGGTCGAAGTGGGCAAGCGCATCCGTCTCAAGGAAAATATAGAGCAAATTTACGAGATCCTGGACCACCGGATCGACGGCTTCCATTTTGATTTTTACGTGCTCTCGGCGGCTCCGGTGGAAGTGATCCAGTCGGCATTGGAGGGCATTGTGCCGCAGGACCACATCTTCGGCACCGAATTCAAGTACGACGTAAATGGCGAAATCGAATGCCTGGTGCGAGCGACGGCGGGCTACGGCAAAGTGGCGCGGCTCGAACAGCTGTCGGAGGAGTTGGGTGTGCCGCTCGATCACGTCGTGTACGTCGGCGACGGCAGCTCGGATATTCACGTGATGCTGCACGTGAACCGGCACGATGGGTTCACCATCGCGGTGTCGGAGTCGAAGCATGTAGCGCAGATCGCGAAGCGGACAGTGCTGGGCGATAATGCGCTCGCTACTCTGGTCCCGATTCTCGAAGAGATCGCCGGATGGACGCGGCCGCGCATTCGCCAGCTCTTCGAATCCTATGGTTTCCTGATTCATGGCTGGGAGAGCATTCAGACCGATTGGGTCACGCTGCGCTCGAGTGGAATGATCCCCGGAAAAGCGGCGGCCGCAGACGCGGTGTGATGGGTATCGCCGAGATATAAATCACCAAGAAAATCGTACAACTAATTTTCACGTGCCGGGTTCTTATTGGCCGAGGGACGACCTCACATATTGCGGGCGTTCCCCGTCTATCCATCGTCTACTTTTGATATTGAGGCAAATTTATGAGGTTGTTCTGTGCAGCCGTCTTGATCGGAATCCTTACAGCTGCGTCGACCCAAGTCACGTTGGCCCAATCTCAGCAGCCGTCACAAACCCGGCAAGCACCGCCTCCGCCTTCGCAACAGCAAGGATGGTTGCCTCAGGGAATGGAGTCGCTGCGACAGAGCGCATCCTCAAAGACCGAGTTCACTTTGGACCACTCCATGCTGATTTTGGCATCAAAGCTGGACCCGGATAATGAGGATCTGCGCCGCGTAATCGCGGGGATCAGTGGTGTCTCGGTGCACAACTATCGCTATTCGAAGCCATGGCTGTACGATCCGGAGGCTCTGGAATCGGTAAAAGAAGAGTATCGCGCGGCTGGCTGGAAGCAGTTAATGGACCGCCGCGACAAGAACGGTGGCGCAGGAGTGACCGATCTTTGGGTTCGCCTGGAAAATAATGCCATCAGCAACGTCGCGATTCTGGTTGCCAAGTCGAGTGAAGTCGATTTTTTTGTGGTTAATGGGTCGATCAGCCCAGTCGACCTTTCCCATCTGGGCGGGCACTTCGGCATCCCTAAGATTGAAGGCGGGGTCGTAGTTCCGAACACAGAACCGCGCTAGTGCCGTAACATGCCAGCGATGCGGCAACTGTCATCCTGAGCGAGTGCGCGGGAGCAAAGCGACCAAGCGCGAGTCGAAGGACCCCTACCCCTGTCGACGGATGGCAATCATCACGCGGTCAAAGATCTAACGAGTTTTGGATGCCGCCCCCAGCTTGTGCAATTTGTCGCGCGCCTGGATGGCCTCGTTGGTTCGCGGATAGCGCTGAATGACGTGCTTCAGTTCCTGGATGCCGTCCGGTTGCTGTCCCAGTTCGATGAGCGCGAATCCTTTTTTCAGCTGGGCAGAGGCAGCCTTGTTTCCGCTGGGAAAGTTCTGCATGACCAGATCATAGTTCGCGACCGCTTTTTGATAGTCGCCGGCCTTGTATTCCATTTCGGCCAAATAGAAGTACGCATTCCCCGCCAGGTCAGTGTCTGGATAGAACTTGATGTAGTCGCTGAACTCCTTGCCGGCGACGTCATTGCTTCCGCCGTTGAAATCGCGCAAGGCATTGTTATAGAGAACGTCGGGTGGAGGGGCAGCCGCCATCACCTGCGCATCTTTCTGGGTCTGGGACTGCGCTGCGGCCAGGGATTGCTGCGCCGCCTGCAAGTCTTCGAGTTGCTTGCTGAGTTTGGCGAGACGGACCTTCAACTCGTCCATGGTGTCATTGAGCGCCTGAATCTGCCCGGAAATCTGGTCGACCTGCCCCGCGCTACCTTGCTGCTGCTTGTTGAGCGAAGCTTGCAGTCCCGTGATCGCGGCAGTCACCTTGTTGGCAGAATCGGTGTTCTGCTCGAGCAGATTTTTCATGACGCCCATGCGCTCGTCGAATGACTGCTTCATCTGCGTCATCGCCTGCTGCAGTTGATCCACCTCGGTTTGAAGCTGCACGATATCCCGGTTAGCTCCGTAGGCCGGAATTTGCGCGATCGAAAACACGAACACCAGGCTGAGCGCGAGTGGAAGACATTTCGGTTTCATGTTTGCCATAGATAGTTAACCTGCATCGTTGATGTGTTCGATCACATCACCTGCTTATAGTGTACGGATGTGTACGGCGGAACGGGACTCAATCCCGTCCCGCCAGAGTTTGGCCATAGCTTGCCCGGATTTATTTTTCGTATACGAAGTGGCCGCGGCGATTTTGCTGCCAGCATTCCTCGTTGTGCTCGGTGCAGAACGGCTTCTCTTTGCCGTAGCTGTAGGGTTTGATGCGATCACCGCTAACTCCGGCCTGGATGAGCGCGTTCTTCACGGAATCGGCGCGATTGGTGCCGAGCGCCAGATTGTATTCGGTCGACCCGCGTTCGTCGCAATGACCCTCGACCGTGATGTGAATGCCCGGATGCTGTTGCAGGAAACTCGCATCCCCCTGGATGGCGGCTTGCTCGCTCGCGCGAATATCCGACTTGTCGTAATCGAAGTACACGTCTTTGACGTTCTGCGCGAACAGTTCTTCCTCGGTCGCCGAACTGGTGTTGACGGGCGGTGGGGCGGGCGCCGCATTCACGGTCACTCGTGCTGTGGCGTCCTGCGTGCCTCCGGCGCCCTTGGCGACCAGATGATAGGTTGTCGAATCGGTGGGAGTCACCTGACGCGAGCCGCTGGTGTCAACCGCGCCGATTCCGTCAATGCTGACATCGGTGGCGTTCGTGGTTTGCCAGGTCAAGGTTGTCGATTGTCCCTGATTGATGGTGTTCGGATTCGCCGAAAGCGAGGCCGTAGGTGCGGTTGGCGCAGGCGGCGGTGGAGGCGGGGGCGGAGCTGCTTTCTTGTGGCATGCGCCCAGGAACATGATTGTGCCAAGTGCAAATGCGAGGGTAGCCCATCTCGTCGTTGTCATTCTCATCGCGTGCTTCACGGATTCCTCTTTTCTGTGCGCCCGCAAAAGTGGCGTGCAGTTTGGACTTCGACGATTTGCAGCCTGATGACAGGGCGCACTCTCTACCGGCCGCAAGAACCGTTCTTTTTCTTAAACGCGAAACTGTGCCTCTATTCTTCGGCCTCAGCGCCGCAAGGCGCCTTCATGCCGTAGCTCCTGCCGCACGCCGGAAGGCGTGCCCTGTACGAACCAACCTACTTCCAACTCCAGTTGGGCTGGGTGTTATTGCCCTTGAACGTTAACTGCTTCACATTCGATCCATCCGCGAGCATGGTCCAGATCTGGTCCGTGCCCGAACGGTGCGACTGAAAAATAATGTGCCGTCCGTCGGGAGACCAGCAAGGAAAATCGTTGCGGCCCGCGTCGTGCGTGAGTTGCACCCATTGTTTGCTGGCGATATCCATCAGGTAAAGATCGTTCGAGCCGGGCTCCCCAGGCCCATATTTGCGCATCCAGGAGAAAGTCAGAAATTGTCCGTTCGGCGACCAGTTCGGCGAGACCGCGTAGCCCTGATCGGTGACGCGTTGCAGGTTCGTGCCATCGGCATCCATGGTGTAAATCTGCGGCAGACCTGTGCGTCCGCTGACGAACGCAATCTGCCCTCCGGTCTTGCGATTCCACGCGGGAGAAACATCGGGGCCCTTATCGTTGGTCAGACGGTGCGCGTTTCCGCCCGAGGCATCGACCGCAAAGATATTGGGATAGCCGTTGCGCGAGGACGAGAACGCGATCTTGCCATCCGGCGACCACGAAGGAGAAAGATTCATGCCTCCAAATCGCGGGAAGGCAACCAACCGGTTGAGATCGAACGAGTACATCAGGATCTCCCACCCATTCTTGGTGGCGGAACTGAAGGCCAGGCGCGAGCCGTCGGGTGAAATGCGCGGCGAGAGGGAGATGTTTCCGAGGTGCGTGATCGGCTGCTGGTTCGCACCGTCATAGTCCATCATCCAGATTTCTTTGTGGCCAGTCCGGTCGCTGACAAAATAGAGCTTGCTCTCGGCAATGCCCTGGATTCCACCGCCCAGCCGAAAGATAATTTCGTCGGCAAATCTGTGCGCGATGACGCGGACGGCGCTGTCCGTAGCGGAATCGCTGTACTGCTTGCCGAGAACTTGCGGCGACGCCTGATTTTTCAGGTCGTAGAGCCAGCCCTGCACCGTGACCTTGTCAGCCGTCGCACCCAGGTTGCCAAACGCCAGCATTGACGCGTTGGGCGGCAGCGAACCCCATGCCGGAAAATTCAGTTCCGAGGGCTGCCCCGGCACTTGCAGAGGATAAAAGCTCTTCGAGACGAGATCGAAAATTCCAGCCTGGTCGAGATCGTTCCAAAGCGTGTCGTTGAAGGTCTTCAGGAGAGCGGCGTTCTTGGAGTCTTGTGTCGAGGCCTTGAAGTCAGAGGCCGCGAGGCGTACTTTTTCGACACCAAGTCCGGTTCCGGTGCGAATCCAGTCCTGCGCGAAACTACTGGCCGCCAATAGAAAAATTAATGCGACGACGAACCCGAAACGTTGGCAGCCAAGCTGGGATGGTTGATCGTGGCGCGACGTAATCCCCTTGCCTAGCGAGCGAATTTGTCTCTCATAAGTAGGATGTGCAACGGGGTACGTTAAGTTGCTCAATTTTTACTCCCTAGAATAGCGACTTACTTCTTGTAATCAAACCAGAATTCCACGGAAACCTTATTGCCGGAATATTCCGACGGCAAAGGTCCAAACGTATCGATGCGCTGAATCGCATATACCGCCGATCGATCAAGCGATGGCACACCACTGGATTGTTCGATCTGCACATTCCCAGGATGCCCATCGCGCGCGATGTCGAACGTCAGATACACCCGATTCGCTTCGTGGATGCTGGGATCGACCTCGTATCGTAGCCAGTTATCGGAAACCTTTCGCTGCACCGCTTGCACATACCAAGAAAATCGGCTGCCGAAATCGCCGCCTCCTCCAGTAAATCCAAATCCGCCCTTTGCCCCGCCCGCGTTGAACATCGCATAAGGACCGCTGACCGGTCCTCCGTCGCCGTAAGGAATCTGGTTCGTCTCCGGCGGCTCGGCTACAGCCTTGTGAGGGGTCACGCTGATCACAGGCTTATTCTTCTTCTTCGTATTCTTGTCGGGAATCGGAATCGCATCGGGCTCTTTTTCCTCCACCTTGGGCTGCGACTGCGTGAGGCCCTTGGATTCCGTAGCGACCACATTGGTGGTCTGCACAGGGTTGGCGGGCAAGGGAACTGACGTCACCAGCGTTGCTCCCATGGCGTCTCCGCCACCGCCGCTGCCCCAGCCCTGGCCGCGAATACCGGTGATGTACGTGGCCCAGAGCACGACGAAAACAGTGAACGCCACATGCAATCCCGCGGACCACGCCAGTGGACGCCGGAGTCCGTCGTTTTCGAAATCATTAGTGGCGGCCATGGGAATCAATGGGCTGCGTCACGATGCTCACGTTGCTGATGCCTGCTTGCTTGATTGCGTCCATCACGGTGGCAAAAGCGCCAAAGGGAACGTCCTGGTCCGCGCGCAGGTAAATCGACTGGTGCTGCGGATCGCGAATCTTCTGCTTCAGGCGCGCCGCAATCTGGTTGATATTGATGGGATCGTTCCCCAGAAAGACTCTTTGCGATTTGTCGATGCTGATGACGAGCCGCTCTTCGGTGATCTCCTTAACGGTACGCGTCTTCGGCACGTTCACTTCGATACCCGATTGCAGAATGGGCGCCGTCACCATAAAGATGATCAGCAAAACGAGCACGACATCGACCAGCGGCGTGATGTTGATGTCGGCCAGCGCGCTCTGCGTCCGTCCGTTGGCGGTGGTAAAGGCCATCAGCGCCGGACCTCTGCTGCCGCCGCCGTTTGCGCCGGCTGGCGTTCGATCAGGTTCAACATCTCGAGTGTGAAATCGTCATTGCGTGAAGCCATTTCGCGAATCGAACCGATGATCAGGTTGTAGGCGATCACCGCCGGAATCGCCGCTGCCAGGCCGGCCGCGGTAGTAATCAAAGCCTCTGAAATTCCGGGAGCGACGGCGCGCAAGGTGGCCGCGCCCGCCGTGCCCAGGCCATGAAACGCGTCAATTATGCCCCACACGGTTCCGAACAGTCCGATGAACGGCGTGACCGCGCCGGTGATGGCGAGCCAGGGCACGTGGCGTTCCAGGCGCGTGATTTCGTCGGAAGACGAGATTTGCATGGCGCGCTGAATGGCGACCGGACTCTGAATGCCTCCGGTAGTTCCCATCTGCCGCCTGAACTCCGCGACTGCGCCTTCGAAAACGCCAACCAGCGGGCTGGGCCGGAATTGATCGGCCACCGCAACTACGTCCTGCATGCGCGGCGCTTTGCGGAAGGCGCGGATAAATCTTCCACTCTGCATTTGCGCGTTGCGGATCATGCGCCACTTGGCAAGGATCACCGCCCAGGAGAGTACGCTGAAGGCAAGAAGCAGAACCAGCACGGCCTTGGCGACCACCCCGGTTTGAAGGACGAGATCGACGATTTCGCCGCCGACAAAAGAGAGAAAGAAAGGAGACCAATGCATCGTTTTCGGGAGAACCCCTATCTTGAAATTATAGACCGAAGTGGGCGAGAGCCGAATCGGGGTACCGCATCGGTCAATGCGGAATCGGACTTCGCTCTGTTGGCCGCGCGTTTGGTGGAGTCCGAGTGAGCCGGTCTGTGCTATGCTGCGCCTAAATTATGGAGCGCAATTTGCTCGACTTCATTGCAGTATCCCGAGACTCGTGTGCTAGCTGAACTGCGCCTTGAAAATTACGCGGTCATCGACAACGCGGTGATCGAATTCGCGCCCGGCCTGAATCTTCTGACCGGTGAGACGGGCGCGGGAAAGTCGATCCTGATTGACGCCTTGGGACTGCTTCTGGGGGAGAAAGCATCGGTGGATCTGATCCGCTCTGGAGCCGATCGGGCTGTCATCATGGGTGTATTCGACAGCGAGGGAGCGGCGGCGCAGGCCATCGACGCCATATTGGAAAGCAACGGGCTGGACGCGGATTCAGGAGATGCTTCGCTCATCCTGCGCCGCGAGATTGCGGCGGGCGGCAAAGGCCGCGTCTTCATCAATAATCAGCCGGCGACCGTGGCTGTTCTGAAGCAGATCGCGCCTCACCTTGGAGTGATCCACGCGCAAAATGAATCGATTGTGAATTTCGACGCGGCGGCCCGGCAGGCTCTGCTCGATGCTTATGCGGGCGTCGAACTGGACGAGGTCTCGGCGGCCTTCGCGAACTGGAAACAGACTGGCGACCGCATCGCCGAACTGGAACAGGACGAGCAGGATCGCATGCGCCTGGTGGACCTGTGGAACTTCCAGTGGCGCGAAATTGGTGAGGCGCGTCTTACCGCGGGCGAAGATGAGCGGCTCGAGACCGAAAAACGTGTGCTGGCCAATGCGGAAAAGATTTATGGCGCGGCCATGAATGCCTTCGATCTCCTGTATGAAGGCAATGCGTCCACGTCGTCGAGCCTGCGCGCGGCGCAAAAGCATATCGAGGAGCTTGCCAGATACGAGCCGAAGTTTCAGGAGGCGCTCGCGGCGCTGGAATCGGCGCGCATCAGCATCGAGGATGTGGGCGCGACGGTGCGCGATTATGCCGGCGGAATCCACGCTTCTCCGGAGCGGCTCGCGGAACTGGAAGAGCGGCTGGCTGCCCTCGATCGCCTGAAGCGCAAGTACGGTCCGGCGCTCGAGCAGGTGATCGCGTTTGGCGAAGAGGTTCGGCGCAAGCTGGCGGAAATGGAGAATAAGGATGAGGTGCTCGGCCAACTGCGCGCCCGGTTGGCGGCTGCGGCGGAGCACTACCGCAAGGCGTCGCGTCGCGTTTCACGCAACCGGCTGGAAGCGGCGCGCAAGTTGGAGAAGCTAGTCGAAGCGGAGATTAACGATCTTGCCATGCGCGCGGCGTTCGCGATTTCCGTGGAGGAGAACGAAGCCGAAGAACACTGGACTTCCTCGGGCATCAATCAGGTGGTCTACCGAATTGCGACCAATGCCGGTGAGGCGATGCGGCCGCTCGAGCAGACTGCTTCGGGCGGCGAATTGTCGCGCGTGATGCTGGCGCTGAAGGTGAGCGTGGAGGCGGGCGCGAATTCAGCGGGAAAGAAAAAACATTCCGCGGCACAGCGCACTCTGGTCTTCGATGAAATTGATACTGGCATTGGCGGACGTGCGGCGGAGGCAGTCGGGAAAAAACTCAAGGCGCTCGCCAAGGGGAATCAGGTCCTGTGCGTGACGCACCTCCCGCAGATCGCAACCTTTGCCGATCATCATTACCTGATCGAGAAGCGGACTTCTGCTGGCCGGACCAAAACCACGGTTCGCCAGGTTAGGGGCGAAGAGCGCACCGAAGAGGTGGCACGCATGCTATCGGGGGCGAAGCTGACTGAGACTTCGCGGAAGCATGCGGAGCAGATGATTCGGGCGAATGGGTGAAAAGATTTCAGTTCTCGTCGATCTGGGTGTCCGGCGGTATGCGGTTTTCGCGGAAGACATTCAGATCGAGAAGAGGATCAACTGGGGTGGTCTGGAGCACACCTCTTTGATCGCCGGCTGGAAGCGGAAGCCCGACAGATCAGGCACAGAAGCTTGGCTACAAAAGCTTCGGACAGAATGCGCCGACGCGCAACAGCACAAAGGCCGTCTCCAAAATCGGCATAGTTTTTTCGAAGGCTGCGATCAAAGCCCTACTCACCATCCAGGGGAACTCCAGCAAGAAACTGGTAGACGCAGCGATGATTGATTTGTCTGTAGCGGCATCGAACCACACGGAACTCTTGATCGTACAGCGCATCCAGCTATTTGAAGAGATATATGCGATCAACGAAACGGTACGTCAAAGTGAAATAGCAGCGGATATCGCGGAGTCTCGGGCCAATCCTAACCACAACCCAGCAGACCCGGGAATGTACGAAGCCCATGAGGAAACTCATGACGGGGATCAAGCGTGTATCGCCGCATGGCTGAGAAGTTTACGCGCCCTCAGTGCGGGAATCCCAAACCAGTGCCCTTGACGCGAGCGGTAGTGCGGGGAGTCCTTGGGCGAATAGTGCTGGATGTTGGTTGACTTAGCTAAGTAAAATTAGCTAACATTAATCCATGGAAACCATCACCATCCACAAGGCCAAAACCGAGCTGTCGCGGTTGATCGAGCGGGCTTGCCGAGGCGAGGAAATTGTGATCGCGCGTGGGAAAAAACCCGTCGTGCGGCTGGTGGCGATCGAGGACAAGCGGGGCCAGCGGAAGCCTGGGGCGTTGAAGGGGAAACTGAAAGTGGGACCCGAATTCTTTGAACCGTTGCCTCCGGAAGAGATTGATGCATGGGGGCAATAGGTGCGTCTTCTGTTGGATACGCACGCACTGCTCTGGTGGTTCAGCGACGATCCCGCTCTGCCAGCGTCGTGTAGAAAACTCATTGCCCAATCGGGAAATAGCATTTGTGTGAGTGCCGCATCAGCCTGGGAGATTGCCACGAAATTTCGACTGGGCAGGCTGGAAAGCGCTTCCGAGCTCGTGCAGGACTTTGGAGGCTACCTTGATCGGGAAAACTTCCTAAATCTGCCCGTTTCCTACGAACACGGAATTCGGGCTGGGATGTTGCCTGGACCCCATCAGGATCCGTTTGACCGCATGTTGATCGCGCAGGCTGAGGTTGAGCGCCTGTTCATTCTGAGCAACGAGAAAGCCTTCGATCAGTATGGGGTCCGGCGCATCTGGTGAGCGCAGTCGGGTCCCTTAGGCTTTGGCTCAGGGCGGGTCTGCGCTACACTTGCCCGCCACACACGCTCCGTTCGCTGTCTGTATGTTTCCATCCGGTGCTAATCCTTGCTCCTGCAAAGGCTTACATTGACCCTGGGGTGCTTTCTTCGATACTCTTACAGTAGCTTTTAAGCATCTTTTTCGGGGAAACTGTACCCTATATAGGGTGTAGGGGGGATGGCATTGTCTGAGAGAAAGCAACTTTTGCTGTTGAAGCCGCGGGGGTTTTGCGCTGGCGTGGTGCGCGCGATTGACATTGTCCGGATTGCGCTGGAGGCGTTTGGGCCTCCGATCTATGTGCGCAAGGAAATTGTGCACAACCGGTTTGTCGTCGAGGAGCTGCAACACAAAGGCGCGATTTTTGTCGACAACGTGGACGAGGTGCCGGAGGGCGAACGTGTGATTTATAGCGCGCATGGCGTGTCTCCGGAGGTGCGGGAGGATAGCAAGTTGCGGAAGCTGCGCGTGATTGATGCGACTTGTCCGCTGGTCACGAAGGTTCACGTCGAGGCGGTGAAGTTCGCGAAAGAAGGATATTCGCTGATTCTGATCGGACACCGCGATCACGATGAGGTGATTGGGACGCTGGGGGAGGCTCCGGCGGTGACGCAGGTGGTCGGGTCTCCGCAGGAGGTGGCGTCGGTTACGGTGCCCGATCCGGGGCGAGTGGCGTACTTGACGCAGACGACGCTTAGCCTGGATGAGACTCGCGACATTATTGCCGCGCTGCGGAAGAGATTCCCCAATATTAAAGGGCCGGCGGCGCAGGATATTTGTTATGCGACTGAAAACAGGCAGGTTGCTGTGAAGCATGTGGCTTCGGACGCGGAGTTGCTGCTGGTGGTCGGATCGGACAACAGTTCGAATTCCAAGCGACTGGTCGAGGTGGCGCGCAGTTTGGGGACCGAGGCGCATCTAATCGATAACTACAGCAACATCCGTGCAGAGTGGTTGAAAGGGGTCAAGACGGTGGCCCTTACGGCGGGAGCGTCCGCTCCTGAACACCTGGTGCAGGAAGTGGTCGAGTTCCTGGGCGGCAAGGGTTTTGGGGACGTGCAGGAGCTCGAAATTATGCCGGAGAACGTGCGCTTTGGATTGCCGCCGGAGATTGTCGAGACGATCGCGGCGGCGCCAGGTAGCGGGGCTACTGCTTAGGGGTCGAGGATGGCAGGGCGACACTCCGCCACAGCCCGGCTAGGACGCCGGCGTTACAAGATTCATGCCAGGAGATGACAGGAGTTTGAATGGACGAGTCCTCCCCCCCTAGTCCGGCCGCAGTCCCGCAGATGCGATTCGGGAAGATTGACGATCTGGTCAGCCGGGTTGCTGTCGCTATCGATGGTGCGCGTAAGTATCTTTTTTCGCAGCAGCACGAAGAAGGCTATTGGTGTGGAGAACTGGAAGCCGACACCACCCTGGAGTCGGATTACAT
>JBAQJU010000338.1:0-14205 GCA_049300475.1 Terriglobales bacterium | reverse complement strand
TGCCGGATGGCTTGCTCCAGTTCGCGGGTGCTGCGATGAATGCCGCGCCGGATTTGTTTTTCTGTCAGCAAGGCAAAGAAGCGTTCCACCAGGTTGATCCACGAGGCGCTGGTGGGCGTGAAGTGCACGTGATAGTGCGGCCGCTTGGCCAGCCACTGCCGGATCAGCACCGTTTTATGCGTGCCGTAATTATCCAGAATCAGATGCACGTCGAGTCCGGCGGGCACCGCCGCCTCGATGCGATCCAAAAACTTGGGGAACTCGATCGAACGGTGACGGTGATGCAAACCACCCAGCACTTTTCCGGTCTTGGCGTCCAGCGCCGCAAACAGCGTGGTTGTGCCATGTCGCACATAGTCGTGGCTCCGTCGCTCGGCTTGGCCGGGACGGATGGGCAACACCGGCTGGCTCCGATCCAGAGCTTGAATCTGCGTCTTCTCGTCCAGACACAGCACCAGCGCCCGTTCCGGCGGAGCCAGATACAAACCCACAATGTCCCGCACCTTCTCGACAAACTGCGGATCGGTGGACAGCTTGAAGGTTTCGCTGCGCTGCGGCTCCAGCCCGAACGCTTTCCAGATGCGCTGCACCGTCATGTGGCTCAGCCCGCTGGCCTCGGCCATGGAGCGCGTCGACCAATGCGTGGCATCCCGCGGCAGCAATTCCAGCGTGCGCACAATCACCGCTTCGATCTTTGCGTCCTCGACCGTGCGGGGCGCTCCGCAACGCGGCTCATCGAGCAAGCCGGCCACGCGGCGATCCACAAACCGGCGGCGCCACTTGCCCACCATTTGCTTGCTGATGTGCCGCCGTCGCGCCACCGCCGTGTTGCTCATGCCGCTGGCACAGTCCAGCACGATGCCGGCCCGCAGCGCCAGAGCCTGCGCCGACTTCGGCCGCCGCACCCACCGCTCCAGGGTGGCTCGTTCTTCCGCCCTCACCACCAACTCCGCCTTGGGACGCCCGGTTCGCATCTAAGATCGCCTCCTCATCTTAGACGAACCAGTCGCTTATTTGTTTATAGAACTTAAGTTACAGGACACTAGCAGTGTACTGAAAAAGTCTGCTTTTGGGTGGCGCAGCGGTTCACCGCTGCGACAAGTCGTCTGTTTTGATTTGGGCTTCAGCCCCCGAGGTACGCGCAGCAGACCTTTTCTGCAGACTACTAGTGCTAAGGCGCGCGGCCAGCCATCCTACGCAAGCCAGCATCCCGCACCAACCCAGCGTTCTCACGACCGCGGCAATCGCAGTGTCGTACTGCAGAACGCCGAGACTCGAAAAGATCGTGTTCCAGTCATGTTCGACAAAATCGGGATCGCCGGTTGTGACGAGCGGCAAAATCATCGCCCGCGCGTCGGCCATGTAAGTCGCTGTGTAGAGCCAGTTTTCGAAAAAGAAAAACAGGCAGAAGACGAATGCAGCAGGCTGGCGCTCGTGAAAGAAATAAGCAGCTAGCAGGAGTGGTACCGCCCATTGCAGAATCGTTCCTCCCCAAAGGCACAGCGTCGGCCCAAACCAGCGAAACAGAAGATGCCCGCCTTCATGAACAACCAGATTCGCAGAATCGATGAACAGATAGCCGCCGTGCATGCGGAAGGCATACAGCAGAAACCAGACGTAGAAAACGAGCCACGCCCAAATCGCCCAGCGCGGCATAGGCCGCCAGGCTTCGCGAGCGCCCGACCACTCCACAACTGATTCCGCCAACTCGTTCATTCAAAAACAATCTTAGGAATTTACCGCGTCCAGCGCGAGATTACCCAAGTGCGCCGAATCACGATCCGCTGCCGGACTCCGCCCGTGGGCCAAGGGCGGCGTCCCTGCGTGAGCGCTGCCTATGCCCGAAACGATCAATGGGTCTTCTTGGAACCTTCGCTCGCGTTGGCTGCTTCCTCCTTCAGATAGGCAGCAGACAAAGTGCCCTTCTTCTCTGCGATCCCAAGCAACGTCGGATAAAACTGCACAAACGTGGTGTCGACCGCAGCATGTTGCTCGTGGCAGGAATAACAGACTGCCTCCTTCGAAATCGTCTTCCCGACATTGCCGTCGTCAAATCCGACAAAGGCCCACTTGCCGGGAAAATGTGATTCATCCTTAATATGGATCGACCGCACCATGACCTCCGTCGTCTGGTAATGTCCCTTCTTGTTGATCGAGCCTTTGTTGGCTGCCCTGCGTCCTTCGAGCACCAGGATCGTCTTATCGGGCCAGGTGCCGGTCGCCACAAATGCCCTATAGGCCTCGGGATTGACGAAGACATTGTCGAACATGGAGTGATCCATCGTCATCAACTCGGGGTTGTAGTCCATATCCATGCCCGTGGTCAGGTATATCCATTCCCGATAATTTGCCGGGAACACCAATCGGCCATCCGCCGTATATTCAGGTGCATTGGAGGTTTTCGGAGCGGCTGCGTTTGGGGTCACGGGGATCGTCATTACGCCGGCAAGACACAACAGAAAACAAAGGCTGAATCGTATCATCGATTTCTCTCCTTATAGTGCGAAGGCCCCACACTCGCGACACGATAACCAAGGGCACTCAGTACCGTCTAGAACAAAGGCAACCTTTTTCACGGAGACCATATATGGGAGAAGAGCAGAGAGTAGATGGCGCTCGAGCGTTAGGAGCAGGAAGCTTCTACGGGGCAATTCAGGGAAAGCGGGAGCTGTGCGGTGCCATTTTCACCGATCTGCGTCATCAATTGCCACGTAAACTGCCTTCACATTCGCATGAGCTTCCGTTTTTCGGAATCGTCTTGGACGGTCAATATGAGGAGCGCTACGGTCGCCAGCAAACTTTCTTTCCTCCGTTTACGGTAATGTTTCGCCCTGCCGGCGTTCCTCATCAGGATGAGATTGGCCCATGCGGGGTCAAACTCTTCGAAATCGAAGTGCGGCCAAGTTGGTCCGGACGCTTGCAAGACTATTCCGCGACCCTCAACCGCGCTTGCGATGACCGTGCTGGTGGGCAAGTCCTGTGGCTTGGAATGAAGTTATACCGGGAATTGCACTCTGGAGTGGCCGACGAACTGGCGACGGAGAGCCTGCTCAGCGAGTTATTGGGTCGCGTTGGCTGCACGCGACGCGAACCCACCGGCGAGCGGCCAATCTGGCTTGCTCGAGTCATCGACAAGATCAGCGCTGAGTATTCCGCCCGCCCGACACTCCACGAATTGAGCAGCGAAGCGGGAGTCCACCCCGTGCACTTATCGCGGGTGTTCCGCAGGTGGAATGGCCAAGGCATTGGAGAATTTGTCCATCGCATGCGCATTCGCGCTGCGTGCCAGCAGATGCTTCAACCCGAAATGCCTCTCGCCGAGATAGGCCTGGCTGCAGGCTTCGCCGATCAAAGTCACTTCACGCGCTCATTCCGCAGAGTAACTGGGATGAGTCCCGCGCGTTTCCGAGGTATGGTCACGCAGCGGCGCAATCGTAGTACCAGTATCTATTGACTCTATTTTCCAAACATCGGGTAGTGGCTCGCCGCGCCCATCAGAAACAGCATTGGAAACGACAGCCAGAAATTTGTGCGCGACATCAAAAACGCCTGCCGCGCCATGCCCTTTGCTTTCTCTGGCATGGGTGCGCCATCGGCGGCGTTCGCGGCAGTCCACTGGATGATTCGTTTCTGGATCCGCCAGATCACGCCCCAAACGTTCAGCATCATCATCCAACCTATCCCGCCGCCGATGCCGATGGCGAGCAGCCGATTGCCCTCCCAGCCGTGATCATTCAGGCGCAGAAACAACCAGGAGGCTAGGCCCACGACCACCACATAGATCACTGCCAACACCGGCCCTTTATCGAGAGCGCCTTTTCCCGGAATCTGGCAGGCATACATCAAGCCCCACGTGACGGTCCAGATCAGAAAGAATGATCCAAAGACTCCCCCCGCCGATTCGCCTCCGTTGTGGGCATCCGAGCCGACAATATTTCCCCAGTACGCGAGCCCCATCAGCACCGTAAGCACCGATGCCCAGCGGAACCACCACAGGGCGCGCGACATCAGGCCGGGCAGAATCTTACCCTTGGTCACAGGGTCAAGCTCCTTCATGAACGGGACGTTAACTAGATTAAAGAAATACAGCAGGCCAATCCATGTAATTCCCCCGATGAAATGTAGCCAACGAAACAGCATGAGCAGGTTGGTGTTGGCGTCGGTTGGCAGGTTGATGTTCACGCTGAGCTCCTGTTTTTGATGTTTGCTTGAAAGCTTGACGATTGTAGATAACCGGCGAGCGAAATGATAGCCCATGACGGCTGGCTACGCATTCTATTACTGCAGAGTTAGGTAGGGCGTGAAACAGTGGAATTTAATTGGCTGGAGAAGTTGAAAAGCGCGGGACAAGGCCGTATTGTAGGACCACAAGAATGCCGCCGCCAATTGCCCTTCCCAAAAACTCAAGGCTGCGGCGTCGAACGTAAAGAAGGAGATCGGCATATGGAAGCTAAGCCGGCACAACAGAACATTCAGGATTCCTTTCTCAATACCGCTCGAAAGGAACGGCATAACATTACCATTTATCTTGTCAGTGGCGTGAAGCTGACGGGGCGGATCCGTTCTTTCGACAAGTATTCAGTCGTGCTTGAGACCAGCAATCAGGAGCAACTGATTTTCAAGCATGCAATCTCGACCGTGGTCATCGCCCGCGCCGCCCACGCCCATGCAGAAGGGAAGCCGGCAGCGGTGGCAACCATCGGAGAGACGACGACGGTCCCAAGCTCCGGCACCCAAGGATGAAGTGAGTTGGTTTGCGATGCGTGATTGCGGTGGGTGATTGCGAAGAAACAACTTCAGACTGACTGACCGGGGCAGTTCGCGAAACGAGACCAAGACAGTGCTGAACCCAGCGGAGCGCCGGGAACGCGCGTTCCTCGTGGGGGTGGAGTTCCGCACGCGGGGCCGGGCCGGAAAAACCAGTGGGGCTGCGATCACTCCGGGAGCCCAGGCGGCACGGGATCACGCCACCAGCGTCGCGGCCGGCCGGCGCAACGATTCCCCCGATTTCAGCTCCGAGGAGTCGCTGGATGAGCTGCGCTCGCTGGCAGCCAGCGCCGGTGCCGAGGTCGCGGGCGAATTCATGCAGCATCGTGACCGGCCCGATCCCGCCACCCTCATCGGCAAAGGCAAGCTGGAGGAGATTGCGGGCGCCTCCGCTTCAGTTTCCGCCGATCTGATTCTCTTCGATCACGATCTTTCTCCTTCGCAACAACGCAATATCGAGCGCGTTGTTCACACCCGCGTCATCGATCGGACGCAACTGATTCTGGATATCTTCGCGCGCCATGCCCGAACCCGTGAAGGCCAGTTGCAGGTGGAACTGGCGCAGCTCGAATATATGCTGCCGCGATTGGCCGGACGGGGCGTGGAAATGTCGCAACTGGGCGGCGGAATCGGCACCCGCGGACCGGGCGAAACCCAGCTCGAGACCGACCGCCGCAAGATCTACCGGCGCGTTCGCCATGTGAAGCAGCAGATCGAAAATGTGCGCCGCATCCGGGCGCAGCAGCGGCAGCGCCGCGAGGCGGTTCCCGTGGCCACGGTCGCGCTGGTTGGCTATACCAACGCGGGGAAGTCGACTTTATTTAATGTGCTCACCCGCTCCAGCGTGGTTGCTTCCGCACGCATGTTTGCTACGCTCGATCCGACGCTGCGGGGCGCGGAGCTGCCCTCAAAACGAAGAGTCCTGTTCTCCGATACCGTCGGATTCATCCGGCATTTGCCGCACACTCTAGTGTCGGCATTCCGCGCCACGCTCGAAGAAGTGCAGCGGGCGACGCTGATCCTGCAGGTTTCCGATGCCAGCAGTCCAATCTCCGCGGAACAGGACGCGCAGGTCGAGAGCGTACTCAAGGAACTGGAAGCCGACAAAAAGCCCCGCCTGCACGTGATGAACAAAATCGACCTGATGCCTCCCAAGCAGCGCGAGTCCCTGCGCGACGATTCCCAGACGATTCACGTCTCGGCGGCAAAGGGGATCGGGCTCGGCACGCTGCTCGAACACATCGATGCCGCTCTCGAACAAGACCGGCCTACCCGCGTCCGCCTGCGCATCCCACAGAAAGAGGGCAAGACGCTGGCCCTGTTAGAAGCCCGCGCCCGCATCTATTCCCGCCAATATCAGGACGGTATGGTGGAACTGGAAGCAGATGCGCCCGACTCGCTGCTGCGGCGCATGCGCGAGTGGGTCGTGGAGTAGCTACCTTAGCCCTTTCACTGTCGCTATGGCCGGATTTTGGGTGGCGCAGCGCTTCAGCGCTGCGATAACCGATGTCTTTCATTTGCGGCTTTCAGCCGTTGACGTCAGCAAGCCTGGGCCTCGCGTCCAACCGCTCGGTCGGGTCACCTCCACCGCGTGACAGCAGTCACAGCGCTTCGTCTTTCAATCACCGCGCAACCCTGCGCGACAATGTAGACTCAATTAACGGGAGCGTATACATGTCAACCGCCTGGACTTCCCGTTACGCGCAGCGCATCAAGCACGTCCACAGTTCCGCCATCCGCGAACTTCTCAAAATCACGCAGAATCCGCAGATCATATCCTTTGCCGGAGGTCTGCCGGCGCCCGACGTCTTCCCGGTGGAGCGCTTCCGCGAAGCATGCAGCAAGGTGCTCAGTAGTCAGGCGAAGCAAGCCCTGCAATACGGCGCGACCGAGGGCTATGAGCCGCTGCGCGAGATGATTGCGCGGCATACCTCCCGCTACGGTATCAAGGCAAAGCCCGAGCACGTGATGATCACGTCCGGCTCGCAGCAGGCGCTCGACCTTATCGGCAAGCTTCTGATCAACTCCGGCGACCGCGTGCTGATCGAGGCCCCGACGTACCTGGGAGCGCTGCAGGCATTCAATGTTTATGGCGCGGAATACGTCTGCGTGCCCAACGATAACGATGGCCTGCGCACCGATCTGCTCGAAGAGCCTTTGCGCTCGGGACCGAAGTTCATGTACGTTCTGCCGAACTTCCAGAACCCCGGAGGCACGACTCTATCGGAAGGCCGCCGCCACGAACTTGTGTTGCTCGCCGAGCGCTACGGAATTCCAATCATCGAAGACGATCCTTATGGCCAGCTTCGCTATGAAGGCGCGCACTTGCCGCCGCTGGTCGTGCTCGACCGCGAGAACCTGCGCCGCGACGATGGCTATTCCATCGGCAATGTAATCTACCTGAGCACGTTCTCAAAAACACTTTCCCCGGGTTTGCGCATGGGCTGGATTGTCGCCCCGCCCGAGG
Organism: Terriglobales bacterium; assembly: GCA_049300475.1. Classification (GTDB taxonomy): domain Bacteria; phylum Acidobacteriota; class Terriglobia; order Terriglobales; family Acidobacteriaceae; genus Acidiflorens. Next base: position 6,971 of record JBAQJU010000338.1, on the reverse strand, counting down.
TCATCACAAAACTCGTACAGCTCAAGCAGGGGGCCGACCTGCACACTTCCACCTTTGGCCAGATGGTGGCCTATGAAGTGGCGCGCGACGGATTCCTCGACGAGCACATCAAGCTGATCCGCCGCGTGTATGGCGAGCGGCGCGATGTGATGCTCCATGCGCTCGAAGAGTTCTGTCCTCCCGAGGTGACCTGGACACACCCGCTCGGCGGGTTGTTCCTGTGGGTGACTTTGCCGGCGGGGATGGATTCCCACCAGTTGTTCGACGCCGCGCTCAAGGAGAATGTCGCGTTCGTTCCGGGAGATTCGTTCTATGGCGGCAACGGATATGCCAGTGAAGGCCGAAGTCACTTTCGCCTGAATTTCTCCAACGCGCAGCCCGAGCAGATCAGAGAAGGCATTCGCCGTCTATCGGTGGCGATCAGGAACCAACTCGCCGGATTGCAGCCCGAGCCCGTCACCGGCTGATCCGCAAAGCTCTCACAGATAATGCTCACGCCGGAAGTCTGCGGCAGAATACCGCCTGCTGACCCCAACCAATAATAATTGCCAGCTGACGTTTTTCCAGGGAATATTTTGCCGCAGTTTCAGTTATACGCAGTGAAGGAAGTTCGGCGGAGAGAATTGGGGCGCTGTAACGGCGCGGCCGCCTCCCGAGGTACACTGTTCGGCTGTGGCTGATCGCTTGGGCGATACCGGATCGTTCGAAGAACTGGCGATGCCGCTTTTCGCCCGGCTCTACAACTTTGCCCACTGGCTCACCCAGGACCGCGCTGCCGCGGAAGACCTGGTGCAGGAAACCTACATGAAGGCGCTGCGAGGCTTTTCCTCATTTCAGCAGGGGACAAACTTCCGCGCCTGGATGTACAAGATACTGCGCAATACCTTCCTGACGTCGCAGGCTGGGCTGAAGGCTTCTGTCTCGATCGATAGCGACAGCGGCGACGACAACACCGCAGAGCCCGCGGCGGCCGGAACGCCGGAATCCGTTCTGCTCGCGCGGGTCGAACAGGAGACAATCCAGAAGGCATTGGAAGATTTGCCGGTGAAGTTTCGCGAGATCATTCTTCTTTGTGATTGGGAGGAGATGAGCTACCAGGAAATCGGCGAAACGCTCGCGATTCCCATGGGAACCGTGATGTCGCGCCTGTCCAGAGCGCGAAGGGCCATGCGCGAGTTACTGGCCGCAAAACTACAAGGGGTTTCGCGATGACGTGCGACCTGTGGCGCGACAAGCTGGACGCGTATGTGGATTCGGCTTGTTCGCAGCAAGAACTACCGGGCCTCGAGGCCCATCTGCGCACCTGTTCGTCGTGTTCCGCAGACGCGCTCGGCCGTCTCCAGCTCAAACGCATGACCCAAGCGGCCGCGGCGCGATACTCGCCGTCACCGGAGTTCCGGCGACGCATTGAATCGAGCATCCAGCCGAAACGAAAAACCTTCTGGTCGTTTGCGTGGATGCCCGCAGTCGCGGTGGCTGCGGTCGCACTTGTGCTGCTCATTGTCAGCCTTACAGCATGGATGCATCATGCGGCGCGCGAGCAGGCTCTGGCAGAACTGGTCGACCTGCACGTGGCGACTCTGGCGAGTGCGAATCCCGTCGATGTGGTTTCCACCGACCGGCACACGGTGAAGCCATGGTTTCAGGGCAAGCTCCCGTTCACCTTCGATCTTCCCGAGCTGCAGAATTCTCCTTTCAAGCTGATTGGCGGGCGCGTCATGTATTTTGAGCATAGCCCTGGCGCTCAGCTGCTTTTCCAGATTCGCAGTCACCACTTGTCGGTCTTTATTTTGCAGGACCGGATTTTGCAGGACCGGCTTGGCTTGATTCCCCTGGCAATGGGCGTCACTTCCGCGCGCGAGCTGGCCTTTAACGTGGAGACATGGACCGAAGCCGGATTGCGTTACGTCGTCATCAGCGACGCAAGTCCGTCCGATGTTCATGCGTTAGGCGAGCTGATGCGGAGCGCGAAATAAAATTCGGCGAGGTTCCGACCACGCAGTCGGGTTTCCCCCCGTGCACCCCTGTGTACCCTGTGGTTCAAGCCGTTTGCCGGCACAATCACGGGATCCTAAGCCTTCCCAAAATGATCCTCCAGCGAAGGACTCTGCGGCGTGAATAGCTCCGCGCCATTTTCCAAAATGTGCATGTCATCTTCCAGGCGGATTCCGAACTCTCCGCGAATGTAAATTCCCGGCTCATCGCTGAAGGTCATCTGCGGCTGGAGTTTGGTCGCGTTGCCGCGGACCAGATAGGTCCACTCATGCCCGTCCATTCCAATGCCGTGTCCCACGCGGTGTGTGAAGTATTTGTAATCGGGACCGTAGCCGGCGTCGGTGATAACTTTGCGCGCCGCGGCGTCCACGGATCCGGCTTCCACTCCCGGCCTTGCTGCGGCCAGAGCCGCACTTTGTGCGCGGTGAACAATCTCGAAAACCTTCTTCATCTTGTCGCTCGGTTTGCCCACCACGAACATGCGCGTGATATCCGACGCGTAGCCTTCCACCGTGCATCCGCCATCGATCAGGATGATGGTTCCCTCGCGGATGACCTGCGGTGTCACCGACCCGTGCGGGAAGGCGGAAAACTCGTCGAAGAGTACGAGCGCGTCCCCTTCGAAGCCGAGCTGGCGGTGCGCACTGATGACCAGATCGGCGACTTCCTTGTGGGTTACCCCAACTCGCAGCGTGCTGTGCACCGCCTGATAGGCCGTGAGCGTTACTTTCGACGCGAGCCTCATCAGATCGATTTCATGCGCGCTCTTGATCATCCGGCACCCCGCGGTGACGGGAGTCGCACTCGTGAACGCCGCGCCGGCTGCCGCTTTCCGGATGTTGTCAGTGAAGACAAATTTCGTCGTCTCCTCGAACCCGATCATGCTGCCCGCGATCCCACGGTCGTTGAGCCCTTGCGCAACACGCGCGTAGGGACTCTCGTCTTCCTGCCAGATGCGAACGTCGGGATTTTTTCCCTCGGGGCCGAGTGCGATCTGTTCGCGCGCCCGCCCCTCTTCAAACGCCGGAGATACGTAGAATGCTTCGTCCTTGGCGGGCAGCACCATGGCAAACAAGCGTTCTCCGCCCCACCATTCAATCCCGGCGAAATAGACCAGCGACGTGCCCTGCGTGAGCAGGATGGCGGAGAGATTGTTCTCGCGCATCAAGCGGCGCGCTTTTTCCTGGCGGGCCGCGCGTTCTTCCACGGTGATGGGCCTGGCCTCAGAGTGCAGCGATCGAAGCGCCGCAATAGCCGGAGGCAGCGGCTTATTATCATCATCCGCAGCTCGCCCCACGGCTGGCAGAACCGCGCCGGCAGTTGCGACAAGAGATCCAGTCTTGAGAAATCGGCGACGTGAAAGCAAAAGAACCTCCGAAGATGATTGATCGTTATTGCGAATCAACTTATGCGGTTATGGCTCAACTGATAAAGAGCGCGCCATCATTATAGAGAAGCCATCGCGCATGTTGGGCGGCAGCGCCTGATTCAGTCATACAATATAGAAATGTTAGGCGGTTTCCAATGCGCAGGATGCGGAGAGTGGAACGAAACGACGGTGGACGAGGCTGCGGGTTCGCGGCAGAGTTATGTCGAGGATTGCCAGGTATGCTGCAGGCCGAATGTGCTCCGAGCGGAATACAACCGGGCGAGCCGCGAGTTTGTGATCGGCGCAGAATTGGAGTAGAAAAGGTGATTCATGGATCCAGGAGGAGCAATGGGCAATTACGCCGTAACCACCGGGCGCATGGTCGCCCACAACATGGTGACCACACAGTTCGAACTGGATGGCTTCCGCGTCGTGCGCACGCTCGGCGTGGTCCGCGGAATCACGGTACGATCGCGTTCGATCTTCGGCACCATCGGCGCCGGATTGCAGACGCTGGTAGGCGGCAATATCACACTACTCACCAACCTGTGCGAAAAAACGCGTGCCGAAGCCTTTGACCTCATGCTGCAGCACGCCGCCGACATCGGCGCTAATGCCGTGGTCGGCGCTCGCTACGATGCCACCGAAGTGATGCAGGGCGTCACCGAAGTGCTCGCCTATGGGACCGCCGTTCTGGTGGAACCGGCAAAGTGACGTGTGTCGCTGCGGCGCGCGCCGAACCAAGTATGTCCTTTGATCTCCAGCCCGTCTTGCAAGGCCAACTCCTCGGACTCAGGCCCCTTCGGCAAGAGGATTTTTCTGCCCTCTATGCGGTGGCATCGGATCCGCTCATTTGGGAACAGCATCCGGCTAAAGATCGCTACAAAGAGGAAGTTTTCAGGCAGCTGTTTCGCGAATCCCTCCATTCCGGGGGCACCTTGGTCGCCATTGATTCCCGGGATGGCAAGATCATCGGATGGTCGCGATTTCACGGATACAAAGAAGAGAAAAGCGAGATCGAAATCGGCTGGACTTTCCTGGCCAGATCTCACTGGGGCGGCTTTTACAATCGGGAGATGAAGCAACTCATGCTCCGGCACGCCTTCCGGTTCGTAAACAGCGTTGTCTTCCTGGTTGGGCCACAGAATCTGCGCTCGAGGAGGGCGATGGAAAAAATAGGTGGCATTTACGTGGGATCAAGACCAGATGCCGGTGGCCGGGACAGCCTGGTCTACCAAATCACCCTTGCCGCCTTCGAGCAACCAGGATGCGGCTGAAAAGAAAGCTTCGCTGCCGCATCCTTTGATTCGTAAGCGCTAGCTCACTCCTTATACAGGAATCCCGCGACCACCGCCGCCAGGATCGCGCCTCCCCACATCTCGAGCATCCATCCCAATGGCAACTCGCGCGGGATCGGCGACCACGTTGCCTGCGCAAAATTGCTCGGGAAGCCGGCGCAGAATCCCACCAGCATGCCGATCTTGAGGGCCGTTTTCGGCCCGGGGCCTGCGGTTGCGCGACTCCACGCGTACAAATACGCCAGCAGGATCGACATCACAAAGATGAGAAGAATCCACTGTCCCACAAAATATGGATAGCGTGCCTCCTTCAGGAACAGTCCTTGCTTCTGCATGGCTTCGTAAAACGGGCCCTGCCGCGTGTTGATAAAAAAGCTCCACGCGTTCCAAACTACGCCGCCGGCAATACCGCCCAGCCACACACGAACTGTATTCACTCTCATTGGGCCCCCTCAGGTTTGTGCTTGGCTTGATTGCGGCACAAGTGTACCCTAAGCCGTCAAATTCGTGGAGCCTCTGCCGGGATGCGACGGAAAAATCGACCGCTTGCCGGCGATTCGCCGAACGGCCATAGTGGAGACTCTCTCCTGCCATGGATATTCTTCCCGATCTTCGCACCATCCACGAAGCCCGCGGCCTGCTCGACCAATATCTGCCTGTCACCCGAACGGTCCCCGCACCGTCCTTGTCGCGGCCCGGTGTGCCGGTTCACCTCAAGGTCGGAACCAGCCTGCCAACCGGTTCGTTCAAGCCGCGTGGCGCTCTCTACGCTCTCGCCGTCAATCTCGCTCTTCACCAGGTGGAAGAAGTCACGGCCTCCAGCACCGGCAATCACGGAGCGGCCGTAGCCTTCGCAGCTAAAACGCTGGGCGTACCCGCCACAATCTTCCTCCCTACAAATCCCAACCCGGTAAAGAGGCAGAAAATCAGCGACCTCGGTGCGCGAATTGTGGAATGCGGCGCCGCCGATCTCGCCGGAGCATTCCTCGAGGCCGCCGCGTATTCGGCTCGCCCCGGAGTCTATTTCTTAAACGATGCCACCGATCCCGATGTCCCCGTAGGTACGGCTACCATCGGACTAGAGATTGTCCAACAAATGCCCGTCCGGCAGATGCCCGCCCAGCAAGCCCCGCAGGTTTCTACGGTCTACGTTCCCATGGGAGACACCGCCTTGATTCGCGGCGTTGCGGCCGCGCTCAAGCAGTTGGTGCCCAACGTGACCGTCATTGGAGTCCAGGCGGAGCGGGCTCCGTCCTACTACCTGTCGTGGAAAGAGGGAAGGGCCGTACCCACCGAGCGCTGCGATACCTGTGCCGATGGACTCGCAACGCGCACGCCCGAGCCCCAGAACGTTCGTGCCATCCGCCAACTCGTGGACGATGTCGTCCTGGTCAGCGAAAAGCAGATGCTGCGCGCCATCGCGCATCTTTACAAGGAGGAAGGCGTGCTCGCCGAACCGGCAGGCGCTGCCGCGACCGCCGCCTTTCTTGCCAACCCGCTGCACGAAGGCAGCGTCGTTCTCTTGGTCACGGGCGCCAACATCTCAGAGAATGTTCGGCGCAGAGCCGGTCTGGCTTGAGAAGGATCCAGATGCCCGCCAATAAGAAAGCGTTCGGACGATGGGACATTGGGTTGAGTGTCAGCCGCCTTTTCCACAGGCTCGCTTCGCCGACCATTCGTCCGTAAAGCGAACAAAAAGGGAAGGTTAACAATCCGAACCAACTTCCTAAACGCAAGCAGTTGCGATCACGTCTTTCACAAACCACAACATATCGCGTTTCGTACCTTGAGTCCCTAAGGCGAATCCAGACCCAGAACTTTCTTATTGACAACAAACGATTTAGGCGTAGGATGTGGACAAAAGTGGTTGAAAGTGGAGTAGACGATAGAGGTCGAGGGCAAATTTTGTATTCTTAAGAGGCGCCAGTGGTATTAGAGACTGACACCCCACAAAGTAGCCCAAACGAGCCCGATTCCACTCCTTTTGTGACCGCTTCTACCTCCCTCTTGGTTCTGGCTGTGGTAGCAGCCTTAAATAATAAACGGAGCCCAGGAACAAGCAGGGCGCATGTTTCGCGGAAATCACCCAACTCGCGTGGACGAAAAAGGACGGCTCAAAGTCCCCGCGGAATTCAAGCGCGTGATCGACGAGAAATATGCCCAGCGATTCTATATCACAAGTTTGGACGGCGTTATTGCTCAGCTATATCCCTTCGAGGAGTGGGAACGGATCGAGCAGAAACTGGCCTCGCTCTCGAACAGCAACCCGACCAAGAAAAAGTTCTTAACGCGCACGAACTATTACGGGC
>JBAQJU010000337.1:0-3508 GCA_049300475.1 Terriglobales bacterium | reverse complement strand
GCTACATCGCCCAGGGTGAGCAGTGGCGTTGCCACATGGTCCACCAGTTTTTGCTGTTCTGGATGCATTGTTAGTTCGATTCAGCGAGTTCCGGATGCTCGCAATATGGCAGAGCGGCCGCCTTCGAATTTGTTTTCTTTAGCTCATATGCCGGGATATCGGTTAGGGCCAACGAGTGTCTTTGGACACGGCGGATTCCTTTTGCGCCCAGCTGATTTCCAAAGTTCCCTAAAGATGCACCCTATCGTTCGCAATGAGGTCTACCGCATCGGGTATGAGGCGATCCGCAACGCGTGCGTTCACTCGCAAGCCACCAACCTTCGGGTCGCGCTAGCCTATGCGGACGACCTGATACTGCGTGTACGCGACAATGGAGTAGGGATTAACCCTGCCATCGTGGATGAGGGTAAGCAAGAACATTTCGGCCTAGAAGGAATGCGTGAGCGGGCTCGCCGCATCATGGCAAAATTCACGATCAATACTTCTCCGGGCTCCGGAACCGAGATGACACTGGTAGTTCCCGGCAGCATTATCTACCGCATTACAAATTCGCGCGGCCGAAAATGGCCTGGAATCGAATCGCTCCTTAAACGGATGGGCCTCAGCTCCAACTCTACTGACTGCTGAATTCCGGGTCGTTTCGACTTTCGCGTTCCTGGCGTTTGTTATTACCGCCTCAAGGTTGAGGCCGCCCGTCAAGCCGCGCGCGCCGCTCTGACCGGAATATCCAATCAAATACTTTGGTATCCCTCGCTACCTTCGTCCAATGTATTCGTTGTCGCGCTTCTGCGGTGTGACCTCGATGGCCACCTCATCGGGTCGGCCAATATACTCAAGTCGCCCTCGACCGGTTTCAACAACCGCAGTTAACTTAGAAGACCGTTCGCAAAAGTATAAACCGATACCATCGTCCAATTGTTCAAAGGTCCCCTTTCTGTTTTGATAGCTCCGCGCCGCAAGTTCACTCAGAATCGCATAAACGTCTTTGAATGTAACTTTGTGGCCTTTCGGAGGAACATTATGTCAGCCAACACGGCAGAAATCGCCATCGAAGCACCGCTGACGTCCAATCCTCTTGATGTCGTCCCAGACGAAATACCATTCGATGTGCCCTATGGCCGCCCAATATCACTGGAGCAAGCCCAGGCGGTTATTCACGCCGCTGGCAGAGGCCAGGAAGTGGAATTGGAAGATGAACGTAGCAGTGGCCGATTCCGGTGGTAACCTAGTTGCCTTCCAACGAATGGACGGCGCGATGCTTGCCTCCATTCAGATTGCGCAACACAAGGCGCGAGCAGCCGTGACCTTCCGGCGCCCAACGAAGGTCTTCGAGGATGGCTTCCAGTTCATGCATCTCAACTATCTGCTCGCGTTCGATGGAATCATTGCGTCTCGAGGCGGTATTCCACTGATCGACCAGGGCGATACTATCGGCGGAATCGGTCGTTCGGGAGGCACGGATTCCCAGGACGAAGTCGTGAGCAAGGCAGGGGCGGCAGTCATTAACAAACTTCCGGCGAGGATCAAATGACTTTTGCCGAGATACGACGGGGACTGGGGGTCTCCATCCAGGGAGCTTAATCCCAAGTTCCTTCAACCGTTGTTCGGCGCTGGCGGCCCAGCACACTCAAATCGCTACGCGTGCTGAAAGTGCAGCATGCAAAGAGGATTTATGAGATGACTTCGCCTAAGGTTAGTACCCGTCCGCCATCCACTTTGCGAATAGCTCAATGCGAGCCTGAGGCCAAGGACCTCCCCCCTTTGGGGGCGGGGGCGGCATTACCGCGCCACCGATTCCCCGAATGCGGTCGTAAATGGCGGCCGCGTGCGTCTTGACGTCATCATAACTTCCCAGGTTGAACGCTTTGCTCATGCCTCGAATGTCTCGCTCCGTAAAAAGCGGGTGAATATCCTCTTGAAAGGTCGTCGGTTTCGTCATTGTTCCTCACAGCGATTGAATTATACGTATGCGGCGGTCGTGCCTCGTGACTCTAAACCGAAATGCCAGTTTTCATCACTTCCTTCAGCCGTCTGGCTAGGCTTCGCCGATCGATCACCCCGTTAACTTGCCGACGAGCCAGTAATCGACACTGAACTTTCCCGGACCAGAGCAGAGCAACCAGATAAAGAAAAGCACGTACAAGACTTCCGGTAGGTAGAGGAAATCGTCGAGCCAGTTAAGACGCGAAAGTCCTTTGGGCAAGGTGGAAATCGCGCTGGTCAGGGTGGCGACAATCATATCGATCAATAAAGCCACGCACGCCGGGCTCGAAAGAAGCCCCACGGTCACCAGGGATCCGCAAAACGAACTCGACGCCGGACACGAAATAAGCCATCTGTTGTGGAAACGGGACTTTGGCCTTAACGAGCGTCTCGTAAACAGGTTTCGTGCCGCCGGCGACAAACAATTTGTTTGCCCCGGAGATGGCCAGACGCACCCTCGCTGTCGCCTCTGCTCAGAACGCGACCGCCGAAGACCTTTTCATAAAAATCAGCGGATCGGTCGATGTCGGCGACGGTGATGAAATGTGTCACGGTGAACCCGTCGCACGGGGGCATCTCATAGTTCTTTTGCTCGATTTGTACGCTGCTCATTGACGCTCCACTCCGACGATTCGATCATATGAAAATGCTTAATGCTCGGCTCTTGCGCCAAAGCAGCTTCCCACGCGAAACTGAGATTAGCCCACACTTTGTAGCTCTGTACGCAACCAGCGAGCAGCATGATTTTGCTTCCTTCGTCGCTGCACGAATCGTCAAAGTAGGCTTTAAACATGACCATAACTGCGGCGTCACGATTCGCTTTCCCGTAACCGCAGACCAATGCACTCAGAGCTTCTTGACTTTGCGACACCACTGCGCGAATTGGATCATGGCGACTCACCCAAAGGCTCCCGCGAAGAATCCCACAGGTGATTTCGGCCAGTTCACGGATTTCATGCGGCGACTCGTTGCAGTGCCGCACTCGGAAATCAAAGCAAAACTTGATGCCGAGAAACGAGCAAAGGCGCGGAAGTCTCGGTCTCTATCTGAACCCACCCGACCGCGCCCTGGTCTTGTGCGTGGACGAGAAAAGCCAGATTCAGGCGCTGGACCGCACGGCTCCGTTGCTGCCCATGCGACCGGGACAGATCGAACGTCGCAGCCACGACTACCGACGCCACGGCACCACCAGCCTGTTCGCCGCTTTCGATGTGGCCAGCGGCAAGGTGTTGGGCCAACTTCATCGTCGCCATCGTTCCCGCGAATTTCGCCGCTTCCTCGATACCATCGACCACCATGTGCCCCCAGAACTCGACCTGCATCTCATCCTGGACAACTACGGCACGCACAAAACGCAACTCATCCGCCGCTGGCTGACTCAACGTCCTCGTTTCCACTTGCACTTCACGCCCACCAGCGCCTCGTGGATCAACCTGGTGGAACGCTTCTTTGCCTTGCTGACAGAAAAACAAATCCGGCGCGGCATTCATCGCAGCACCCGCGAACTGGAGCAAGCCATCCGGCA
>JBAQJU010000336.1:0-7346 GCA_049300475.1 Terriglobales bacterium | reverse complement strand
CGTGACAAGCTTGTCAAGCAGATCGAGGGCAAGCAGAAGAGCTTCGATCGGTCTACTCAGGACGCTCAGGAGGATTTCCAGAGCCAGCAGGGCGAGATCGGCAACAAAATCCTCACCAAAATGGCGCCGCTCATCGTGAAGTATGCTGGAGACAACGGTTACGGCATGATTCTCGACACCTCCCAGCAATGGCCGCGTGGCCCGGTGATCTGGTACGGCCCCGCTGTCGATATAACGCAACCGATCGTTGAAGCCTACAACAAGGAATCCGGCGTAGCGGCTCCGGCGGCGGGCAGCTCTCCCGCCAAACCTGCGAAGCCGGCCGCGACCAAGCCTGCGGCCACGCCTCCGGTGAAGCACTAGCGACACGGCGAATTTCCTTCTGTAAGGAGCTTCAACAGTCGCGCCGTTGCTAGAAATCTGATTGGGGCAGTTCGAGATGTGTCGGATCATCGAGACAGATCTCTGAACTGCCCCAACCTGTTTTCAGTGCTGTTTGAAAACAGCAACCAAGCGGGAACAGGTTCACAGATCCATCGCGATATACGGCCCGGGCAATAACAGCAGCGGATGACCAGCAAGCCTCACATCGCAGTAATCGGAGCGGGCGCCTTCGGTGGATGGACTGCCCTCTACCTCCTGCGCAGCGGAGCCCGGGTGACCCTGATCGACGCGTGGGGCCCGGGTAACTCACGCGCCTCTTCCGGTGGAGAAACCCGTATCATTCGCGGCGCCTACGGTCCTGACCAGCCTTATACCAAACTCTCCGCCCGTGCGATGGCGCTCTGGAAGGAACACGAGTCGCAGTGGAAGCAAACATTTTTCTTTCCGATCGGCGTTTTGTGGATGGCACAAGGTTCGGGCGAGTTCGAGCGCGGGTCGCTGCCTCAGTTGGAAGACGCAGGCATTCCGTTCGAGCAACTTTCCACGAACGAGATGGCGCGGCGCTGGCCGCAGATCAACCTCGACAAAATCGAGTGGGGCATCTACGAGCCAGAGAGCGGATACGTGCTGGCGCGCGCTTCGGCGCAGGCGGTGGTCGAGCATTTTGTCGCCGGCGGCGGTGAGTATCGGCAGGCGGCAGTTGGGGCGCACGATGTCGAGGCAGGAGACAAAGCTACCGGCCGCCATTGGCTTGCGATGCGAAATTCGAAAGGCCTTTCGCTGTCCGCCGGATTGACGCTCGCAGCCGATCGCTATGTTTTTGCCTGTGGTCCGTGGCTGGGAAAACTGTTCCCGCGTGCGGTGGGATCATATTTTGCCGCCACCAAGCAGGAGGTCTTTTTCTTCGGGACCCCGGAAAACGACCACCGCTACGACGAGGGTAACATTCCCGTGTGGGCCGACCATAGCGATCACTTCATGTACGGCATTCCTGGAAATCAGGGACGCGGCTTCAAGTTGGCCGACGACACACGCGGTCCGGAGTTCGATCCGACGTCAGGAGAGCGCCTGGTCAGCGCAGATCGCCTAGCCGAAGCACGCCGCTATGTTGCCTATCGTTTTCCCGGAATGAAAGATGCGCCGCTGGTCGAAACGCGCGTTTGCCAATATGAAGATACGACCGATCACAACTTCATCATCGATCGCCATCCCGCGAATCAGGATGTGTGGATCGTCGGCGGCGGATCGGGTCATGGATTCAAGCACGGTCCGGCGCTCGGAGAGATGGTGGCGCGGCTGGTGCTGAAGGATGAAACGGCGGAAGCGGTGTACCGGCTGTCGAGATTCGAGCCAAATAAACGCAATCCCTGACATGGTCCCGCGAATTATGGACGCTCGCGCGGCAACACGCGAAACTGGCGCTTGCCTTCGATGCGATACGTGGAAAAATCCGCATGATCGACCGTGAGAATCTGGGAAAGAGATTCCCGCTTCGCGAGATACACGAGCGTCGCATCGGCAAAATCCATGGGACGATCCCAGTAGCGTGACATCAGCAGGTGGAGAGCCGGCAGTTCTGTCTCGTCGATCGTGCCAAAGGTCAGAGCTCCCGAACGGATAAATTTCCACGCGGCTTCCATCTCGCGGCGAGTCTCGCCCAGCAGGTGAAACACCTCCGTGAGAACCGCTTCCGAGGTGAGCAGCGGCAAGCGAAGCTGGCGGAAGGCGTCGACGCAGCGATTGTGCCAACGGTCACTGCAGTCAAGTAGTGCCAAAATTGCGCCGGTATCGATCAGAGCGTTAGCGCTCATTGCGGCGTCTCAGCTTCTGGCGCAGGGCGCCGCGAGCCGTCTCAGCTCTTCGACGATTGCCACTCGCCAAAATGCCGAGGCAGCGGGAAGCGCTCTGGTGCAGCCGGCGTTGAGTTTCCTCTTCGGACTGATGGCCAGCGCCTTGCCTGAGAAGATCACGAACGGCAGATTCAAGGATCGCCGAAACCGGGGCCTTGCGTATGCGCGCGACCCGCTCCAGGTCGGACTTTAGCTCTGCGGAAAGGCGCCAGCTATAAACTTCGGTCTTCATGCACTACAGTGTAGTGCATTCAGGGCATTGTTGGCAAACGGGCCCTCATCCCATGCTGAGGTGGTTGAGATGAGGACTTCCCTCGGGATAGTGCGGCTGCACCGCCATCGGAACGCAACTCTACTGGATCTGAATCACGTTTTCGGAACTGCTCGCCTTGATCTCCTCGACTCGCGCCGCGACTTTGCGCGCAAACTCGAATAGCGATTTCGCATGCGGAGAGTCTTCGCCTTGCAGCACGGCCGGTGAACCGCTGTCGCCCGCTCTGCGGATCTCAGGATCGAGTTGGATGCTGCCGAGAAAAGCTACGTCAAACTGCTTCGCGGTCTTTTCCGCGCCGCCGCGCGAAAAGATATCGATCTCATGCTGGCAATGGGGACACACGAAGTAACTCATATTTTCGGCGATGCCGACGATGTCCACCTTCATCTGGCGGAACATTTCGATCGCCTTGCGCGCATCCTGCAAAGCTACATCCGAGGGAGTCGAAACCACGACCGCGCCAGTAAGGGGAACGGTCTGGATCAGCGAGAGAGCGACATCGCCTGTTCCTGGCGGAAGGTCGACGATTAAGTAGTCAAGTTGTCCCCACTCGACCGACCCTATGAATTGGCGAATGATGGAGTGCAGCATCGGCCCGCGCCAGATGAGCGGTTTGTCTCCCGGATTGAGAAAGCCGACCGAGATCACTTTGAGGCCATGCGCGTGGATCGGCGAGATGTGATTTTCACTCATCACCTTAGGTTGCTCGCTGGTGCCGAGCATAAGCGGAACGTTCGGACCATAAACGTCTCCATCAAGCAGACCGACCCTCTGGCCCATCTTGCTGAGCGCGAGCGCCAGGTTGACGGCAAGTGTGGTCTTACCGACTCCACCTTTGCCGGAACCAACGGCGATGATGGCATTAACGCCGGGCAAGGGTTGCGGGCTGGGCGGTTGCTGGCCGGAATGATGGGAGTGAGCGCTCATGTCCCGATTATACGGGAGGGAAAGCAAGTCGGCTCTCAGTTCTCAGCCGTCAGCTTTCAGTTCCCAGTTTACCCCCATTTGCACGATCAAGTGCGCAGCGGTTTTACTGAGAACTGACAACTGGTTCTCAGTAGTGCCCTTCTCCCATCTGTACCTTGCCGCGAAACATCCGATAGACGAACACAAAGTAGCCCAGCGCCAGCAGAGCGCCCAGCGTCCACCACACCAAGCCAACCTGCAGGCCGTAGATTCCAGCACTGGTGTTTTCGATGGTCAGGTCGTATTGATGATCGCGAGCGGGAAGCACAACCGGATACAGCGCAAATGCTGCGCCGACCAGCATTCCGGTGATGTACAGACTCGAAGCGATGAACGCGGTTTTTTCTTTTCCCTTCGGAGTTGCCCAGAGCATGACAGCCAGGCTCGAAAAGACCAAAATCGGCACCAGGAGGCCAATCTTGTACTTGGAATAGTTTGCGAGGATGTCGGGGCGGATGAAGTAAGTCGCCAGCAGCGAAGTGCAGGTTAGAAAAAACTGCAAGGGCCAGGCCAGGAGCGCGAATCCACGGGCTCGGCGGCCAAGTTCCTGATCGGTTTTCAGAGCGACATAATGGGAACCGTGTCCCGCCAACGTCACCAACGCAAGGACACCGATGAGCACCGTGTACCAGTCAAGGATCCCAGGGTGTGGACCAAGCTTAAAATTCGTCCAGAGGGGCTCGAAGAAATAGCCGGTAGCATCGAGCGGAACTCCGCGCACCACGTTGCCGAGCGCGGCGCCAAAAAAAATGCATAGCAGGATGCTCGAAACGGAGAAGACAACGTCGAAGAACTGCTGCCAGACGGGAGTCTCAATGTGAGCGCGGAACTCAATGCCGACGGCCCGCAGCATGAGGAGCCACAAAACCATCATCAGGGGAAGATAGAAGCCGCTGAAACTGGATGCATAGAGTTGGGGAAACGCGAAGTAAAGCGTGGCCCCGGCAGCCAGCAACCAGACTTCATTCCCGTCCCAAACCGGACCGATGGTTCGCAGGATGCGGCGCCGCTCCTCGGCCGTTTTACCCGCGATCAGATAAATGACCCCGGCGCCCAGATCGAAGCCATCGAGCACGACATACACCGTGACCATTACGCCGACAATCCAAAACCATACGCTTCCCATAGCTATCTTGCCTCCATCACGGGATGGGAATCTGGGGCGGATTCAGGTCCGACTGGACCGTTTTCAATCTCCCGCCGGATGAGGAACAGGAACAAAATTCCGAGCACGGTATACATGCCCATGAATCCCAGAAGAGTAAACATGCCGTTGCCGGCTGAGACTGCTTTGGAATAACCGTCCTCGGTGCGCATCAACCCATAAATCAACCAGGGTTGGCGGCCCAGTTCAGCGGTCAACCAGCCGGCGGTATTGGCGATGTAAGGAAACGGCGCGCACAACATAACGATCCAGAGCATCCAGCGGGCCTTAAACAGTTGGCCGCGCCAAAGCAGCAACCAGGCCACTACCATCACCGCCATGAAGACCGTGCCGAGACCGACCATGATGTGGTAGCTGTAATAGAGCAGTGGGATGTTGCCGGGCCAGTCTTCTTTTGGGAACGCGTCGAGTCCTCGAACCTGCGCGCTCCAGCGGCGGTAGGTCAGCATGCTCAACATGCCGGGGACTTCGAGGGGATTATCGATCTTACCCTGCTCCACGTTCGGCTGGCCCACGATGAGCAAGGGTGCCGCGCTCTGGCCGTGAAACAATCCTTCCATCGCGGCCAAAGTCACGGGTTGATGGTCAGTGACCATTTGGCCCTGCCGGTCGCCCGTGGGAAAGATTTGCAGGATGCTGAATATGCATCCCGCGATCACGCCGACCTTGACGAAAATGCGGCCGTACTCGGTCCACTTGCCGGAGAGCAGATAGAAAGCGCCAACCGCCGTCATGATAAAGGCGCCGGTGATGGCCGCTCCACTCATGTTGTGCGCATATTGCCAGAAGGCCCAGCGGTTCAGCACGAAGTCCCAAAAGCTCGCCAGTTGCAGGCTGCCATCTGCGGCCTTGAAATAGCCGACCGGGAACTGCATGAAAGCGTCGGTGGCGATGATGAAATAGCCTGACAGCCACGAACCCACGAAGACCGCGACTGCCGACAGCCAATGCGCTTTCGGGCTCAGCCGCTTTTCGCCGTAGAGAAATAATCCAAGGAATGCGGACTCAAGAAAGAAGGCGAACATGCCTTCCATGCCCAAGGTCTGTCCGATAACGCCGCCAGAGAACCGGGAAAAAACAGACCAGTTCGTACCGAACTGGAATTCCATTGGAATTCCGGTGACCACGCCGAGCACAAAATTGATGCCAAAAATCTTGCCCCAGAACCGGGCCGCCTGGTGATAGAGCGGATCGTTACGCCGTAACCCGATCGTCTTGAGCACCACGATCAGCAGCGCGAGACCCATCGTCAGTTGCGGGAAAAGATAGTGGAAAGTGGCGGTAAAGGCGAAGTGCAGACGGTGAACCAGAAGGGCGCTATCCATGGAAAAGGCCTCAATTGTTTGTCCCAGCGGGAGCCCACGTTGTTAGTAAATCAAGCGAATGAGAAATGACATTATCAGTGCGCAACGAAATGGCCGATGTGATGGCGATCACAACTCGCCAGGGCCGACCAGTCAGGGCCGAGCGGCCGTTCGGCGTTCGGTTTCCGCTCTCCGAATTTCGCGGCGGCGTGCTGCGCCTTCGTATCGCCGCTTTTCATCTTCTGTTTCAGGAATTACCGGGGGAATCGGCACGCGATTGCCGGCGGCATCGATAGCGACAAATGTCAAGTATGCGGAACTCACATGCCGTTTCTCCTCAGCACGATAATTTTCCACCCAGACCTTGACGCCCACCTCCATCGAGGTATGAAAGGCACGGTTCACCGAGGAGCGCAAAATGCAGAGATCGCCGACACGCACGGGCACCAGGAAATCCAGGTGGTCGATGGAAGCAGTCACTACCCACTGGCGCGAGTGCCGGTGAGCAGCCAGGGCCCCCGCGAGGTCGATCCAATGCATCAAGCGTCCGCCGAGAAGAGCATTCAGCGGGTTGGCATCGTTTGGCAAAACAATTTCGGCCATTTCCGAAATCGAGTCGTGCACCGGCCGCGGAGTTAACTTTATCTTGTCGTCGTTCATGAGCGGTTAGCCGAGATTGTTCAGGGCGCGATAGTTGCCAGCGCTTGTTACGCGTCGGGCTCGATAAGCGTGAAGATAGCTGGTTGCCAATCGGTGCACGCGCGGATCCTCGGGGGCGTGTCGCCAAATTTCGCTGCCCAAGTCATAGATTAATGTTCCAGACTCCACTGGAGCGTGGCCCAACTCGCACACATAGCAGAGCGTGATCTGCTCAGGACTGGAACTAGCGACGGAGAAACGGACTGCATCCCAATCTCGGCTGGCGGGAAGATGCGGACAGCCGGTGGCGTATCCTAGATTGCAAAGGTCGCGGATGTGCGGGGGCTGGATGATCGCTTCGCGCTCCGCCTCTGGCCCGGCGGCGCAGCAGGTTCCGCTCCACCCGGCACCTAATGGAAGGCGCGCAGGATGCGGCCAGGAACCGTCATTCACGATCTCGCGCGGAACGAAAAAGGGACACGCCAAAGTGATTTCCTTCGAGGAACATCATTGTAACGCGTGCGCGGCATGATATGAATGGAGGATAGCTTTCAGCTATCAGCTATCAGTTGTCAGTGTGTGCGACGGCGTCTGCCGATTTCGATTTAATTCCTGCAGCTGACGGATAAAACTGAGAGCTGACAACTGAGAGCTAAGAGCTGTTTCTATGGATCGCATTGCCATGTTGACGGAAATTCTTGCCGCGAGCCCCGAGGATACATTTGCTCGTTATGGGCTGGCGATGGAGTACGCGAAGTCTGGAC
>JBAQJU010000335.1:0-75834 GCA_049300475.1 Terriglobales bacterium | reverse complement strand
ATTCTCTGGTCGGACATTGTGATTGAATCCGCGGGCGGAACCGATCCCATCACCAGCCACGGACATCGCAAGGCGGATGCGCAACGCATCCGGCAGCTGATCGAGACTTATCAGAAGGCTCCGCGGACCTGATGTTAAATCGGTGTGACGTGGATCGTTGACAGGGTATTGGCAAGCTGTTAGAAGTGAAACTTTCCCAATCGTTTCGCGGCTGTTATCACGCCAGACCGAACGAAGAAGAATGGCCGAGGAAACCAAATCGCCCGCCCCACTGCCGCCGGAAGGTGAGAGCAAGCCGACGGCGGAGAAAGCAACTGCTCCCGCCCAGCCCACTTCCGTTTCTCCCGAGAATCCGCCCGCCGCCCCACCCTCCGCAGCGGAGAAGCCCGCCGCCGCAGCACCTTCCGCTACTGCGCCTGCAACTCCTCCAGCGTCGGCTCCAAAACCCGCCGCTCCGGCGGCGGCGAAACCCGCAGGTGCTGCCGCAGGTGCTGCTGCTCCCGCCAAGCCCGCGGCTCCAGCCAAGCCCGCCGGACCTGTGCCCATGCCCTGGTCCTCGCCCATGGTCGAGAAATACAAAAGCCAGTATGGCTCGGGCGTCGAAGCGCAAAGCTATCTCGGCCAGAATTATTTCAGGGTCGACCGCTCGCTGATTCCCGACTTCCTGCGCCTGCTGCGCGACGAGGAGCAGTTCGACTACTGCGTCGACATCACCGCGGTGCACTGGCCGAAGCGCGAAAAGCAATTCGATGTCGTCTGGATCCTCTATTCCTTCCCGCGCAACGAGCGCGTGCGCGTGACCACGCAAATTGCCGACGGCGCTTCGATCCCCTCCAGCGTCCCCATCTGGGCGACCGCAAACTGGCTGGAGCGCGAAGTCTATGACATGTTCGGCATCCAGTTCGACGGCCATCCCGACCTGAAGCGCATTCTGCTGCCCGATGGCTGGAAAGGCTTTCCGCTCCGAAAAGACTACGGCATCCTGCAACAGGACAAAGAGTGGGTGCAGATCAACCTCGGAATCGAGAGCGGCCAATGAGCGATCAGACCACGACCGATCAGACGACAAAAGACCAGGCTCTCGCCAAAAGCACCAAAGACCTGCCCAACGTCGCCTCGTACGTTCCCGGTTCCAGGCTCGACACCTCGAACCTCGATCTCGAAACGCCCGAGCACGACCATCCCTATCTCGATTCGAACGAGCTCATCATCAACATGGGTCCGCAGCATCCAGCCACCCACGGCGTGCTGCGCGTCATCCTGAAGCTTGATGGCGAAAAGGTTTTAGGCACCGAGTGCGTAATCGGCTACCTGCATCGCGGAGTCGAAAAGATCGCCGAGAACCGCACCTACACGATGTTCAATCCCTACGTCGATCGCATGGATTACGTCGCCGCGGTCTCGAACGGCCTCGGCTATTGCCAGGCAGTAGAAAAGCTGTTGAACGTCGAAGCCCCGCCGCGCGCCAATTACATTCGCGTCATCCTCACCGAGTTGAACCGCATTGCCAGCCACCAGCTCTGGCTGGGAACGCACGCGCTCGATATCGGAGCCATGACGCCGCTCTTCTACACCTTTCGCGACCGGGAAGAGATTCTTAAGATTTTCGAAAAGTATTGCGGAGCGCGTCTCACAACTCACGCTTTCCGCATCGGCGGCTGCCTTTACGAGACCTATGCTGGCTTCGAAAAAGAAGTAAAGAATTTCCTGAAGTTTGTCGCGCCCAAGATCGACGAGTATGAAGCTCTGCTGACCACCAATCGCATCTGGCTGGAGCGCACCAAGAACGTCGGCACGATTTCAGCCGCGGACGCGATTGCGCTCGGCGTCACCGGTCCGGTCCTGCGTGCCAGTGGCGTGAAGTGGGACATTCGCAAAGCAATCCCCTACGCCAACTATGCCGACTTCGACTTCGAAATCCCGATCGGAGAGAATGGCGACACCTACGACCGGTATTTGGTGCGCATGGTGGAGATGCGGCAGTCGCTACGCATCATCGAGCAAGCCGTAAACGGCATTCCCGAGGGCCCGATCATGGCCAAGGTGCCCAAGGTGATCAAGCCTGCGGTGGGCGAAATCTATCACTCAATCGAAGCTCCCAAGGGCGAGTTGGGATACTTCATCGTCAGCGACGGCTCGACCCAGCCCTACCGGTTGCGCGTGCGTCCCCCCTCGTTTGTGAATCTGCAAGCTCTCGATGTAATGGTGCGTGGGATGCTGGTCGCCGATGTGGTCGCTGTAATCGGCACGCTCGACATCGTGCTCGGCGAGGTGGACCGCTGATGCTGCACTCCCTCACGTCGTATCTGGGCAGCCCGGTAACGCCCGGGCAGGCGGGCAATCAGCTCTGGGCGCTGATCTATGTGCTGATTATTTTTGCGGGCGTGTCGATCACGGTGATGGCCATGAACTGGCTGGAGCGCAAGGCGCTCGCCCACTTCCAGATTCGCCTGGGCCCGATGCGTGTCGGCCCGCACGGCCTGCTGCAGCCCTTCGCTGACGCGCTCAAGCTGATGCTGAAAGAAGACATCATTCCGGCGGAATCGGACAAGACGGTCTTCTGGGTAGCGCCGCTTATCGGCCTGCTCGCGTCCTTCACCGTTTACACCGTAATTCCGTTCGGCCCGTCGCAGGCGGTCAGCGACATGAACATCGGCATCCTCTTTATGCTGGGAGTGTCGTCGCTCGGAGTGCTGGGTATCGTCACCGCGGGCTGGGCCTCCAACTCGCACTATCCGCTGATTGGCGCGCTGCGCTCGAGTGCGCAGATGGTCTCCTACGAGGTAGCCATGGGCCTCGCGGTCGTGTCGGCAATCTTGATGACCAGCCTGAACTCCACCGGCACAGGTACGCTGAGCATGATCGGAATTGTCGAGGCGCAGCAGCAGCAGGGCATCTGGTTCCTCTTCAAGTTCTTTCCGCTGGGCTTCATCGCCTTCGTAATCTTCGCCATCGCCATGGTCGCCGAAACGAATCGCTCGCCGTTCGATCTCGCGGAAGCCGAATCCGAACTGACCGCTGGATTTCATACCGAGTACAGCGGCCTGCGCTGGTCGCTCTTCATGCTTGCCGAATATGCAGCCATGATTGCGGTCTCGGCGATTGCCGTCACGCTGTGGCTGGGGGGATGGATGCGTCCCTTCCCAAACCTGCTCAATGCCCCGGTGTGGGAGTTTATCTTCTCGCTCTTCCCCGGCCTGACGTTTGCCGCCCTGGCGATGTTTGCCTTCATCGGCACCGCGCGCATGCCGTCGCATTCGTTCTTCAAGATTCAGCGCATCGGCCTCGGCGTCTTCGCGCTGCTGCTGGCCTTCATCGCGCTGGTTTTGTTTGTGATCGCGATTGCCGGGCGCAATGCCGATACCAGCCTCGCCGCGCATACCCGTGAGGGCATCGATTACGTTTACTGGTTCATGCTGAAGGTGGCCATTTTCATGTACCTGTTCATCTGGTACCGCGCGACCTGGCCGCGTTATCGCTTTGACCAGCTGATGAAGGTGGGATGGAAGGTCATGCTGCCAATCTCGCTGGGCGTGCTGATTCTGACCGCCATCGTGGGGGTGCTGGTCTCATGAACCCGGCAATGAACGTGGGCGCGGCCCCGGTCGGAACGCCATATTTCTTTTACGGCCTCGCGGCAGCTGCGATTATCAGCGGCTTGCTGGTGATCACGCGCCGCAACGCAGTACATTCCGCGCTGGCGCTGATCGTTACGCTGCTCTCGGTGGCGGGACTGTACCTCATGCTCTATGCCCCGTTTGTCGCTGGCGTGCAGATCATCGTGTACGCCGGCGGCATCATGGTGCTGTTTCTGTTTGTGATCATGCTGGTGAATATCGAGCGCTCCTCGAAAGAGCGCCAGTTTAACCGCATCTGGCCGGTAGGGCTGGTGGCATCGTGCGCCTTGCTGGCTTTGTTCCTAGGTGCGTTCTCCAAGGGCAGAGCGCTGCTTCCGGATCGCATGGTGCAGTTGCCGGAAGCAACCAACACGCAGCAGGTCGCCGCCATGCTTTACGGAGAAGCGGGCAGGATGGGCCAGTACACATTTACCTTCGAAATCGCCTCCTTGCTGTTGCTGGTGGCGATCTTGGGGGCGGTAATTATGACGAAGAGGAAAATCTAGTCGTTCGCTATTTGTCGTTCGCTGTTCGCAAAACCGTAACGGGAGCAGATTGGCGAATAACGAAGGACGAACGACGGTTTTTGACGATTTTTATGGTTCCGATCACTACATTGCATTATCTGGTTGTCGCGGCCGCACTTTTCGTGCTGGGTACGATCGGCGTACTCACGCGTCGCAACGTGGTAATCGTATTGATGTCGATCGAGCTGATATTGAACGCCGTGAACCTGAACCTGGTCGCGTTCTCGCGCATGTGGGGAAACCTGCATGGGCAGCTCTTTGCGATCTTCATCGTGGTCGATGCCGCCGCCGAAGCCGCGGTCGGCCTGGGCATCCTGATCGCCTTCTTCCGTAACCGGGAGACGATCAATGTGGACGAGATTGATTTGTTGAAGTGGTAGAAAGGCAGCTTTCAGCCCTCAGCTCTCAGCCGTCAGTAAGAGCTGAGAGCACGCAACTGAAAGCTGATGACTGAGAGCTGATAGCTGAATGTTCCTTAACCACATCTACCTAATCCCGCTCTTCCCGGCCTTCGGCGCCGCGATGATGTTCTTCTTTGGCCGAAAGCTCCAGAAATCGACCGTAAGCGCGGTCTGCGTTGGAGCGGTCGTCATTGCATTCCTGTTTGCCTGCTTCACCGTTCTCGATTACACACATCTCTCGCACGGCTCCGGCCATCCTTTCGAAAAGATTGTCTACACCTGGCTGGGATCCGGCGATGGCGGCCTCACATTCGTCAAGAAAGACGGCACGCCCGCCGCCTTCAACGTCGACGCCGGCTTCCTCCTCGACCCGCTCTCCTGCATCTGGCTGCTCTTCGTCACTGGCGTGGGCATGCTGATTCACATTTACTCCGTCGGCTACATGGCGCACGAGGGGGGCTATTACAGATTCTTCGGATACCTGAATCTGTTCATGTTCGCCATGCTCACGCTCATCCTCGCGAACAATTACATCCTCATGTTCGTCGGCTGGGAGGGCGTGGGCCTGTGCTCGTACTTGCTGATCGGTTTCTATTTCCACCGCAAGTCGGCGAGTGACGCCGCGAACAAGGCGTTTATTGTGAACCGCATCGGCGACGCCGGCTTCATTCTGGGCGCACTCACCCTGGTGTGGTATCTGGGATCGTTCCGCTTCATCGACATCAACACTCTGGCGCGCAGCGGGCGCTTCGAGATCGGCGACCCGATCCTGACCGCCGCAGCTCTTCTCTTATTCGTCGGAGCCTGCGGCAAGTCGGCGCAGCTTCCACTCTATGTCTGGCTTCCCGATGCGATGGAAGGTCCGACGCCGGTTTCCGCCTTGATCCACGCCGCAACCATGGTGACCGCGGGCGTCTACATGGTGGCTCGCTCGAACGCGGTTTTTGTCTTGGCTCCGACGGCGATGAAGACGGTAGCGATTGTGGGCGCGCTGACGGCCATATTCGCTGCCTCAATCGGACTGGTGCAGAACGATATCAAGCGAGTGCTCGCTTATTCGACCGTTTCTCAACTCGGATACATGTTCCTAGCGCTCGGTGTCGGCGCATTCGCGGCGGGCGTCTTCCACGTGTTCACGCACGCGTTCTTCAAGGCTCTCCTCTTCCTCGGCTCCGGCTCGGTGATCCACGCCATGTCCGGCGAGCAGGACATGCGCAACATGGGCGATCTGCGCAGCCGCATTCCCACCACCTATAAAACGATGCTCGTCGCGACGCTGGCCATCGCCGGCATTCCGGGATTCGCGGGATTTTTCTCCAAGGACGAAATCCTCTGGCAGACGTGGACCTCCGAACCCGACGCCTATCACATCCTGTGGTTTATCGGCTTCGCAACCGCGCTGATGACGGCGTTTTACATGGGCCGTCTGATCTTCCTTACCTTCTTCGGCAAGCCGCGCATGAGCCATGAGGTTGAGCATCACGTGCACGAGTCGCCCAAGTCGATGACCGTGCCGCTCGTCATCCTGGCGATTTGCTCGGTGGTAGCCGGATGGCTGGGCCTTCCGCGCAGCCTGGGAGGTTCGGACCGGTTCGAGGCATTTCTGAGTCCCGTATTCGCGCGCGAAGCCCACATGATGCGAGCGGAAGAACCTGGGCAATTGGCGGCCGGCAAGAAAGAAGAAGAACACACCGACCCGATGGAGTACCTCCTGATGACTTTATCCGTCGGCGCCGCGGTCGTGGGCCTCGGCCTCTCCTGGCGCGCCTATGCGCGTGCCGGCAAGGATTATCCAGAACCGATCGCCGTCAGTGCTCCGCCGCTCTACAAGGCTCTCTACAACAAGTGGTTCGTGGATGAGGGCTACGACTATATTTTCACCGGACGCCGCAAACTAGGCGACGTGCGTCTCGGCGTGCTGGGCTTGGGCGAAGCATCGTCATGGTTCGATTCGAAGGTCATCGACGGCGTCGTGAACGACGCTGGCTGGGTCACGCGCGCGGTCGCCACGGTCTCATCGTGGTGGGATAAGTGGATCATCGACGGCGTCGGCGTAAATGGCCCGGCGATCCTCGCCCGAATGTTGTCATATCCCACGCGGCTATTTGAATGGGGCTTGGTACAGTGGTATGCCCTGGTGATGATGGCGGGTCTGGTAGGAGTCTTGTGTTATTTGTTCGGATTCATGCTTTGGTTGTGGATCTCGCTTGGAGTTTTAGCAGCGGGAGCCCTTGTTTACCTATTGGTCAGGCGCTTTGTAGTGGCGTGAGTCCGGAATGCTTCCGGCTCGTAGCCACTGGCAACTGAGAACCGGCAACTGAGAACTGTTCTTATGCAGAATCACATCTTATCCATCATCCTCTTCACGCCGCTGATCGGCGCGCTTGTTCTCCTGTTCGTTCCCAAGGACAACAAGGACGCGATCCGTTGGATTGCGAACATCTTCTCGCTGGGCGGATTCCTGATTTCGATACCGCTCGTGCCGATGTTCTGGGCGCAGCGCTTCGACCCGCAGCAGTTCAAGTTTCTCGAAGGCACGGCCAACAACTGGATTCCCTCGATCGGCGCAGGTTACAACCTCGGCATCGACGGCATTTCATTCCTGCTGATCATGCTCACCACGCTGCTCGGTTGGATCTCCATCCTCTCCTCCTGGACCGCCATCGAGAACCGCGTCAAGGAATACTACGTCTGGTTCCTCCTGCTGCAGACCGGCATGCTCGGCGTCTTCATGGCGCTCGACTTCTTCCTGTTCTTCGTCTTCTGGGAAGCGATGCTCGTTCCCATGTACCTGCTGATCGGCATCTGGGGCGGCCCGCGCAAACTTTACGCCGCCATCAAGTTCTTCCTGTACACGCTGCTCGGCTCCGTGCTGATGCTCCTCGGCATCCTGTTTCTCTATTTCCATCATCACACGCTGACGAACGTCTTCACCTTCAGCATTCCCGAACTTTACAAGACGGCGCCACTCATTCCATTCCACGCCGCCATCTGGCTGTTCCTGGCGTTCTTCCTTGGCTTCGCCATAAAAGTTCCAATGTTCCCGTTCCACACCTGGCTGCCGGATGCGCACGTCGAAGCTCCCACCGCCGGCTCCGTGATTCTGGCGGGCGTTCTGCTGAAGATGGGGACGTACGGCTTCGTGCGCTTCTCACTGCCGTTTTTCCCGCAGGTCATCACCAACACGACCTCGACCTTCCTGGGCGCGACCGTGCGCGGCTGGATGATCGGCCTCTCCATCGTCGGCATCGTCTACGGGGCGCTCGTTTCGCTGATGCAGAAAGATATGAAGAAGCTGGTGGCGTATTCCTCGGTGAGCCACCTCGGCTTTTGCACGCTCGGCATTTTCGCGCTCAACCAGGCCGGCCTCAGCGGCTCGGTACTGCAGCAGATCAACCACGGCATCTCGACGGGCGCGCTCTTCTTGATCGTCGGCATCCTCTACGAGCGGCGGCACACGCGCGAAATCTCGGAATATGGCGGCATTTCGAACGTGATGCCGGTGTACGCAACCATTACGATGATCATGTTCCTCTCGTCAATGGGCCTCCCGCTGCTGAACGGTTTCGTCGGCGAGTTCACCATCCTGCAGGGAGCCTTCACCGCGAACTGGAAGTGGGCGGCCTGGGCGGCGCCCGGAGTAATCCTGGCTGCGGCCTACCTGCTATGGCTCTACCAGCGCGTTTTCTTCGGCACGGTTACGAATCCGAAGAATGAAAAGCTGCACGATTTGACGCCGCGCGAAATGCTTACTTTTGCCCCGCTCATCATCATGGCGTTCTGGATCGGTCTCTATCCGAAGCCATTTTTTCAGATCCTCGAAACGCCGGTGAAACAGATTGTCCAGAACATCCAGGCCAACAATCCGAACACGCCTGTAAACGCGCAAGCGATGCCGGCGGGCGCGCCCGTTACGCCAGCGGTCGCGCCAGCGAAAGCGAGCGACTAAGTGACAGCGATCACTCCCATCGAATACCAGTTGATGCTGCCGATGGTGGAGCTGACCATTTTTGCGCTCGGCATTCTGCTGATTGACCTGATGATCCCGCGCCAGTGGAAGTGGCTGAATGCAGTCGGCGCGTTTCTCGGCGTCCTGCTGGCGACTTTTTGTGTTTGGCGAATCCAGTACACAATGCCGCGCGGGAACATTGGGTTCTATCACTCCCTGCTCGTCGACCGCTTTGCAATGTACTTCTGGTACCTGTTTCTGGCGTCGGCGGCAATCACGATTCTCGCCTCCGTGCGCTATCTGGAAATCGAAAACGAACACCATGGCGAGTACTATGCGCTGCTGCTGATGTCGGTGGTGGGCATGATGTGCATGGCCGCGGGCATCGACATCGTGCTGCTTTTCATCGGCCTGGAACTGATGGCGATCTCGATTTATGTGCTGGTCGGCTTCCTGCGCCGCGACCGCCGCTCCAACGAAGCCGCCTTGAAGTATCTGCTGCTGGGAGCGTTTTCGTCCGGCATCTTCGCCTATGGTCTTTCACTTCTGTACGGGATCTCGGGAAGCACGAACCTGGGAGATATTCAGCGTGCCGTGGCGCGCGTGTCGGCACAGGATCCCCATAATCCGATTATGGTGATTGCGCTGCTCACGGTCACGGTTGGACTGCTCTTCAAGATCGCCGCGGTTCCCTTCCATCAGTGGGCGCCCGACGCCTATGAAGGCGCGCCCACCTGCGTAACCGGCTTCATGTCGGTCGCGGTGAAGGCGGCCGCGTGGGCCTTATTGCTGCGCATTCTGATTTATGGACTGATCCCGCTGCGCTCCCTTTACACCCCCATCATGGTATTCGTTGCGATCGCCACCATGACCGGCGGCAATCTCGCGGCCCTCACCCAGACCAATACGAAGCGACTGCTGGCCTATTCTTCGATTGCGCACGTGGGCTACATGCTGCTCGCCTTCGTCGCCATGGGAACATCGCCATTTGGTAGTCCAGCGTTTGCCGACGGCTTCAAGGGCATCCTGATCTACCTCATGGTTTACACCTTCATGAACCTGGGTGCGTTTGCCGTGATCACGTCGCTGCGGCACCGCAACGTGATCGGCGACGAACTCGACGACATGGCTGGACTCTATTCGCGCGCGCCTGTCGAAGCCGTGCTTATGCTGATGTTTCTGCTGTCGCTGGCCGGCATTCCGCCCACGGCAGGCTTTCTGGGCAAGTACTACATCTTCCTCAGCCTGATTGAAAGCGGGCACTACTGGCTCGCTTCGGCGGCTGTGCTCTACGCCTTGTTTGGGCTCTATTACTATCTGCGGATCGCCAACGCCATGCTGATCCGCCCAGCGCCCGAGGGCGAACCCGCGCGCATGCCGGTCAGTATCGCAATGCGCTTCGCTCTCGGCCTGACCGGACTAATGACGATTGTGATCGGAGTCTTCCCGGAGCCCTTCATCCGTACCGTAAACTGGTCGCTGGGAATCGCCTCGCCGCACGTGTCGGCGATGGTGAGGTAGCCGCGCCCCGGGAGTTCCGGTACGTCTAATCCCGAAACTCGATCTGGCCCTTGATTTTGGGTGGCCCGTGGCGCAAGCGGAATCACTCGATGTTGTCCTTGATTTTAGGTTGCTCAGCGGCACAAGCTCAAAACACTCGACACTTGCCCTTAAACTGGCGCAGCGGTTCACCGCAGCGATAACCAGAGCGGTTCCAGACTAACGCCTTTCAAAGGGCACGGCTTCACCGGTTGCGGAAAAGCTTGAGGAGCGAAAGGGAGGGGCACGAGTTCCACTCGTGCCGCAAAGTCGCTGAAAATCGATTCGCGCTTCAGCGCCTGTGGGTCGCAAATTCGCGTGCGCAAAGACCTTTTCCGCAGACTCTTCAACCGCGCTTTTGGGCCGCCAAGGATACGCGTGTTCGATCCTATGCCCCTAATCCGAATCCGAGACCAAAACAAAACATCTTGACTTAAGACGCTGAAGCTTCAACATAGAAATAGGCACACAAAGTGCCCTTCCACCGGGCGGCTATTTGACAATAGAAGCAAGCTAAGTCTCACGCGCTCAATATTTTGCATATAAGTCCTTTATCCGGAATATTTTGCAGGGGATTTCGCGCTAAAATCTTGATTCTAATAGATCAAGAGGGAGGGGGATACCCCAGAAGGGTGGCACAGACCGGGCGCATCCCTGCCACTCTGGCTCGGGGAGGAAACCCTTGGGGGAAGCTCATTGAGTACACCGAGCGGCCTCCGTGCACCCCCGTGCCCCCTGTGGTTAACCGTTGTCGCCGTGTGTTTAACGGAGGTCGCGCCCTCGCAAACTCTCCGCTGGTTTAGAATCCCTCGCATGGCAGAGTTGCCCGATCCTCACAAGAAAAACGATCCCGCCGTTTCCCTGGCACGCTATTCCGAGATGGGATTCATTATTCCTGCCGCCGTGCTGCTGGGATTCTTTCTGGGCAAGCTGCTTGACTACTGGTTGCATACCAAGTGGCTTTACCTGGTGGGGCTGCTTTTTGGAGCGGTGGTGGGATTCGCACAGATGATCCGCATGGCGCTTAGCGCCTCCCGAGAGGCCGATTCCACCTCGAATTCGAGATCTGATTCCACCCCGCGCTCGCATGAGAAATGACAAACCATGAATGAGCCGGTGAATTCGGAGCTTTCTCCCGGCGACCTGCGCCTGGAGTCGTTTAACGGGCGGGCGCTTCCACGCATGTTTCGAACCATGCTGGCCGTGAGTATCCTTCTGCTGGCCCCGGCATTCTGGTGGTATGGATGGGCGGGTGCAATCGGATTTGCGGCGGGCGCGGCGGTCTCCTGCATCAATTTTCGCGCGCTCGAGCGCAGCGTGGAAGCGCTTGCCGAGCGCATTGTGAACCGGCATAGCCGGGAAAAAGGTGGTCGCATTGTGCTGCGCTTCCTGGTGCGATACGCGTTGGTTGGAGCCGTTGCCTATGCTATATTCAAAAGTTCCGCTTTGGCCTTCCGTGGCTTCCTGTGGGGCTTATGCCTGCCGGTGGCAGCCATGATGATCGAGGCGGGGTTCGAGGTGTACGCGGCGTTTCGAAACTGAGTTGGGGGCCGCGAGTTTCGAGCTGCGGGCTCGAATCGGCATTGCTCGTAACTCGGAGATCGATTTGCTCGCGGCTCGCGGCTCGTAGCTCGCAGCTTCTTCTATGGAACAACTTACCTTTACTAAATTTCTGAACCATCTCTTCGGCTCGCCGGTGACCGCGCTGCTGCTGCGGCTTGGGATTCATCCCCGGCATCCTGCGGCTCCCATTCCCAACACGGTGGCAATGGAGATTCTGGTCGTTCTGCTGCTGACGGCCTTCTTTGTGGCGGTTCGCCTGCGCCTTTCGGTGGAGAACCCCGGCGCCCTCCAGCACACCATGGAAGGTATTCATGGCTTCATCGCGAATCTGGCCGATGAGATCATCGGCCATCATTCGGGCGCAAAGTTTGTCCCCTATCTGACCACGCTCGGACTGTTCATCTTGACGTGCAATCTGATTGGGCTGGTTCCGGGGCTGGAATCGCCAACCGCGGTGGAAACCGTGCCGCTCGGGGCCGCGCTGCTGACCTGGTTCTACTACAACTATGCCGGACTGCGTGAGAACGGGCCCATTGGGTACCTGAAGCACTTCATCGGACCGCAGGAGGGCATGCCGCTGGCGGTGCGAATCTTGTTGCCGATTCTGGTTTTTCCCATTGAAGTCTTCAGCCACCTGGCGCGCGTGTTATCGCTCAGCGTTCGTCTTTTTGCGAACATGTTCGCGGGTGAGATGGTAACGCTGGTGTTTTTCTCGCTGGTGCCCATCGGCCTTCCGGTCGTGTTTGAGGGCCTGCACATCGGCGTGTCGTTTATTCAGACGTATATCTTCGTGCTGTTGCCGGCCGTGTACCTGGGTGAGGCGGTCGCGCACGAACACTAAAGATCAGAGCTATCAGCTCTCAGCCGTCAGCTCTCAGTTTTTAACGTGGCGTGAATCGCGGAGAACTGAAAGCTGAAAGCTGACAACTGCCCTCAGCGTGAGGGCGCCGGCCTGTAACGGCACGGCGTCAACCACCCACTGGCGGCAATTCATAAAGGAGAAAGCAAATGCGGAAGATGATGATGTTGGTATTGTTGCTGCTGTTCTGTTCGATTTTTGCGGTGCCGGCGTTCGCGCAAACGGGCGCGGGAGCGGCCGGTTCCACGAACTGGGTCGCCATTACCTCCGGCTTCGCCATTGCCATCGCGGCCGGATTGGCCGCCCAGGGCCAGGGACGCGCTGCCTCCTCGGCGTGCGAAGCGCTGGGACGCAATCCAGCCGCGCGGGCCGGCATTCAGGTGGCGCTGATTCTTGGATTGGCGTTCATCGAGTCGCTGGTGTTGTTCACGCTCGTGATTATCTTCGTGAAGGTTGCTTAGCGGAGATGGTAGTAAGGACAAAGCCTCTGCTTGCGCAGGGGCTTTTTCTCTGGAATAGGATCGAGTTTGCGGGGGACTTGTGCTTCCTGAGTTTAAGATCCGTTCCTAGCAGGCTGCGGAAAAACTCAATATTCCTCTTTTCAATGCGGCTTCAGCCGCTGCGGTCACACTTTCGACCCCACAAAGTAGTTTTTCAGCAGCCTGCTAGGTCTTGCGTCCCCCGTCCCAATCGGGAGCGCGGTTTTCGGGAGCTTTTTCGAGGGCCTCGACCAGCACGCGGCGCAGGCGATACCGGCTGTCGAGATCCATTTTGACGAACTCGAAGCCGAGTTCGTTGACGCGGGCACGGCGCAGAAGGACTTGCCCGCGGATTTTCTTTACACCGACAGCAATCTCGACGTTCGCTTCGGAGCCGACACGCAGATTATCGTTGCGCGTGCCCATGCCGCCGCCCAGGCTCATCTCGCGCATAACGATGTTCGACCTTCCCCAGGAACTGGAGAGAGTCGCCGACAGCGGTCGCGGGAGAATAATTCGTTCGTAGCGGCGCTGCCGGACCCAGGGACAACCGGGCGCGGAATCGAGCGGTGCGATGGCGATTTCCGCGGTCTCAAGACCGCTTTCGGCAAGCGCATGCGTGCCATAAGTCTGATCGATCTTGGAGAGCGACTGGATGGCGGCGATGCGCAGTTCGCGGTGCTGGGTGTATCCAAAAAACTTCTTCTCTTCGACCAGATCGCGCAAAACGCCGACCGCCTCGGCTTCGCGCAACCGGCCGAGCGACTCGATGGCCTTGAGTTGGACGAACGGCGAGCGGGACTGTGCCTCGCCACTGGCAGCCAGCGCGATGAGGCTGGCACTGGCGCTATGATCCTGGCTCATGCCGATTTCGTCGATGGTCTCGGGCAGAACCAGCGGATCCAGCAATTCGAGCAACTCGAGGAGCGTGCGTCCGCGATCGGGTGCGGCCGCGTAGGCGATCTGGCGCACCAGGATATCCTGATAGAAGCGATTGAATTCGCTCATGCGGCCGGGCAGCAGTTCGAGCAGAATGGACGGATCCAGACGGCTCAACAGGCCGACGGTCGCGGCCGCCTGGCGCGGCTGGCCGAGACGCAAAATCTCACGCAGGTCAGTGACCCCCGGTTGGCCCAGTTCCCCGACCAGATCAATAATGCGATCGCATTCTTCGCGCTTCTGGGACCGGAAAAAGCGGTCGGCAAGATGTTCCACCGCATTCTTGGGAAGCTGCTGCAGAACCTGGACGAGATCCTGAGGTATCAGGTCGGAGTTGATGGCCTCCTCGATCATCTCAGGCAGGCGATTTTCAACGCCGACGCGCGAACGCAGGTCCTGGGCCAGGTTTGGCCGATCCTGCGCGACCCTCTCGAACGCGGAACACAGTTCGGCAATCGCTTTGTACTTCTTGCGGGAGGCTGCTTCCTGCCCGAAGCGCGCAAATGAGGCGCTCAGCAGGCTCTGGATTTCAGAGTCGCTCTCGCTCGCAATTTTCTCGCTCATCAATGTGATGGCCCTGGGCATGATGTCCACGGGCGCGTTGGCATAGAGGTCGGCGAGTTGGGCCAGACCCGCAGCTGCTTTGCGGCGCGGATCGGGTTCTTTAGCATCCAGGCAACCGCAGTAATTGGAGAGAATCTTGCCGGCGAGTTCATCGTCCTCGCGCTCGAGCAGAACTTCGACGAACTGGCGGATGTTGCGGGGCGGCACACAGGCGGCTTCGCTGGAGAGCAGAACGCTTTTCTTGCCGCTTTCAGGAATCTCTGCCCAGAACATGCGATCCAGAATGTCGGCGTGGGACTCGACCAGGATGCCGGCCTTCGACATCTTGTCTTCCTGCACGCGCAGAATCTGGCACAAGGTGTCCATCTGACGGCTCAAATGCTCCATCATCTCGTGGACGGCATTTACCTTGATGTCGCCCTTCTGATAACGGTCGAGGGCAAACTTGATGGCCATGCTCTCGGCCGCCTTCATCAGGAGAGGCGTGTTGTTGCCGGCGTCCTCATCATTCTTGATCGTCTGCGAGGCCAAGCCTTCGAGCAATTGGGCCAGATTGATTTTCGTGCCCTCGCCGACTTTGGCAAGTTCAACCTTGAGATTCTCGTCGGAAGAGTTGGGATCCTGCATGGCCTGACCGAAGTGCGTGAGCAGGCGAATGGTCTGGATCACTTCCTCTTCCTGTAGAGGAACGACGCCACCGTTCCAAACTGAGGAACCGGTTGGGGAACCATTGGCGGGCCCGGTGCCGCCAGAAAGGCTGGGGACACTGCCCATGGGCGCGCCGGGCTGTCCGGAGCCTTCGCTGGCCCCCTGAGCGGCCGCGATCAATTGCAAGAGCTTTTGCGGATCATTGAGCCACTGCTTGAATTCCGGACCGATGGATTGCGCGGCGAGTTGAGCCGCGATGGAAAGCTCTCCAGTGGTGGGATCGGCGGCGATAAACTTGACTTCATTGATGCGGATCGAGGAATTGTTATCCCCCAACGTCTCTTTGACCTGCTTCGCGAAGTCCTGCGCTTTTGATCCGCCCATGGCAAAAGCATTCACCAGGCGCCGGAAGTCCTCGAGCGTCACCTTGTTCGAGAACAGGATGCTGGAGAGTCCGGCAGCATTCAGTAACTGCGCGAAACTGCGCTCGGCCTGACCGGCTTCGAGCGGAATGCCATCGAGAAGAAGTTTATTGTCGGAGACGCCGAGCACGAAACCAGTATCTCCGCTCTTGGGCAGGGAATCCTGCAGTTCCTGCCAGGCAGTCTCAAATTGGCTGTCGGTGCGCTTGTGGTTGGTTCCATACAGCCGCGTGTACTTGACGAGGATGTTGAGACTGTGAAGGAACGACCGCGCGGATGCGCTACGTCCTGCATCGGTTTGAACGGCGTTCGAAATAGCATCCTCCTCAACAATGGAACACAGCAACCAGCCTATGCTGGAACGTGACCTAATGCACGATTACGGTGGTAATTGAACTAAATGGCTGAAGTCGCGGGCCGTGACACCGGCGGGACATGCCCGGTCGGATGGCGGCGCGCTACACTAAGTGGGCAGAGTCCAGGAATTCGTCGGTGTGGTGACGGGGCTTCGCCCCGTCTGGGCGGGGCAAAGCCTCGCCACCACACGAGCATCTGGGCTTTGCTTGCAGATCTGTTTTCTATAGATTTTTCGCCATGAAGATCCGCGTACTTTTTTTTGGCATGCTCAAAGATTTCGTCGGACGGTCCAGCGACTATGTCGACCTGCCGGAAGGGGCGCGGGTCGAGGATGTGCTGGCACACTATGCGTGCCAGGCTCCGCGACTGGAGGCGATGCGGCCGGCGCTTGCCCTTTCCGTGAACCAGGAATATGCGCATGCGGATCGCGCTCTGGCCGCGGGAGATGAGGTGGGATTACTGCCTCCGGTGAGCGGTGGTGCGCCCGAAGCGAACAGCGAAGTGAAGGCCACGCGAGGCGAGATCCGGATGGTGCGCGAGCCGATCATCGCCGAATCCGTGCTTCGCAGCGTGAAGCGGCCAGAAGATGGCGCGGCGGTGGTATTTGAAGGCGTGGTGCGCGACAACACGCGCGGACGGCGGACACTCTACCTGGACTATGAAGCCTACGAAGCGATGGCGTTAAAGCAAATGGAAGGGCTGGCCCAGACGGCTCGCGAGAGGTATGGCGTGGGCGGAGTTTCCATTGTTCACCGGCTGGGGCGATTGGAGATTGGGGAGACCAGCGTGCTGATCATCGTGGCGTCCGCCCATCGCGGCGCGGCCTTTGAAGCCTGCCGCTGGATTATCGACACGTTGAAGAAGACGGTGCCGATCTGGAAGAAAGAGTACTTCGAAGACGGGGCAGTATGGGCGGACGGAGAGGCGTTTCCGGAAGAAATTCGGCGGCCGGGCGGCACAGCGGGGTCAGAGGCCGCATCCAAATAAATGTCCCGGAAAATTGTCGTTCGAATGAAGCGCATCCCAAGAGAGCCTCGCGCCGCGAGCCACGAGCGGCGAGCGAAATCTGATACGGTCTGCTCGCGACTCGGGGCTCGTGGCTCGCGGCTCGCTTTCTGGCTGGTGTGCGTATTCCTGATCTGCCCAAGCGCATCATTGTCCGCACAAGAGCCGGACACCACATTCAAGGTCGAAGTCAAGCTGGTCAATGTGTTTGTGACGGTGACGGATGCGCGGGGTGCGCCGATCTCCAATCTGGAAAAAGAAAATTTTCTGCTCAAGGAGGACGGCAAACCACAGAAGATCGCCCTCTTCAGCCGGGAGTCGGCGCTTCCGCTCTCGATTGTGCTTTCGGTGGATACCAGCCTGAGCACACGCAAAGACCTGCCGCTGGAGTTACAGTCGGCGCGCAAGTTCGCGCACACGATTTTGCGGCCACAGGATGGGTTGTCGCTCTACAAGTTCAGTGAGGAGGTGAACGAAGTGGTGCCGTTCACATCCGACCTGAAGAAGATCGATGCCGGAATCGACCGTGTCAGGAACGGGTCAGCAACCGCACTTTACGATGCGATTTTCCTGGGATCGCAGGCGTTGAGCCGCCGCCAGGGGAGAAAAGTCATGGTGATCATCACCGACGGCGGCGACACGGTGAGCCAGGTGAACTACAAAGAAGCGCTGCGCGCGGCCCAGGAAGCGGAAGCGATTATCTACAGCATCATCATCGTGCCGATTGAAGCGAGCGCGGGCCGCGACACGGGCGGCGAGCATGCCCTGATCCAGATTTCGGAAGACACCGGCGGCAAATACTACTACGCCACCTCGCTGCCCCAGTTGGATGACGCGTTCCGCCAGATCAGCGACGAACTTCGTACCCAATACCTGTTGGCGTATTATCCCTCGCAGCGCTTCTCCGATTATCCGTTTCGCCGGATTCAGGTCAATCTGACGAATCCACCGGCTGGCGGTTCTTACCAGGTCCACAACCGGGCGGGATACTACACCAAGAAGGGATCGTGGTAGTGAAATCCCCTGTCAAAAATCGCATGCATCGCGCCGGTTGCGGGGCCGCATCTAGTAAGATGTTCTATTCCATTTCAGTGGAAATTAAAGACCTTTAGACGCGGAATCGTTCCCGTGCTGTTTGGTGATTCTGCTCCCAGGAGAGTGGCGCTTTGTTGCAATGGTCTGCTTTGTGCTTTCGGCGTTCTCTGCCCCTTGGCCTGATCTTTCTTATCTGGTTCACGTTCGCTCCCGCGGCTGCAATGAGGGCGCAGGAAACCACGGGGGAAAATCCGAACACCGGCACCATCCAGGGCAAGGTGCTGGATGAAGATGGGATTCCGGTTGACGGCGCGCGAATTTCCTACAGCTCGCAGTCCGGCGAAACCAGGGGTGTGACCCGCGCGGGCAAGGACGGATCCTACGTCACTGAGCGGCTTTCTCCCGGCGTTTATTCGGTGCACGTGGATGGGCTCGACATGGTGCCGGCGGATACCGATATCACCGTGGTGGCAGGCGCGCCGGCAACCGCCAACTTCAAACTGGACTGGATCAATCCCGGTCCGCCCCGGCTGGAGAGCCAGTTCTCTGGCGATGCTCCCGAAAACCTGCCCATTAATGGACGCAACTATCTGACCGCCGGGGAGATTTTTCCGGGGGTGCAAGCGGTGGACGGCGCCATCTATGGGCCTGGCAAAAGCGGAACTCAGTCGCTTTCGATCGACAGCAGCAAGGGACGGACGACGCACTTCGACGCCGATGAAATTGAAATCATGGATGAGACCAAGGGCGCGGCGACGATGAATCTGCCGGCCGAGGGAGTGCGCGAGGTGGTCGTTTCGCGAGTCACGCCGCAGCCGTTTCAGTCGCTGAACGCGATGGGCTCGGTCCGCGCGACGACGCGCTCCGGTACTGGCGACGAGTGGCACGGTAACCTGTTTGGAAATTTGCGCGAGCAGTTTCTAGGACTGGCGGGATTCCCCTCGGGCAGTTCGGACTACAGCCAGCAGCAATATGGATTTGGAGCTGGTGGTGCGGTCATCAGGGACAAGGCATTTCTGTATGTGAGTGGAGAGCGCACCAAGCAGGATGGCAGCCAGCCGATGCCGTCGCAGGATTTGATTTTGCCGTCATCCAATGGATCTCCACTGTTCAACACGACGGCCCGGCGAAGCGCATTTTTCCGCGAAAATTTGCTGCTGGCCAGGCTGGATTACAACGTCAACGAGAACATGAAGTTTTTTGTCCGGCTTGGCTATGACAACTCTGGCCAGATCGGGCCGAATTACGGAACCAGCAATTCGGCGTTCCACAACCAGATCAACGTGCCCTCCGCCGCCTTCGGACTGGACTGGAACCACGGACGGTTCGTCAACAGCGTGCGCTTCGGCTATCAGAAGATGGTGAACGCCATCACTCCGGATCTGGCCGCTTCCGTGGTCGATCCGCTGGCGCCCTTCCATATGCAGCTCGGCTCGTATTCGCTGGGACCATCGACCGCCGGTCCACGACAGACGGTTCAGCGCGATCTTTTTGCGCGCTACGACAGCAGCACGACTGTCAGGGTGTTGCACACAGTGAGTTTTGGGGCGGCTGCTCATCGCATCGGGCAGGGAGACTATTTCGCGCCCGGAAATTACGGGCCATCGGTGACGAGTTCCAATGGGCTGGCGACTATTCAGGCGATCAATGGAAACCCCAATCTGTTGCCGTTGTATGCGGGCGACCCGCGCGGAGCCGCCGACAACCCTCTGAACTACCCGGTGGGCACGTTCACGATTTATAACGGCTTGGGAAATTTCAGTGAGAACTCGGGGTTCAACCGCCCGACCGGCGCCCACGTCGACACCCGGCTCGAGGGCCACGTGTCCGACAAGTACAATGTGCTACCCAACCTCAATGTCACCGTGGGTGTGAACTACGTGCTCGACACGGGGCGCACCGACAGCGATCTGGCGCCGGTTCCGTGTTCGGCGATCAATACCAGCATCGTGACCTCTCCGCCATGCACGGGTACCGATCTGATCCTTAATCAATTTGGCGAGCCCCCCCAGTTCGGCATCGGCTATCAGCAATTGCTCGGCGTGGCTATTACCCGCCCGTACCACGACGTTGCGCCCCAACTCGGAGTGGCTTGGGATCCGGGACACAACGGCCGAACGGTGGTGCGAGCGAGCGGCGGCATGTTCTTTGACAATTTCCTGCTCCAGAACACGTATCAGGATCGCATCAACCGCTTGTCCAATGGACAATACAACCGCAGCCTGACGCTTTGTCCGACGGGGTCGGTGCTGTTTCCGGATAGCGCTGCGGTGGGGCACGCAGATATCGTCACTTCCGCGGGTGGGCTCGATATTGCCACACAAATCTGCGGACAACCGCTGGGCGCCACGCTGACAGGTTCGCAAGGAGCTGTGCAGGTTGCGCAGGCGATTCAGGATTTGCAATCGCAGTTTCAGGCCAATCAAGCCAGTGTGACCAGCGGGCCGAATGTGTATTCATTGGCGAACAGCCTGGCGAATTTCGGGGGCATGCTGGCGCCTGGCTACAAGACTCCGCGCGTGGTCCACATGAGCGCAGGAATTGAGCGTCAATTGGGACTGAGAAGCATGTTCTCCGTGGACTATGTGCGCGAACTCGGAACCCAGTTTCCGCTCGGGATCGACTCCAATCATGTGGGCGACGCGGTGTACCTGACCGATGGCAGCCTCCCGAACCCTGCGCAGAACACTTATGGGGCTGAACTTGGGGCGATCAATAGCACGATCGCATCGAATCCGCTGACGAATGGCTTGTGCCCGACAGCAATCTCGGCGGGAGGCAGTTCGCAGGCCGCGGTGCAATGCTATATCTCGACGGTCCCGGGCGCGAGCATCGTGGATTTCGCGCGCAATGGTCTGGATTCCTCGAATGCGTTCTGCGGGCCATTTCCCTGCTCCGTGCTAGGCAAGGTCGACCATTCGACGGGTCTGCCATTGCAGGCCTCATTCGGCGGTATCAATCCGGCGGTGGGATCGAACATCATGTACTTCCCCTCCGGACGTTCGCAGTATCAAGCCATTCATTTCATTTATCACACTTCGAGCGGACCCATGGCGCTGCGCCGCGTGCGCAAGGTTGACCTGGCGCTTTCCTACACGCTCTCGCGCTATCGCACCAATATCGCCTCGCCTGACGGCAGCGGCGGCGATTATTCGACGCTCTCGGTCGCCGAGGACTACAACCGCCCGCATTTCTCCCATTTCGGCTCGTCAGGGTTAGACCGCACCCACCAGATTGTCTTTACGCCAACCTTCGAAATGCCGCACGGACCGCAGCTTTCCCTCATCACGCTGCTGGCATCCCCGCTTCCGTTGAGTGTGTATATTCCACAGATGAATGGCGGCGGAGTGGCCGGAGAAATTTTCCGCAGCGACATCACCGGCGACGGAACCGTAGGCGACCTTCTGCCGGACACCAATATTGGCAGCCCCGGAAAATACGCGAACAACAAGTTGGACGGCGTGATTACCAATTACAACCGGAATTTCGCCGGGCGATTGACGCCCGCAGGCCAGGATCTGGTCGGCGCGGGGCTGTTCAGCGCACTTCAAATGCAGACGCTGGGCGCTTATGCTCCGTTGATTTCGTCGTGCACCCCGCCCACTCCCAGTTGCGGTTTGCCGGGCCGCGCCGCCCAAGAAACCTGGCTGAAGACCATAGACATGCGCTTTAGTTGGCCGTTCGCCTTCGGCGAGCGCATGAAGATTGAGCCCAACTTCGCTGTCTTCAACGTGTTCAACCTCGCCAACTTCGGAGGGCCGGGAGGCCAATTGAGTGGAGTGCTGGACGGCGCTCCAGGCACTTCGCTGAATAATTCCACTTCCCCCGGCGTGTGCGGCAACAGCACGTCGTTCTGCACGTCCCGTCTGGACCGGGTTCTGCCGGGTTCGGGAACATACGCGAACGGGGCTCCCAGGCAAATCGAGTTTGGAGTACGTGTTACGTTCTAAGTTATGCTTGCACCTACCGCCGCACTATCGCCGAGAGGCCGGCTTGTCTTCAGCAGCCTGAGTTTTAGCCTGACCGGTATAGCCGACGGTGATTGTGCCTGAGTTAACAAAGTAATAGCTCATGCCGCCGTTGTTCACGTACATGACCCAGGTACCGGCTTTCCAGTCGACGATCCAGTTAGTGTCGTATCCGGTCTCGCCGTACCAATCCGAATATTCGGCGTCGTGAAAATCAAAGACCGTTCCCGTGCCAACCTGATAGTAAGAAGACAGAGCATGAACGAATCCACCCACATTCTCGATGGGAAAGTGACCGCAATGGTGCTGTCCGCTAATCGCAATTGCGGGTGCGCCTACATAGGCAGGATAGGTGTAAAAACTAAAGGTATCGCAGTAGCCGCTAAGGCCAAAACTGTAGAACTTGGGCTTGGGAGTGGCGTTCGCGCTCAGGCTGGTCAGAGTTATCAGACTAAGTACGAACAGGGTCTTTTTCATGGCAGCTTACTCCTGGGGTTTGTAGCGATCCAGCTGAAGTAAGGGGGAATTGTCTCTTGGGGATGTGTCGGCTAAGCGCTTGGCCGGAGCGGGGGTACTTCTTCCTGAGCGTGAGGCCATCATGGCTCAGGTCGGCGGGCATGTCAATGGAGAAAATGATGATTCCCCGGAAATGTGCCCTTGTGCGCATCTAGTTTCATCATCTTGGACAACAGAGAAGCACTAATTTGCACACTTCAGGAGCGGGAGAGGCAGGCTGCGCGCCACGCAGAGCGAAGGAAGTCCTTCTTGAGGTTCCCCAAGAATCACGATGGCTGGAGCTGACTTAGTCGGAAGAATGAGTCATCGCCAGGCGCTCCGCGATGATCGAGTAGGCGGCCGGATTGAACGCCATGCCAATGTGCGTGCCCGGCACTTCAAAGTCGACTTCCGGCCTCTTGGTCATGCAATAGCGCCAGTCCACGATGCCGTCGTGGCGCGTGTAAATCGCGGTTTCGACCACCGCATCCGGAATGTCGCGCCTCAGGGAATCGACGAAATTGCAGGTGCAACGCCCGGTGTAGCAACCGGGAAGCACGCGGCTTCCATGCTCACTCAGGATCCGCAAACGAACCACCTCCGCGGCGTGCAGAACCGCCCGGCTCGCTACGGTGCCGCGAATCGGCGAAGCCAGCGTGATCACGGAAGCGATGTCTTTCGGCCTCTCCCCGGCGATCGAGCGTGCAATCACGCCCCCAAGGCTGTGACCGATCAGGTGAATTTTGCGGCCAGTCTCGCGCAGGGCCCTTTTGACCGTCTCGTTCAGATGACGCTGAACCAGGAGGTTTGGGCATTCGGCGTTGATCCCGATGCCCGAGAAATAGGGGCGATATCCGATCCGCTCAAGCCAGCCGTGGAGCTCCGTAAGGTAAAGATCGGTGCCCAGGAACCCAGGAATGATGACCACCGCTGACCCATCGCCACGGGGCACGCCGAAGCCGTAATAAACCGGGGTCGCGTGCAGCAGAAGAACCTCGGCGCCGAACAAAGCCTCGGTCCAAATGGAGGTGCTGTGGTTTGAGTGAGAGATTACCTTAGAGTCCCGGATCGAGCGCTTTGATCGACCGCTGGCTTTTTGCCGTTTGACCAATTTAAACCCTGACTATTTAAACCCTGACTGTATTCTGGACTGAATGCGCACTGGCGTCCGAGTTTTGTCCCGCCGGATTATATCCTTTGCGCCGGGGCCCGCTCCATAGCATATTCGGGTACCCGAGCCTTACCAGCGCGGAATCAAGCGCATTAACCTCGCTTCGCCTTCGCTTTGGTGCGCCGTTTTCGCGCGGGCTTGCGCAGCTTCGCTTCCAACTCAGCCACGCGTTTCCGCAGAGTGTCCAATTCCGGCTCGGCCTCAACTCGCGGCTGCGCTGGCGCCGGCTTGCCCAGGAATCGCTGCATGGTTTCCACCGGCGACAGAATTGCAGATTGCACTTCACCCAGCCGGTTTTGCACTGCGTCCTGCACTTTCTGGTAGGAGTCGAAGGCGGATTTGAGATACCACATCACGAACTCCTGCCGTACCTCGTCGGAAGCGATGATGAGCTGGCGGAGCAACTCCAGAGGCAAGCCGGTGGGCTTGTCCTTGGCGTCTTCGGTGATGATTTGGGTCAGCGTAACCCGTGTCAGGTCCTGCCCGGTTTTCGCGTCGACGATCTGAACCTGCTTCCCCTCGCGAATGAGGGCGGCAATTGCTTCCAGATTCACATAGCGGCTGCCGGCCGTATCGTACAACCGGCGATTCCCATATTTCTTGATCTGGACGACAGCGGGTTTCATCGTGCCCTCATACTGTTTCCCGCGCTTTCTTCCATTGCCGATGCTGCTCCGCATATATCAACAAGTACATCTTGACACAATTCTCCATGAATCGTATATTTTAGTTGATGCTGCAGTGCAGCAATTCGGAGGTACCATATGCCAGTTGCCAACAGGACCGAGACTCATCCTCGGGAATCTTCCTTTGTCTCTATTCTATCGGGTTGGGCTCAACAGGGCGTCCAGACTTTCTTTGCCACGCAGAGGATCATGCTGGACCTTGCGATGCGGCAGAATGCAAATGTAATGCATGCTGTCCGGGAGCAGTTGTCCGATCCTCATCATTCTCCCTCCGCCATTCTCAGTGAAGTCGCTGGGGAAGGCATGACAAACTTTATCGAAGGACAAAAAATTCTTCTTGAACTGGGCAAGCAGCAGAACGAAATCCTCCTGAACGGCGTAAGAGAGCGGGTGGGCGATTGCCCCCGGCGCCTTGCCGCCATCGATCTCCTGCGGCGCAGCGTGGAGACTTTCATCCACATGCAACAGGAGTTCTTGAAGATTGCCGAAAAGCAGACCCACACCTGGGTGCAAGCTGCCAAGTCCGGCAAGCCATACCAGCCTGAGCACATCGTGCAGTTGGCCCGCGAGGGTATGGACACGTTCGTGAAAGCGCAGAAGCAGTTCCTGGACGTAGTGGCCGACGAGACCGCCAAGGCGACCGGCGCCAAACATGCCGAGGGCGGCAAGAAGACCACGAAGAAGACGGAGTTGGCTGTGGTGGCACGCCAGACCACAGACTCGCTCATCGAGGCCCAGAAGAAACTCGTTGACGTGGCTGGACAGCAGATGAACGCCAACGTGAAAACGGCGGGCAAGACGCTGGAACTCCTGCGGCCATTTCCCTTACTCCCGCTGGCCGAACTGACTCGCGAAGGCGTGAAAAGCTACGTGGATGCCCAGAGGGCTTTGATGGACGTTATCACAAAGCCGACGAACGGCCGGCACGCGGCCAAGACTGAGCATCATGGGAAGCGTTCGGTTCGAGCA
Organism: Terriglobales bacterium; assembly: GCA_049300475.1. Classification (GTDB taxonomy): domain Bacteria; phylum Acidobacteriota; class Terriglobia; order Terriglobales; family Acidobacteriaceae; genus Acidiflorens. The sequence continues at coordinate 50,641 of JBAQJU010000335.1, read as the reverse complement.
AAGCGGGCTGCGGTTGCGGCAACTGCCTGACACGTGCCGCGATGATCACTGATTAGTTCGCCTCGCGTTTGGTACGCGGCGAATTGCCCGGCCCTGCGAAATCGGCGCTCCCGCCGAGGCGTCTTCGAGCGAAAGACGTATTTTCGCTCGAAGACGCCATTTTCACGCGGAGGCCTGGGACGCCTGTGATCGGGCGGGCAGCAGGCGATTGACTATGGCCTGTTCGGCGCGCAGCGCCCAGCGGCTCGAGCACAGTAATGCGCTGCATTGCAGCGTGGCCCAGTCCCGGATTTTAAGAGGCGAGCGGAATGCGCTTTGATTGCCGATCCAATCCTCGGCGACGTGGCGTGCGATCGTAAGACCCATCCCTTTGCTGGAGCCGCCAATGTCGCGCAAAATCCCATCCAGCGTAAAGATCACCTTCGACAGCATAATCAGCGGGCCGGGGAACTTCACGTCCTTCAGCGCGATGCGTTCCAGCAAGCGCATGGCGTCCGTGCCGCTGGGCAGACTCGTCACGGGCAGTTCATCGAGATAGGCTGCGACGGTCTCGCGAATCATGTGACCTCGCGGCGAGTTGCTGTGGATTTGATGCTGGCTGAGCGCCCGGATCTCGGTGCTGGCGCCCACCGGATCGCGCAGGCTCACCATCAGGATCAGGAGCGCCAGGTGGCGCCGCTGCTCGCGCGTCAGGCGCTCGCGCAGCGCCCAATCCAGGATGACCAACTCGCCCGTACGGTTGTCATAGAGCAAATTGCCGGCGTGGGGATCGCCGTGGAAAATCGCATTCTCATGGGCCGAAAAAAGCGGGATGGCAACCAGCGCTTCGATAATTTGCTCCGCGACTTTCGTCCGCCCCGAGGCGGGAAGACGGGCGGCTGCGCTCGTTACCTTGATCCCGCGCTCTTCTGTGAGCGCTGTGATGCTGGGGGTACAGAGCGGCGGAATCAAACGCGGCACGCGCACACCGGAGATGTGTTGATAGAGGGCCGCCGCTTCGATCAGCGTCTTCTGTTCCCGGGCAAAGTTCACCTCGTGGCGAAGCAAGCGCCGGACTTTCTTGAAAGTATCGGGTAGAAGGTCCGCCGGAAATCCGTAGCTGTGGTGCCGGTCTCCGAAGTACTGAGCGAGTCCCTGCAAGTAATCCATGTCCTCGGCAAAGTATTCCGGAATGTGCGGCTTCAGAACTTTGAAAACGCCACGTTCACGCCGGCCGCTTTCCGGGTTGTGCCATGTGAAACGCATGACCGCGCTGACGCTGGCCTCGGAGAGAATAGCCGGCGCGATCCTGACCTGGTACTTCGCGACGCGCGATCCCAGAGCCCGCCGGATGATGGCGCCTATCTCCGCGGGTGCGACGTCGCGAATTCCATTTTCCAGGCGCCCCAACGCACGGCGCAGAGCGGGACGCAGGTTCTGGTTTCGGGCGATGACTTGTCCCAGTTTTTGCAGCCCCGGCACTTTTGCGATCAGCCGCAGCAAGCGTGCTTCAGGCGACGTGCTTTCGGGGAGTTCGATTTGCTCAAGCAGCTTGGGCGCAAGGCGCGCCGCGGAGAGCCTGGCCACCACGAACATCATGGCGTCCCGTACCGGAGGACGCCACTTCAGGTAGGCCTCGGGAACCAGGCGTTCCACCGGGACAATCTCGTCAACAATCCACCTCGCCATTGCGTCCCGCAAGGCTTGGCCCATGGGACTGCGGAGCCCGCTTTCGATGGCAGCGATTTTCTCTGCCGCGGTGCCATGTTTGGGCAAGAAATTTCCGAGAGCATTGCGGAGCTGTTCCGGCGCGAGGTGGCGAAGTCCAGCTTCGATGGCTGACGGATCCAGCATGGGATTGGCTAACCAAGGTAAGCCTAGTCCGGCGGGCCTTCCCGTCGCGGTGACTCCCATCACTTGCTGCGGTGCGTCAAAGAGCCATTAATAGGCCCACCAGGGTGCGGCGGGAGTTCCGCTCGGAGCCGATTGTCCGTAGATCGAAGTGAACACGTTGCGGCCGTAGAAGAACGGAAGGCCCCAATCGAAGCCGCAAGGCGTCCCCGTTCCGCAGTTAGTGGTGCCGTTCGGTCCTGCAAGATTCGCGAATGCTGAGTCGCTGCCGAAGTTATTAAAATCATTTACCGCATTGTCGACGCTGAAACTCAACGTATTTTGCGACCCGCTTTGCGTAACATTTTGTGCCGACAGGTTCGCGGTGTTGGCCGGACAGTAGAACCCAAAGACGCCGCTGTTCTGGCTGCATTGCGTAATCGACGCATCCGGGAAAAAATATCCGTTCGAGCCGCTGTCAATAAAGCTCTCGGTCAACGCCTGCGAATTAAACGTCGTTGTGAAGAACCCATCGTTATTGATTGGATAGACATTGGCTGAACCCAGCGCGTTGTTGGATTCGGTGCCGATGCCGAAGATCATGGACCCGGTGGCCGTCGCCGACTCGCCATCCACCGACTGCATTTCGATGAGTACGCCATTATTGTCGGTCGTAAAATCGACGATCGGATTGACCACCTGCTTTGCTACCGCGATCGTCGATGACTGACAATTGCCGCTTTGCTCGCAGGTAAAGTAGATGTCCGGAGAAGTGTCGCTCACGCAGGCAGGGCCACAATCCAGAGGGTATCCGCCCACGCCGACAATGCCATTGGCTCCGAGCGCCTGGAGGTTATCTTCGTCCATGCCGCCATTCGAGCAAGCGGTCGGCACCATGAAGCCAGTGGGATCCTCGATCACCTGAATGCTGGCGCTGCTTGCCTTTTCTCCGGCCATCTCCACATCCGCTTGCGCAACAGGTCCCCAAAGGTAGGAGCCATCCACAAAGCTGACGCAGTTGTAGTAGTTCGTGCTGCCCGACCCAGAGAGCTTGGGCAGAGCAAGATTAGGGATTGCGGAACCGAGGAGCCTTAGTCCGACCGAACCCGTGTCCACCAGGATTCCATCCACCGTCTGACAGGTCGTGGAGCCCGGAACGCACACGGTCACGCTGGTAAAGGCGGCATTAGCGTAGAGTTGCCCCGCGACCGGCCCTCCATTGACTTCGATCGCTTGCACGTTATTTCCGGAAGGAGGTGGGGTGGTGCTCTTGCTGCTGCTTCCACCTCCGCCACATGCGGCGAGCAATCCGAGTCCGCTTGCGACAACCAAACTCAAAAATCCACGCAAAGTTGATCGCCGTAAAATCGATCTTTGCCCCGATGACCCCTGCCCCGTTGACCCGTGCCCCGTTGACCCGCGTAACGCTAATCCACCTGGCGTCGTCGTTACCACAACTCCTCCGGTTTCACTCCAGCGGGAATCTGTTGCGGAAGATACGCCCGGAAGTGATAGGCGCGCATGTAACCATTCACCTGAACGACCAATCCGGGAAGCTGCAGATTGAGCGGTCTGCGGCCGACATAAGTCGCTTTGTTGGTTTTCACAGCGGCAGAATACTGGTCGAAATACGTGCCCAGAAGCTGCTGCAGGCCGGGGGCGAACTGGCCTTGCCAAGCCACCGCGAAAACCTGGCCCGAGGGCGAGGCATATTCTCGGACCACTGTGCCGCTGCTTCCCTTGATCTCATGCACGGTGTATGCCGAGGTCTGGCGTTGTTGGACACTTCCCTTCATTTGGGCCCGGTCGGCTTCGATGGAAGCAACGTCACCGCCAAGAGCTGCGTAGGCTGCCAATGGACATATCAGTGCGACGACGGCAAGGCTGGCCAGGAAAGCTTTCATGAAACGTCAGATGCATGTTTAGGGGGCGCTGCTGCTTCGAAGGGAGCCGAAAGGGCGATCTTTGCGAGAAATTTACAATATTTTACGTTTGGGTTTGCGGAGTGATGCGAATGGCGGACGCTAATTCCGAAACCGCTCTAAGTCGCCTGCTGCCTGGCTTGCTCTGGCTTGGCTTGCTCAGGATATTCGAAGACTCCACGACCCGACTTGCGCCCGAGTCTTCCGGCCTTTACGTACTGCGCAAGCAGCGGGCAGGGACGAAATTTCTCCCCCAGGCTTTTGTGGAGGTATTCGAGAATGTGCAAGCGCGTGTCGAGGCCAACCAAATCCACCAACTCAAACGGGCCCATGGGATGGTTAAGGCCAAGCTTCAGCGCCTTGTCGATATCTTCAGGAGTGGCGATCCCTTCCTGCAGCATGTAAAACGCTTCGTTGCCGATCAGGGCGTTGATGCGGCTGGTGATGAAGCCTGGCGCTTCCTTGACCACGACAACTTCCTTGCCCATGCGCTTTCCGACTTCGACTGCGGCGGCGAGCGTTTCAGCATCGGTCTCGAGCGCGCGCACCACTTCGAGCAGCTTCATTTTGTGGACGGGATTGAAGAAGTGCATCCCCACACATTTTTTCGCGCGATAGGTCACGCTCGAAATCTCTGTAACGCTGAGCGAAGAGGTATTCGAAGCAAGAATCGTCGCAGGTCGACAGATCTTATCGAGGAGCGTGAAAATCTCGATCTTCGATTCCAGTTCCTCGGGCACCGCCTCGATGACCAGATCGGCCTGGCGCGCCGCTTCGTCCACCGAACTTGCGTACTCGATCCGGGCGAGGGCGGCCCGCGCGTCCGATGCATTCACCTTGCCAAGTTCGACAGCTTTATCGAGGTTGGCGCGAATTTCGCTTTCCGCCTTGCGCAGCGCATTCGGCAGCAGATCTTCAAGGATGGTGCGGTAGCCACCGATGGCGGCCGCATGGGCGATACCCCGTCCCATGATGCCGGCGCCAATGACGGCTACGGTCTTGATCGTTCCTGGCACCTCTGGCACTATTCCGTCACCTTGTCGAGATGCTTGTCGAGCGTTTTGAGAACGCTATCCAGGCTGGGATCGGATTTGCGAATGTATTCCGCGAGGCGGATTTTTTCTTCGTCGGTCATGGTGGGAAGTGAGGCGTTGACGCGCCGCAGGATTGCGGCGATGTCATCGACGTAGTTCATCATACGAATGAGTTCTCCAGTAGCAGGCATGATTGCTCCTTGCGTTGAACTACCATTGTCAATGCAGGAATGGGTTTTAGTAAAGCAGGCTCTGGACCCTGATCTTCTGCTTTTTCGGCTTCGGACGTTCGCCTTGCGGGTGTTATCTGGAAGCCTGCGGGAGGCCGGGCAATCTTCAAGACTTGAATTACAGCAAATGGTTTCGCCGTTTTCTCGTTGAGCATGGCAGCCCCTGCCGCATTCATTCGACCGGAATGCTACATGGAGGACCGCGAAGTGGTGTGGAATTCTCCCCAAAATAGTCACCTACGACCGTGATGAGTGTCACTTCAATTCCATTACTTTAGTGCAAGACTATGTCAACGTCCTCCCCGGACTGTTTGCTCCTAGATACCCAGGCAAATTATTGCTAAGGGACAGCAAGTAACGATTCAACCTTCGTGATCCGTGGCGACCCTATCCCCCTGCGGCCACCCCAGGATCGCTTTCTGTGGAGGGAATAATGAAACGGCTATTGTTCGGCTTGGCGCTGTTGGCGCTGGTATTGCCCATTACGGCTAGCGCAGACGGAATCAACCTCATCAACCAGTTCGGCACGGTTACGATCACCGCTTCGGGAGTTGTCTCCAAGGGATCCGAGCTTATAAATTTCAACGGCATTCAGGCGCCGAAAAACCATTCCCTGGGATCGGTCAACTTCGCGACTGGCGCTCTCAGCAGCGGCAGCGTCTGGACCGGCGGCACCTTTTCCGACGTGGGATCGAGCTTTATCGTGACGGGCGTTGGCAGCTATGGTCAGCCCAAGGGGACGATCTTCGACGGCGCTTTTGTCGGACCGATTGACTGGACACTGGTTGCATCGAACAAGCAATTCCACGAATACCAACTGACCGGCGAAATCTCAGGACAGGCGTACACCGGCCGCACCGTGTCGGGAAACACGACCCAAACCATCTACACCTACTGGAACCAGGAAACGGTAGATCACAAGGGCAGCATCAAATTGGGGCTGACCCACTTAACCCCTGAACCAGGCACCTTGGGATTGCTCGGGACCGGGCTGGTAGCATTGGCGGGTATGTTTCGGCGGAAGCGGTCGAAAACATAGGCTGCGTTTTATATTCGACACTGGGGATCGGAAGGGATCGCGCACTTCTCTTCGCGGGCATTGGTCATGACCTGTGCCACGGATTGGCGAACGTGGTCCCCGATACTCGCTCCATTTATTCTTTGGGGCCAGGTGCATAGCGCCGCAAAAGAGTAATGGAGAACACCAAAATCAGAATAAGAAGGCCGAGCAGACCCAACTCCATCATGGAGGCGCGGAAGATACTTGCGCCTTCGGCGGACCAGGAATTGCCCGAGGTGAGAGTGGAAGCCGCGAGCGTGATGACCAGAATGCGCCGGATGGAGGCGATGAGACCGACCACCAGAAATGGTTCTGTGACCAGGACATGCGACCGAATGGAAATGCTCACCGTGTGAAGGATTTCGACCAGCATCAGCACGATCAGCAGGCGGTCGAGAACCTGCAAGGTCTGTGAAGAGATCGTCCAGGTGCGAATGCCGGTCCACAACAACACGCCGCCGTCGGCGATGGCCGCCAGGGCGGTAATGGTCAGGAGAACGGCGAGAATTCCGTAGATGCCGACTTCGGCCTTTCGCGTATAGTTATCGAAGTGGTAGCGATACTGTTCTTCCGCCATGGCGGAACATAGTATCAGCCCAAACAAGCGGGAACAAATGAGATGGGGTCAATTAGAGAGTGGGGCGGACTGACCCACTCCGTTCAGCTTTCGAGCTTGTAGCGAGTCTCGGCGAGGCGGTAGAGGCGGCGCCAGACCAGGCGATTCGTGGTCACGACGACCGCGGCCAGCGCGATCGTTCCAGCCAGCAGAAGATTGAAGTTCTTGGCATCGGTGGCGGCCGAAATCATGGCGCCGACACCAAGAGTCGAATAAGTCTGGCCCTTGAAGTGGAAGTACTCAGCAACGATGCTGGCGTTCCATGCCCCTCCGGAGGCTGTAACCAGCCCAGTGACAAGGAATGGGAAGATCCCGGGCAGGATCAGTTTGCGCCAGCGCTCCCAACCGCGCAGGCCGAAGACACTCGCTGCCTCTTTCAGGTCGGTAGGGATCGCCATCGCTCCAGCAATCACGTTGAACAGGATGTACCACTGCGTGCCGAGCAGTAGCAGGACAATCGAGCCGAATCCCAAGCCTCCGCCCACGCGGATGAGAATCAACAGCACAACCGGGAATAACGCGGTGGCCGGGACCGATGCGGCAATCTGCGCGAGCGGCTGCGCGATGCGCGCCGTGCGCGGGTTGAATCCGATGGCGACGCCCACCGGGATGGTCCAGAGAGCGCCGAGAATGAGCGCGGCATTGACGCGCAGGAAGGTCGCGCCCAGGCCGAGTCCGAGTTCGTGGAACTCTCCGCTGTGCAAGCCGGTCAGGATAATGACTACGCGGACGACCGAATAGCCGATCGCGCCCATAATCGCGATTCCCACAATTCGCCAGACCCATAAAATCGTTTCGCTCTCGCGGGGTGATTGCGCTTTGTCCTCCTTGTTATTCTGGCCCGCGAAATAATGGATCATCTGCTCCCGCAAGGGCCGGACGGCGCGCTTACGGAAGAACGCCACCCCACGGGAGCGGCGGAGAAAATCTAGTACCCATGATGTGGGGGCGCTGGTGCTTTCGACCTGCTCGAACTTGAATTTTTCAGCCCAGGCAATCACTGGACGCCATACAAGCTGATCGAGAAGCACGATGACGGCCACCATCGTGAAAATGCCCAGCAGAATCGACCGTGTGTCCCCGTTGTCGGCGGCGGACTGCAGATAAGAACCCAGGCCCGGCAGGCGGAAGTCTCCAAACTGCTCGCAGGCCATCAGGAAAAACCAGGCTCCCGCCACCGACATCATCGAATTCCAAACCAGACCGATGGTTGCGAAAGGCAGTTCGATCTGGATGAAACGCTGCCACCAGTTAAAACGATAAATGGAGGCCGCTTCGCGCATCTCGCGCGGAATGCTCTTCAGGGAGGCGTAAAAGCTGAAGGCTATATTCCAGACCTGGCCGGTAAAGATGAGCAGGACTGCACCCAGTTCAACCCCGAGTTGGCGTCCAGGAAAAAGCGCCGCCATCGCCAGCATGACACCGGGAAGAAAGCTCAGAACGGGAATCGATTGCAGAACATCCAGCAGCGGAATCATGAAACGTTCGGCGCGCGGACGATAGGCGGCTACATATCCATAAACGAGGGCGAAGATCAGGCTGAGGATATAGGCGAGCGCGATGCGCAGGAGCGAGTACCCCGCATAGATGGGCAGCGCGGCGGGGCTGCGGCTGATTTCGACTTGAGGATGAAAGGGGCCGAGCCAGTGACGGCCGATCTGCAGCACCCCATAGAACAGGGCAAGGCCCCCGGAAAACATGAGGACGTCGGGCAGGCTGGCCGCGCTGGGACGCGGCAGCATGGACCAGATGCGGAGCGGGGTCCGAAAACGAATTCTCTCGGGGCGTTTCAAGGCTGCACCGGCCTGGTGGGCGGATGCGGCTCAGAGAGCGGCTCGGCGAGCACCAGGCGGTGCGATTCGCGGTCGAAGTCAAAAATTTCTGCGTACCGTCCCCAGTTCATGGCGGTTTCAAATTGACGTTCGACTTCATCCTGGCTGAAATGCTCGTCCAGAATGTCGTAGAAAAATTCTTCCGAGATGGAGCGATCGGTCTTGGCGTGGAGAATGCTGTCGATCTGCTGCAGGATCATGACGTGCTTGAGCGCCGCGTGCCGGAACAGAATTTTGCGGGTGAGGATGTCGGCTTCCGCAAAGCGAGTTCCCTCGGGAGTAATTTCAACATCGCCTTCCTTGAGCGTGGCAAAACCAAGCAGCACGGACGCTTCGACGATCGGCAGCAAATCTTCGGCGTCCATGATCAGGACTTCCGCCAGGCGATATACGTCTTCCCTGCCGCCGCGGTCCTGCAGAAGTTCGAGCAGACCGGCAATGCCGCCGACGCGGGCGTGAGGCAACATCTGGTATTTCTGACGGGCAGGCTTTTGCGAGGAGGCCTGGGCTCCGGGGACACCGAGCGCGAGATCGGGCTGGGTCATAACTTTGTAAACATAGTCCACGAGTTCGACAAAGCGCGGCGATTTTCGGTCGCGTGGTTGGGGCAATTCGACCGGAAAATCAGCGCGTACGCGTGCAGGATTTCTGCCCAGCACGAGCACGCGATCGGCGAGCAGAATCGCTTCTTCGATATTGTGCGTAACGATGAAGATGGCGCTGGTCGGCATCTTCTTGCTGAGCCAGAGTTCGAGCAGTTCATTGCGCAGATTTTCCGCGGTAAGCACATCGAGCGCGGAGAAAGGCTCATCCATAAAAAGCACTTCGGGCTCTACCACCAGAGCGCGCGCGAAGCCGACGCGCTGCTTCATGCCTCCGGAAAGCTCCTTAGGATATGCGCTCTCGAAGCCATCAAGCCCTACGGTATCCAGAATGCGCAAGGCGCGTTTGTGGCGTTCCATCGCGGGCACACCCCGCGCTTCGAGCGGAGCTTCCACGTTATCGAGCACCGTGAGCCACGGGAACAGCGCGAAGCTCTGGAAGACAATGGCCACACCGGCGTTTTGAGAAGTGATCGGCTGGCCATGCCACAGCACCTTTCCCGAGGAAGGCTGGCTGAGTCCGGTCAGAATTCGGAGCAGCGTGGACTTGCCGCAGCCGGAGGGACCCAGCAGCGTGATGATCTTGCCGGGCTCGACGTCGAGATCGATGGGCGCGATGACTTCAATGCGGCTGCCATCGGGCTGCGTGTAGAATTTTTCGACAGCCTGGGCCCGAATAATAGGGTCGCTCACTAGGGTGTGCTCCAAGAAAGATCAGTTTGTTTGACAGCGAGGATACACCACTCAGGCAGCCCAATCTTCCTGTGTCGTGGGCAAAGGCGCTGGCAGGCGGTCGCAGATTTCGGTGAGGGCGGCGAGGCTTTTTGCTACTTCCGGGCGCAGGAGATCGCCGCCACAACGCCAGCGCCAGTTGCCGTCTTCGAGGCTCGGAACATTCATGCGGGCCGCGCTTCCCAGGCCAAGCACATCCTGCAGCGGAACGATGCAGAGATTCGCTACCGAACGAAAGGCCGCGCGAATCATGGCCCAAGGGACGCCGTCTTCACAGCACCCGAGGTATGCCTGCACATGCTGGCGCTCCGACTCGGTTGCGCCCGTTGCCCACCAGCCAGCCATCGTGTCGTTATCGTGCGTGCCGGTGTAGACGACCTTCTCATGGGTGAAGCTGTGGGGTAGATGAATGTGGGCGCCCGGATCGCCAAACCCAAATTGCAGAACCGCCATGCCGGGAATTTTCAGGCGGTCGCGGAGAGCATGGACGTCGGGAGTGATGTAGCCGAGATCCTCCGCAAAAAACGGGAGGCCGCCAAGGGCTTCGCGCACCTTGTCGAACAAATCGTCTTTCGGGCCATCAACCCAGCGCCCGTGGATTGCGGTCGGCTCGTTGGCGGGAATCTCCCAGAACTGGGAAAAGCCGCGAAAATGATCGAGCCGGAGGTAGTCAAAGCAGTGGGTCGCCCAGCGCAGCCGATCTATCCACCAGCGGTAGCCTCGCGCCTTCATCACTTCCCACCGGTAAAGCGGATGGCCCCAGCGCTGGCCGTCCTTGCTGAAAAAATCCGGGGGCACGCCGGCAACCACTTCAGGATCGAGCTCGGCATTGAGGCGAAACAGATCGGGATGCGTCCAGACGTCGGCGCTATCGAAGTTGACGAAGATCGCAATATCTCCCGCAACCCGGATCGACCGTTCCGCGCAATAGGAGCGCAGCGCCTTCCATTGTTCATAGAAGAAGAACTGGACGGCGCTGCGGACGTTGAGATCGTCATGCATTTCTGTGCGCGCCTCCGCCAGCGCCTCCGAGTTGCGATGAGTCAATTCGTAGGGCCAGTTGTTCCAGCTCTTCAGCTTAAAACGCGCACGTAATGCATCGAAGAGAACGAAGTCGGCGAGCCACCATTGATTCTGAAGGCAGAAATTTTCGTAGCGGGAACGGACGCTCGCCGCGGCCGAGTGCAGAAAGCTCCGCGCCGCCTCGAAAAGGAGCGGCAACTTTTGATGAAACACCGTATCGTAATCGACAGCTTCGGTTTGGGTGGGAAGGACTTCGAGTTGTGACCGGTCAATCCAGCCGCGATCCGCGAGCCTTTCCAGGCTGATCAAGAGCGGATTCCCGGCAAATGCCGAGGTCGAAGAGTAGGGTGAATTTCCGAAACCGAGCGGGCCCAGCGGCAACACCTGCCAGATGCCCTGGCGCGCGGACGCGAGAAAATCCGCGAACGCATATGCTGCCGGGCCAAAGTCGCCGATCCCGCCGCGCGAAGGCAGCGAGGTGGGATGGAGCAGGATTCCGCTGGCACGCGCGAAAGACATCAAAGAAAATTCTCAGCTCTCAGTTGTCGGCTATCAGTTGTCGGCTCTAGGCCCTAGGAACCTTCTTCCGCGTTCTGACGGGTCAGGTTCTTCATCTCTTCCTCATTGATCTTGATAAGCTTCGACTTTTCCATGTCTTTGCGCAGATTCGCCACGAAAAGCTGGAACATTTCGCCCTGTTTGGCCTCCAGAAGCGATTCGCGGATCTCATCCTTTTTCGCCGCAAACTCCTGATCCGTCGGCTGCTGCTTTTCCAGCAACTGCGCGACAATGCCATCTGCACCGGCAACGATGGGGCTGCTCATCTCGCCGGGCTTCAGCGAAAAAATGGCGCTCGCCGGACCGGCCAGAGAGCCGATGCCGGGAACCTGGCCGTCGGGCGCGACGAAATCACTGGTCTTGAAATCCGCTCCCAGATCCTTGGCTACCTTTTTCAAGTCATGGCCAGCCTTGGCGCGGTCCGCAAGCTCCTGCGTTTTTTGCTGCAGGAGAAAGCTGGCCCGCTGGTTCTTGAATTCCGTCTCGACGCGCCCACGAATCTCTTCAAATGTGGGTGTCGCCGGCGGCTTGATTGCTACCAACTGGAAAACCACGTACCCCTGCGGCAACTGTACGACATCGGCCGGAGCCTTGTCGGGCTCATTAAAGACGGCATCCATGAATTGCGAATTTGCGCCCAGGCCAGGCAAGCTATCGGTGTGGCTAAAGAAGTCGGTTGTCACCACAGGCTCGCTTTTGGCGGCGGCTGCCTTGTCCAAGCCATCGGTGCGCGCCGCACTCAGCAAGCTGTTGGCCGCGACTTCAGTGGCGCGCTGGGCTTTCTCCTGCTTCACCTTCTCCTGAATCTCACTTTTCGCGTCGGCGAACGTCTTGAGATGAGCATCCTGCTTATCTTCTACCTGGATAATGTGGAAGCCGTAGCTCGACTTGACCAGATCGCTGATCTGCCCCTTGGGAAGCGAGAAGGCAGCCTTTTCGAACTCCGGAACGGTACGTCCCCGCCCGATCCAGCCCAACTCGCCGCCGTTCTTGGCGCTGCCCGGATCCTCGGAATACTTTTCCGCCAGCTTGGCGAAGTCTCCACCAGCCTTGAGTTGCTTTAGAACATCTTCGGCTTTGGCGCGCGCCGCGGTGACAGCTTTCTCATCTTCCTTGGCGCCGGAAGCCGGCAGGGGGATCTTGATCAGAATGTGGCGAACCTTCACCTGCTCGGGCACGCGGTATTCGTCGCGGTGCTGATCGTAATAGGACTGTAACTCTTGCTCGGTAACGTTCTGAGCGGCCGCCATCTTGGCGGAATCGATTACAACGTATTGAATCTTTCGCTTCTCTGGAACGGAATTGGCATAGCTCGCCTTGCTGCGATCGTAAAACGCCTTCAGTTCTTCGTCCGTGGGGTGCAACCCTTTCAGTATGTCGCCCTGCGTGATCACGGCGTATTCAAACTTGATTTTCGTGTTGCGGCGCTCGAACTCATCGCGCACTTCGGAGTCCGTCACAAAGGCCGTGCTGGAAACCAGCGCTTGCAGCTTGTTCCTGAGAATGAAGTCCCCCACGCGCGCCTCAAACTCCGGAACCGTCATGTCGTTCCGCTGAACGAAGTCTGCGTACTGTTCCTGGCCAACAAACTTGCCATCGGGAAACAAAGTTGCCCCGAGCTGCCCGTGCTGAAGTTCATCGCGCAGTTCGTCGTCATTGGTGCGCAGGCCCAGGCGGTGCGCCTCTGCTACCATCGCCTTCTCATCAATGAGCTGCTGGGCAGCCTGGCGGGTGAAATAGGGTATCAGCATGGCGGCTTGTGGTCCGCCGCGCGGAAACTGCTGCTGGATCATCTGTCTTGCCGCACGCTGCACTTCGAGCACAGTAACGTTCTGATCACCGATGGTGGCGAGAACTCCGGCCGCAGGCGCGCCGCCCAAACCGAAGTTGGAGCCGAAGCCGCCGGGGATGAGGGTGATCACCATGCCGCCGCAAATGATGACCAGGAGCGCGCCCAGAATGAACTTCAGCGTTGGCCCTGCATTTTGAAGCTGTCGAATCATAGTTAGATTGCTCCGTCAGACTGATTACGTCAGGCTACAGACTTATTCCGTCAGAAATACTCCATGCCGGAAGCTGGAATTTCTTAATTATAAACCAGCCGTTGCGACGGCATGGGGAGCGCGCGGTGTCCTGACGGGGCTTTGCCTCGTCCGGGCGTAGCGATTGAATCAGTGATATCTAAATGAATACCCGCGAGCCTCGTTGCTGGACATGAATCGGGTGTTGTATTCGAGCAAATAGTTGAGGTGATCGGCATCGTTTGGAAAAGACTGCCCGTGATATGGGTAAGCGGTCATATCGCGGAACGGCATTGGCTCGACCGTGCCGCCGCGGTAAGCATAGAAATCCATATCTTTTTCGTAGCCGTTGGCGATGAAGAAATAGTCGCGCGCCCAACCCGAAGGGAGCGCGGGAAGGCTTGTGGGATCGAAATCGAGCGCGACTTCATCGCCGGAACCGAAGACGGCAAACTTATCGTCAACCGCGGTCAACAGCGGGAGCACGTCGCCATAGCGCGTGTAGGCTCCGGCGGGGCGCGTGTAAGGGCCGGTGGCGCTCGTCTTCTCATAAATGTATTTCACGTTGCCAGGCGGTTGGCCTTCGATCTTGAGTGGGAAACCGTGGAAACCAAGATTGGCGCGCACCAGCGGAACGGGCGTGATGGAGGCGCGGGCACCTCGTCCGTGCGTTTCCTCCTGCCGAGTCCGGCTGATAAGAATGTTGTCCCAATAAATTTGCAAATTGGTAGTGAGTCGAATCCGGCGTGTGCCCAGCGGAAGCTTGCCAGTAAGATCGGCAGTCATGGTGCGCGCGCCGCCCGCCGGAAATCCAAGATCATCGACAACCCGCACCCAGTTTCCTTTTTCGCTCTGCGCTTCGACGTAGGGAGCAATCGGGCGCAACCCGGCTTGATCAGCCGCATACATGCTGGTCGCGCTGTAGTATTCGATCTCGCCATGCATGAGCAGCCACAGCGGCCCTCCGTCGTAGGGCGCGCCGAGATCGAGTTCGAGCGAGTGCGGCTCGGCGAAACCCAGAAACGGCAGCACCTTGAAGTCGCCAAAGTAGCGATGTGCCAGCAGGTCGGGAAGAACATTGTGGCCGTGATCGTCCCAGGCTCCGGCCGGCGGCCGCGCATCTTTCTTGTTGCTGAACACAACCTTGAAGGGCGGGTACGGCGGATTGCTCGCGAAATATTCGTTGGGATAAACATCAAGGTCCGCGGGATGATCGACAGCCAGCAACTGAACCTGGTCGAGATAGACGGACTCTTCCAGCGGCTCCATGAAGCGGAAGCTGAGCTCCCCATCCTTTTCACGCAGAGCATCGCGGTCGAGTTTGATGGCCTCCGTTGGACGTGGAATGTTGCGCACAACACCCGAGTGCGATTCCGCAATTGTCGTTGTGTGAGACGCGTCTTCAGCCGACGGCTTTGGGTAGGGCACGGCTTCAGCCGTGCCGCTCCGAGCCTTCACGGATTGGGGCTTTAGCCCCTGAGGGTCGCCAGCCGCAATCCAGTGTCCGATTACCCCCGCGCCCAACATATCGCCGACCAGCGCATAATGCGTGCCATCCCACGCAAAGAGCGTAGGACAGGAACTGCCGCGCCGGTCCAGTTCCTGAATGTGCTGCAACTTGTTGGCAGCGACTTCAACCTCGTCCTGCAGAACGCCCGTGGGCCAAAGCAATCGGACGACATCAGCCTGCTTCGCCTGCCCAAGACCGATCGTGAGATAAGGCGAGTTCTGCCCAAGATATCCGGATGACCCATAAACCTCAAACTTCTGTCGAATGCCATCCGAGAAGACTTCAACTTTCGCGCCAATGGCCGACTTGTTGTCGTTCAGCCCCTTGAGCGCAAGCCGCAGCGAATTGTTCTTGTTGCCGCCCTCATTGCGGAGCAAAACAGCCGGCCCGTGGTTTTGTGTGATCAGGAGATCGACAGCTCCGTCGTTATCGTAATCGCCCGCGATGATGGCGCGTGGCTCTTTGAGTTGAATCTTGTCGAGACCAACATCGGCGGTGACATCTTTCCATCCGTCCGGTCCGAGATTGCGAAAGAGCCGAACCTCTCCGCGCCCGTCTTTCGTTTCGCCAACGGCGGCGAGGTCGACCCAGCCGTCGTTGTCGTAGTCGAAGGCGACGATGCCGAAGGCACGCACCCAGTCCGTTTGCGGAAGCTTCACCGGCGCAAATTCTTTCCCGAGAATATTGCGCCAAAGCACCAGCCCTGGCTCGCCCGACTGCGTAAACGCAATGTCCATCCAACCGTCGTGATCAAAGTCGAGTACAGCTAAACCGTGCGCACCACCGGTCTTGGCGTCACGTGGGGTCTTTAGGGGAATAAACTTCCCTTCGCGGGGATTTAAGTAGACGATGGGGTTGAGGGTCACCTGGGCGGTTACCAGATCGACGGCGCGATCATTGTTAATGTCGCTGCCGATCGCATTGAGGCCGCCCTTCCCTTGGGAACCGCCCCGATCTTCACCCGTCAACCCAGTTTGGTGTTCCACCCTCGTGAAGGATCCATCCCCGTTGTTGCGAAACATCATATTGCCGGGCCCGCAGGAGCCGAGTGGGACATCTTCCGAAGGCACCTCTGGCTTCGGCTTTACCTTTTCTTGTTTCTCTGCTTCCTCCATCTCCTGGATCGTGGGTACCTGGGGCGACGCCATTCGGGTTCGCCCACACTCGTTGTCCGTACCGGCCGAATACAGATCTAGGTCCCCGTCGTGATCGTAGTCCACGAAGGTGAGGCCATACACATACCCCCAGAATTCCGACGGGAGAGCACTTGGGAACCTGGGGCGAGTCGCACCGGATACCTCGTTCACATCCTTGAATTTCCCGTTTTTCTCGTTGTGGTACAGCTTGATTGCGTTTAAGAAGCCTAGCGCTAGGTCCTCGAAGCCGTCATTGTCATAGTCGCCTGCCGTACAGCCAACTACGCTGTTCTTCGGATCAAATCCCGCCTCAGCCGTAACATCTTCGAACTTTCCATTGCCTACGTTGTGATACAGCGTCATGCCGCCTTGTGCACCGTTGTTGGCAAGGAAAAGATCGATGCGACCATCATTGTCGTAGTCGAGAAAACACGCCCCCGGCCCCAAATAGCCGGGTCCCAGACTCGTCGGAGGACTTGGAGCTCCAAAATACGGGCCGGGTTTCGACGGCAGGGACACATCCACAAACTTCACGTCAATCTGGGGCAGGACTTTCTGCACTGCCAGCGGCGATTCTTCCGCTCGCGAGTATTTCCCTTGCTCGCCATAGATCAAGCTGATCGGCGCGCCCAGCTTCTTCTGCGTAACGTATTGGAATCTCTTCATCGCCTCATGCGCGGGATCGGTCTGCCCCGATTGCTGGTAGGCTCGTGCCAGCCCGAACTGGGCGGAGGCGTGCAGCGGATCGATCTTCAACGCGTGCTCAAAGGCGGCAATCGCTTCGGGAAATTGTTTCAGTTGCGCATAAGTTGAGCCGAAAAAATACCAGGTGTCGGCGTCATTGGGATCGATGTCGATGACGCGGCGAAACGCGCCCAACGCGGCCTCGGAGTTCGCCGAATTCTTGTAGTAGAGGCCGAGGTTGAACCAGGCACGCGCGTCGGTGGGATCGTCTTTGGCGGCTTTCTCAAGCAGCACCTTTGCGTCTTCAACCTTCTGCAGATTGAGCAATGCCACGCCGCGATTAAGGGTTGTGACTTTCAGCGCCGGATCTTTGGCGGCCGCTTCTTCGAAGGCCTTCAGCGCCTTTTCGAAGAGCTGCTGGTCCATGTAGGCGACCCCGAGATTGTTGAGGCGAGCGGCTTCTGCGGGATCGGAGGATGAAGATGCGCTCAGTAGCGCAAGAGCAAGGGTGGTGACCACCGCGAGCAAGAGGTAAGTTCGTTTCATCGCTCCCATGAGAAAACTGGTCGAATTATAGCGGTCTCAAGATAAAGCAATGTCAAGCTGGGGTTGCGCATAAGCGCAACTCCGGCGCAGCCGAAGCACCCCTACACCCGGCAAATTGAAAGCGCGAGAGACATCAAGAGCATCCTGAACATTCGAACCGGGGGATAGGGATCCTTCGACTCCGCGGTTCATCCGCTTCGCGGATGAACTGCTCCGCTCAGGAAGACACACGCCCAGTTATTCGAAAGTGACGCCTCTATCTCTTCCCATACTGCCGAGCCCAGATCACACCCTTCGCTTCCTGAACCGTCACCGTCTGCCCGGCAGAGACATTCGACAGCTTATCCACCTGCCCGCTCGGCCACTGGATTTCCAGCGCGTCAGCTTTTGTTCTAGAGCCCAAGCCAAACGTCAGCACCAGTTCGCTCTGCGACAGGTAGCTGGAGCCTGAGCGCATCGTCTGCCACTGCTTTTCGGCGGCGGCAGACAGCCGCACCACCGCGCCGATCCCATCGCGATTCGATTTCGTTCCCACCAGCTTCACGCGCAGGCTCTGATTGGTGCCGCCTTCGTTGCGATAAAGATGCGCCGCGCCGCCGTTCGTCATCATTAGGATGTCGAGCGCGCCATCGTTATTGATGTCTGCATAAGCCGCGCCCCGCCCGACTTTTGCAGCAGCAAAGCTCGCGCCGGCCTTGGCCGTAACTTCCTCGAACTTTCCCCCACCCAGGTTGCGGAACAGGTGTGGGGGCTCAGCATAACTAACGCGCCTCTGCACGCGCTCAATCTCGTTTTCGATGTGGCCGTCGGCCACGAAAATGTCGGGCCAGCCGTCGTTATCGTAGTCGAAGAAGAAGCAACCGAAACCAAGCGTAAGAAGGGTGGCCCGCCCAACCTCGGACGTGGGAGCCTCGTCCACGAAAAGTCCGTTGCCCTCGTTGTGGTAGAGCGCGAGCATCTGATTGGCAAAATTTGTAATGATCAGGCTGGCGCTGCCCGAACGGTCGTAGTCGGCGGCGTCCACGCCCATGCCGGCTCGGGCAATTCCATCTTCGCTGAAGGCGATGCCGGCAGGAACGGCGCGCTCTTCAAAGCTGCCATTCTTTTTGTTCAGGTAAAGCTTGTTGGGCTGGGTGTCGTTCGTAATGAAGATGTCAGGCCAACCGTCATTGTTATAGTCGAGGATCGCGATGCCCAGACTTTTCGAGCTTTCATCATAAAGTCCTGCCTTCCGCGTCGCGTCTTCAAATTTGCCATTGCCTAAGTTATGCCAGAGGCGAACCGACGTTCCCTTGTACGATTCGGGCGTGCAGTAAGACTTATGCGCGCCATCGAGCGTGCAGTAAAGATCGGTTTGCTCCGACCACTGCACATAGTTGGCAACGACGAGATCGAGCTTCCCATCGCGATCGTAGTCGACCCAGGCCGCGCTGGTCGAGAACTCGCTCGGGCCCCACAGCCCCGCGGGCTTCGTGACGTCGGTGAACGTTCCATTCCCGTTGTTGTGGAAGAGATGGCTTTGGCCAACGGCAGTAATAAAGATGTCGTCGAACCCGTCGTTGTCGTAATCGCCGATGGCGACGCCCATGCCGAAGAGCGCGATCCCCAGGCCAGATCTGCGAGTCACATCACTGAACGTGCCATCCCGATTGTTGTGGTAGAGCTTCAGAGTCGTCGCGCCGTTTTTTGCATGTCCCGGCCAATCTGTTCCATTGACGAGCAGAATGTCGGGCCAGCCGTCGTTATCGTAATCAATGAAAGCGCAGCCCGGGCCCATTGTTTCGGGCAGCCACTTCTTCCCAAACGCTCCATTGTTATGGGTGAAATGAATGCCGGCTTGAGCGGCAATGTCGCGGAAGGTGATGGTTTGCGCGCTACTCGCTGCTGCGAGCAACAGTGCGATTAACCACGGAGACACGGCGACACGGAGCAAGTCAAACACGAACAAGTCGCGTTTTTCTCTGTGACTCCGTGCCTTCGTGGTGAGGTCAGACTTCAGGCTGCGGATCACTTGGATGCTCCTGCGGAAGCTCCGGCTAGGATCGGTAGCGGCACCGACACATGCTCGTGAATGTTCTGGCGCTCGTTGTTGTCTTCCGGATGTAGCCGGCGATAGGGGCCGGTAATGGCTTGCGAAGCTTCGTCGGCTTTGAAGCGCAGATAGCGAGCCTGGTGCTCCCTGGCCATTTTTCCGTCGCCCAGCCCGTTGTAGCAGAGCATCAGGTTGTAGTGCGCCTGAAGATCCTCCGGATCGACTGCCAGCACCTGCTCGAGAACTTTCACGGCGTCGCCATATTTTCTCTGCAGGAAGAAGATGCGCCCGAGATTGTTGAGTGCCACGCGGTCGCGCGGATACTGTGCGAGCACGACTTCAAGATGCGCGATCGCCTGGTCGTAGTCTCCAGCGGTCTTCATCAGCGATGCATAGAAAAAGTTGGCCCGCGCCAGCTTGGGGTTGATAGCCAGCGCTTTCTCGAGGACAAAGCGGGCGCGCGACACGTCGCCCTCCTGCAGGGCAGCGCGGCCGATGTTGACCCAGCCGTCGGGATTTTGCGGATCAATCTCAGTGATTTTTTCAAATGCCGACTGCGCCGCTTTCAGATCGCCCTGCAGCAAAAGGCCAATGCCATAGTCGTTCCATCGCTGCCAGTCTTCTTTTCTGAGTTGCTGGGAAGGTTGCGACACAGGAGCGTTGGAGGGCAGCGCGTCGAGCGTGACATGGTCTTCAGCGAGCGCCATGATGGGCAGATCAGGAATCTTTTCTTCTTTTGCCGATACTCCATGCAGTGACGCGTTCAGCAGGAATTTCCTGTCGTCATATGCCGGAGCAACCTGGGAACTGGGCGCGCCGGGATCCGGCTGTCCGGCAAACGCAAATTGTGTGTTTCCCCAGGCAAACTTGCGGTAGCACAGGCGCGCGGTGAGATTGATTTTGTGGCCAGCCTTCGCAGGGATTTTCATGCGAAAGTGCACCGTATCAGCGGCGCCCGGCGGGATGAGATGCACGTAGACGACCGAGCGCGTCGCCCAGGCATTGCGCTTGTTGATCGGATTGCCATGCCCATCAACCTGGAGCGAGCGATAGAAGTGCGCGCCCTTTTCCACCGGACCCTTGCCGCCATCTTCCACCATGCCGCTCCAGAAAATTGTCTGGCCCCGGTCGTCGACGCCTTTCAGTTCGAGCCAGGTATCGAAGGCATCCACCGTGCCCCCGGGGAAGAAGTGGCCGACGCGCTTGGTGCGCACTACGACATCGACGCGCACCGTGTCGCCGCGACGTACGGTTGCGTGGACGCGGTCCACAGGCGCCGTGATGGGAGTGGCTTCACTGGTGCTTTCGGAAGTCATAGTGGCAGGCGATGGGGCCTCGGCCTCTTCGCCCACGGCGAAAGTAGTTGCCAGTTCGTGTTGTGCGACCGTTCCCGTTTCATTCTTAAGTGCGATGGCCGGAGAGAGCGCAAAAATATCAACGCTGACGATTCCGCTGGTGAGGAAGTCTTCGGTGGCCTTCAACTGGGCAGCATCTTCGTTCGCAGTGGGCAGCGCCGTGTTGGCGGCCGGGAAACGATGCGAGTGCACCTTGCCATTGATGTTGCCCCTGTCGTTGGAAGTCTCAAGCGGCATGTGGCAATCGGCGCACTGCTGCGGTTTGGGAGGGTAATAGAACGAACGCGCGCCCTCGCCGGAAACTCCGCTGGCTTGCCAGTTGTCGTACTCGTTGAAGCCGCGCAGCCAGCGATAGCCGTTGACGGGAACGTCGAGATGAACCTTGTGGCACGAGGAGCAAAATTCGGCCGTCTGCTCGCGCATGAAGGGTTTAAGAAAGACGCGACGGTGTGGTTCCGGGTTCAGCTTGGTGATGAAATCGTGGAGCGCTCGAACCACCGGATTCTTGCTGGCGGCGAGCTCATGTAGTTTAGGGTACTCCAGGTAGAAATCGCCCTGGCCCATCGTGCTTTTCACGTCGGCGATGGAGTGGCACATCATGCACCCCAAACCGGCTTGCGCCTCAGGCGTGTGCACAATTTGCTTGATGGGAGTATCCATTTTGCCGGCGTAGAGCACGGCCGGGTCATGGCATCCGCCGCACCATTTGGAAGGCTTGGTGCCGACCGTATCCTGCATGTACTCGACCGCCTTGCGATACCACTGGTTGTTAAACGACGAAAAATGGTGGGCGGAGCTATTCCACTGGTTGTAGATATCTTCGTGGCAGCGCTTGCAGGAGTCCGACTCCATGAAGAACTTGCTGGGAATTTTCTGTCCTCCATAGACCTGCGCCGAGCTCGGAAAAAATGGGCCCGATGGTCCGTCTCCTTCGCCGTTCATAGTTCCTGGAGGAAGCGCAGGATTTTTAATGACCGAGCTTGTCAGCCAGCGATTCTCGCGCTGATAGTGCGCGGCCCACCCAATTGCGCCGAGAGCAGCAAAGCAAACCAGCAACCGGACGGCGGCGTACGAACGCAACCAGCCACGGCCTCGCAGGATCTCGGCGAGCAGACAACCGATGCCGAGCATGCTCAGAACAATATGCCCATAGAGCCATTTGAACTCGCTGCGCGAAGTTCCCGTGTATAGGAGAAGCAGGCCCAGACCGGCGCCGCCAGCGAGCAGAAGCCATCCCGCCTTCCAAACCATGCTCCCGTGCCGCACCAGGCGTGACAGCAGGACCGCGCCGACGATGGCGGCCAGAACTCCAGCAAGTGCGTGAATCACGACCACTGCGGGATAAATAAGATTGGCTTGCGGGAAAGGATACAAATAGGCCGCCGACGCGACCAGGACAACCAACAAGGCGCGCACCAGCTTCGGACTGGACGGAGATGGATTGGAGACTGACATTGTTCAGCTTGGCTCGCGACCGGCCCACATCGATGCGCCTTGAGGAAAGAGTGTAGTCGGCTCGCCGATACGGGGTAATAGTACAAAAGGATTAAGAAGCCGCCGCTTCAGGCTTCAGGTCGAGTGTGGCGCGGGCGCCCTCGCCCGCGAATGCCGGCGCATATTCCTGCTGTTTCACGCTCTAAAATTGCGGCGAGGACGGCAGCGGCCCGCGCGCCGTTTCGAGCGCAGCGGCAACAGAGAGCACGAGTTCTTCTTCCCAGGGGCGTCCGGCGAGCTGAACTCCGATGGGCAAGCCTTCTTCAGAGAATCCCATCGGGACGACGACGGCGGGAAAGCCGAGCAGGTTAAACCACTCACAATAGGACCAGGCATCCAGATACTTCACGCTCTGCCCCTCCACCTGCCATTCGCGTTCGCCATGGCAAAAGGCGGGGATCGCCGCAGTCGGACAAAGCAGTACAGGATACTTCCCCATCTGGCGCAGAATTGTTTCGCGCAATTCATCGCGGCCCACCCAGGCTGCGAGCAGCGACTCGCCCGTGTGCACGGGCTTGGCCGAAGTCCACGAGAGAAACTCGCGCAGGATGGGACTCAGTTCGTCCTCGTGGCCACGCACCAGGGGGCCGAGAATCATTCCGCCAGCGGTGCCGAACAATTCCCACCAAAGTTGACGCGCTTCTTCCAGACCATCGGGACGGAAGTCCTCCACTCGATAGCCGCTCTGCGATAGAAGCGCGGCCGCCCGCCTGACCGCAGCCCGCGTCTCTTTCGTTACCGGCGTGCGCCCATCGTCCTCAAAGACACCGAGCCCGATGCCTCGCGGTTCCCTTTCGGCGATTCGCACGGGCACCGGAGCCGAGCACGGATCGCCGTCGTCTGCGCCCGCCATCGCTTCAAATAGAATTCGCAAATCGTCGATGGTGCGCGCCATCGGCCCGACCACGCCAAGCAGGGCGAATGGGCCGCCCGCCTTCGGAAAATGCCCGGTCGATGGAATGCGTCCCGGCGTCGGCTTCAATCCGCAGATGCCGCAGAAGTGCGCTGGCTCGCGGATGGAGCCTCCGCCGTCGCTGCCCACGCCGCCTGCGCTGAAGCCTGCTGCAATGGCCGCCGCTTCGCCTCCGCTTGAACCGCCCGCGGTACGCGTCAGATCCCAGGGGTTATTGGTACGACCATAGAGAAGGTTGTCGGTTTCCCATGCCATCAGTAACTCGGGCGCGTTGGTGACACCGAGAATGACCGCACCTGCCGCGCGCAGGCGACCGACCAAAGGAGCATCTTCAGCAGCGATGTATCCGGCGCGCAAGCGCGTGCCCGCTTCACACTGGTGTCCGGCAACGTCGATAGAGGACTTGATCGACAGCGGTACGCCATGCAGCGAGCCCAAGGTGTCTCCCTGGAGAACAGCTCGCTCAGCCTTGCGCGCTTGCGCCAGCACTGCCTCCGGCCGGCAGTCCACAAACGCATTGAGCACGGGATTAAGGCGCTCGATGCGATCCAGGTGAGAGCGCGCCACTTCAACAGGGGAGACTGTTCTTGCGCGGATAAGGGCGGCAATCTCTCGCGCAGAGGGCAAAGGGCTGGACGTCATGTCATGGGCTTGAGCGTGCAAGGCAATCAGGATAGCAGCGTGGAGAGTGCCGGCTCAGGCGCCGACTAATTTTTCCAGGGCCGCTCGATTGCGAATCAGCAGCGTTGATCCGCGCAGTTGCGCGAACTCCTGATCGCGGAATTCACCGAGCACCCGAGTCACTGTTTCGCGGGAGGTGCCGATGAGTTGCGCAATCTCTTCATGAGTCAGCGCAATCTTCACCCGGATCCCCTCTTTTGTCTGCTCGCCATCGCTCGCCCACTCCAGCAGCAAGCGAGCCAGTTTCTCGGATACGGAATGCGACAGGCCAAGCGAGCGGATCATGTCATAAGCGGTCTGGCAGTTTTCGCTCAAGTGGTGTGCGGCATTGAGGCAGGCATCGGCGTGGTTCTGCAGGAACTTCAGAAAGTCGTCACGCTTGATGAAATCGAGCTGGCAGGGCTGCAAAGCTTCCGCCGTCAGTTCGTAAGGCTTGCCGGAAACCGTGCCGTGCAGGCCGAGAACCTCACCGGCTTGAGCAATGCGCAAAATCAGTGTCTTCCCATCCTTCGAGGTGGTGGTCAGCTTCACACGGCCCGCGCACAGGATGTAGATCCCGCGCGGCGCCTGCCCCTCCACGAACAGGACGGCTCCCTGAGGGAAGGCGCTTGCATACTTAATCTTCTCCAGATGTTCCAGCGAAGGCTTGGGGAGATCGCAGAAGAAGCCGGACTGTCGCAGCTTGCAGATGAGACAGTTTTCAGTGATCTGAAGCCCGTACGGCGTATTCATGCAGTCTTCGCGCCTCCAGCGGATACTAGCATTGTAGTCTTTATCGGCAAAGCACGAAGCGCCGGGGACGAAACACCGAAGGGAGGGTCCAGCCGTCAGCAAATGCGACCCCACGCCGGATGCCGTCAATCCGTGCATAGCCCACTCCCCGCTGGCACTGCCACTTGAACTTAAACGCTTCGCCGAGCACAATACTCCGTGGTCCTGCTTCAGAACCCGACGAGCTCGATAGCGACCAGCGACGGAAAACCGTCTACTTCTCAACCGTACCTCATGCATCGCGTTCTTTGGGACGAGTGGCCTCCGATTCGCAGGTTCGGTGGAAAGGTTGGGCAGGCGCGCGCGAGGATCCCGCGGGCAATAGGCGTATTCTTCCTGCTCGCAATGCTGCTCGCGATTCCAGTCTGGGCGCGATCTCATAGCCAGCCCACCTGGCCGGCGAGCCCCTCCGACCCGGCTTACCTCGATGCGCTGGCAACCGCCAACCGCTTTCTGCACGCCTGGCAAGCCGGGGATCTCGAGAACGGCATGGTTCTGCTTAGCGATGGAGTCCGCCATTCGCAAAATGCCGACAAGTTGGAGGAGTTCTTCTCGGCCTCGACCGAGCGGGCCTTCGAGATCGCTTCGGGTCATGGACATCGCGGGCGCTACCGTTTTCCCGTCGTGCTCATAACTCCGCAAGCACTCCGCCTGGCTCGCCGGTCTTCGGAAATAATCGTGGTCAAGATTGGCAAGAACGACTGGGTGGTGGATAAACTGCCCTAGAAGATTTTCCATTTTCTAACCTGGTAGACGTCGCTGATTAATGTCACTGATTACGGAGTCAGCCCTTATGAAACGAATCAATAAAGTTGCCATTCTTGGCGCCGGCACCATGGGCGCCCGCATTGCCGCGCATTTCGCCAACGCTGGAGTGCCATCCCTGCTCCTGGATATCGTTCCTCCCGACGCCGACGGTCCGGCACGTAACCAGATTTCCGCCGCCGGACTCGACGCCACCAAGAAGTCCAAACCCGCGGCGTTCTTCGAACCGTCGCTCGCGCGCCTGGTGACAGTAGGCAATTTCGACGACGATCTGAAGCGGCTCGCCGACGTGGACTGGATCATCGAGGCGGTCGTCGAGAACCTCGAAATTAAGCGGGCTTTACTGAAAAAGGTGGACGCCTTCCGCACGCCGGGCACAATCATCACAACCAACACCAGCGGCCTTCCCGTGGCAAAAATCGCGGAGGGATTTTCCGAGGATTTCCGGCGCTCCTGGTTCGGAACGCATTTCTTTAATCCTCCCCGATATATGCGGCTGCTGGAACTGATTCCAACGCCAGAAGCCGACCGCGCGCTCATCGATGCTGTCGCCCACTTTTGCGATGTGCAACTCGGGAAGGGCGTCGCGTTCGCCAAGGACACGCCCAACTTCATCGCCAATCGCATTGGAACATTTTCGGTGCTCAACGTAATGCGGCTGATGCAGGAAATGGACCTGAGCATCGAAGAGATCGACGCGCTCACCGGGCAGACCGTGGGCTGGCCGCGCTCGGCCACGTTCCGAACCATTGACCTGGTGGGGCTCGACATTCTGGGCCACGTCGTCGGCAACATGACGCAGAACGTCCACGATGAGCGCAGCGAATTGCAGATTCCCGCATTCTTCCGCCAGATGCTCGAACGCAAATGGCTGGGCGACAAAACCAAAGGCGGCTTCTATAAGAAGCTGAAATCCGCAGGCAAAGAAGACGAGCGCATGGCGTTGGACTGGAAAACCCTGGAATACCAACCGCGCCAGAAGCCCAAATTTGCCGCCCTCGATATGGCAAAAAATGTCGAGGATACCGGGGCCCGCGTCCGCATGTTGCTCGGCCTCGACGGCGCGCCCCAGAAGCCCGACAAAGCCGCAACCTTTCTGTGGACCGCCCTCGCTGATCTATGGACCTATTCTGCAAATCGCATTCCCGAGATTTCCGACTCCGTCGTCGCGATCGATCGCGCCATGCGCATGGGCTTCAACTGGGAACTCGGACCCTTCGAACTCTGGGACGCCGCCGGCGTGGAAGCGACCGTCGCGCGCATGAAGAAGGAGGGCCATCCAGTAGCCGCTAACGTCGAGAAGTTGTTAGGTAGCGGCAAGAAATCCTGGTATGAAGACGATGCGAAGACCGCCTCGGGCCGCAAGTTTGCCGATCTGGCAACCGGCAACTGGCAACCGGTAACTGTTCCGGCCGGTGTCTGGTCGGTTCAGGTCGCCAAGAAATCGAACGGCGTGGTCAAAAAAAATTCCGGCGCCGCGCTCGTGGATTTGGGCGATGGCGTGGGCTGCATCGAGTTTCACTCCAAGATGAACGCGCTCGGCGCCGACATCATCTCGCTGATTCTGCAAACTCTGAAACCCGGCGGCGCGGGCGATGCCTTCGACGCCTTCGTGATCACCAACGACGCCCAGAATTTCTCAGTCGGCGCGAACCTCATGCTGCTGCTGATGTCGGTGCAGGAAGAAGAATGGGACGACGTAGACATGGCCGTCCGCCAGTTCCAGGGCATGACGCAAGCGGTAAAATTCTCACCCAAGCCGGTCGTGATCGCACCCTTTGGACTGGCTCTCGGCGGTGGTTGCGAGATCTCACTGCACGCCGCTGCACGCCAGCCCCACGCGGAGCTCTACATGGGACTCGTCGAAGTCGGCGTCGGACTGCTGCCGGGCGGCGGCGGTTGCAAGGAGATGTTGTTGCGCGCCGTCGATAGCGCAGCGTCCATTCGTCCCGACGGCCGGGGCGAATCCGTCGAACTCCTGGAGGCGATGAAAAAATCCTTTGAAACGATCGCCACTGCCAAAGTTGCGACTTCGGCCCACGAAGCCCGCGGTCTCGGCTTCCTGAGGAATTCCGATCGCATCACCATGAACCGCGAGCGAGTGCTCTCCGATGCCAAAACCCGCGCGCTGGAGCTCTTCCGCGCCGGCTATGAGCCTCCCGTCATGCGCACCGACATTCCCGCGCCCGGGGAGAGCATTCTTGCCGCGCTCAAAATGGGCGTCTACCTGATGCGCCAGGGCGACTACATCAGCGATCACGAGCTGAAGCTGGGCACAAAGATCGCGGAGGTCCTCTGCGGCGGAAATATCACGCCCGGCACGCCGGTCAGCGAACAGTACGTGCTCGATCTGGAGCGCGAGGCGTTCAAGTCCTTATGCGGCGAGAAGAAGACACAGGAGCGAATCCAGTACACGCTCAAAACCGGCAAGACACTGAGAAATTAGAATGAGAGGGAGATACCTTCTATACATATTGTGAGGTCTTTATGAGATATCTCAGCCCATCCGAAAACTGGTCCCAGGAAGAACTGATCGAGGGATACTCCGCGATGGCAAGAGATGCCGCGCGCGAGCGCGAGGCGGAAGAGTGGGCCGAAGCCCTCATCGGCGATGCCTCCGCGGAGGTGTGAACGCGCGGCAGCGCACGCGATCTACTCCGACAGCGCATGATCCACAGAAAATTTCCCTCCGCCGCGCAACAGCAACGTCGCCGCGATGGCAAGCACCAGCAGGTGATACTCGATCCCTTCGCCTTTTTGCATGCCCGTCCAATTCATGAAGAAACCGTTCGGCAGATGCACCAGGAAGATGGCGCCGATCATCTCCCCGCCGATCCCAAGCGCGGCAATCCTGGTCAGCAATCCAACAATCAGGCCCAATCCACCGAAGAACTCGGTGCAGATGACCAGGAACGCAACTGGCGCGGGCAGTCCCAAGTGCCCAAAGAAACTTATGGTAGCGTGAAACCCATGCCCGCCAAACCATCCCAGCATCTTTTGTGCGCCGTGCGCAAAAAACACGACTCCCAGAACAAGCCGCAGACTTGTAAGAGCAACATCGTTACTTGTGCCTAACAGTCGCTTCATTCTCGTTTTCTCCCGCCGGAACCAGGGGTCCGGAGATTGTCGTCATAACAACTTTGAAACTTCGATTTCCCTCGTTGCCACGCCGATTCACTTTTCGAACCCGACGGCAACCAGCTTATACACCGTTTCGGTAGGCCATCGTAGCTTTTCCGGCTCCGAATGTCCAAGAAATGAAGAACCCGCAGCCTGCGCCCTCGGCAGCCATCGACGGTCGCAGCCTGCGGCGTATAATTATTGTTTCTCTATATTCTGTTAAGGACGGTAAGGCAAACATGACGGCGACGAACGGCAATTCCACGAACGGTAATAACGGCAACCACTTCCACACTCCTCCTCAGCCTCGTGCTGAGTGGCTGGCCAAACGACGGGCGGAAAACAAGGACGGCAACTTCTCGCAGATGCACTATGCGCGCCAGGGCATCATCACCGAGGAGATGGAATACGTGGCCGCGCGCGAGAAGATTACCGCCCCGCTTGTGCGCGATGAAGTCGCCCGCGGACGCATGATTATTCCTGCGAACATCAACCATCCTGAGCTTGAGCCGATGGCCATTGGTGTCGAATCGCTTTGCAAGATCAACGCCAACATCGGCAACTCAGCCGTCACCTCTAACGTGGAAGAGGAACTGAAAAAGCTACACACCTCCGTTCACTACGGCGCCGACACCGTCATGGATCTCTCCACCGGCGGCGGCATCCACGAGATCCGCGAAGCCATTCTGCGCCACTCGCCCGTTCCGATCGGCACGGTGCCGATCTATGAAGCCATCTCGCGCGTCAAGCGCGTCGAAGACCTCAACGCCGCCGTGATGCTCGAAGTGATCGAAGAGCAGGCCGCACAAGGCGTCGACTACATGACCATCCACGCCGGTGTGCTGATTCAATATCTGCCCATGGTCTCCAAGCGCATCACCGGAATCGTCAGCCGCGGCGGCGCGATCCTCGCCCAGTGGATGGCGCACCACCACAAACAGAATTTTCTCTACGAGTGTTTCGACGACATCTGCAAAATCATGAAGAAGTACGATGTCAGCTATTCGCTCGGAGACGGCCTCCGCCCCGGCTGCCTGGCCGACGCCAGCGACGAAGCCCAGTTTGCCGAACTGAAGACGCTGGGCGAACTGACCAAAATCGCCTGGCAGCACGACGTCCAGACCATGATCGAAGGCCCCGGCCACATCCCACTCGACAAGATTAAAGAGCAGGTCGAAAAAGAAAACGAGCTCTGCTACGAAGCTCCGTTCTACACGTTAGGCCCGCTCGTCACCGACATTGCCCCCGGCTACGACCACATCACTTCGGCAATAGGCGCGGCTATGATCGGATGGTACGGCGCGTCGATG
Source organism: Terriglobales bacterium (assembly GCA_049300475.1). Lineage (GTDB taxonomy): Bacteria > Acidobacteriota > Terriglobia > Terriglobales > Acidobacteriaceae > Acidiflorens. The sequence goes on along the minus strand of JBAQJU010000335.1, from coordinate 20,885 downwards.
CTCTGCTACGTCACGCCCAAAGAGCATCTCGGCCTGCCCAACGAAAAAGACGTAAAAGACGGGATCATCGCCTACAAGATCGCAGCCCACGCCGCCGACGTAGCCCGCCACCGTCCCGGAGTCCGCGACCGCGACGACGCCCTAAGCTACGCCCGCTACAAGTTCGATTGGGAAAAACAGTTCGAACTCTCCCTCGACCCGGAAACCGCCCGCTCCATGCACGATGAAACGTTACCCGAAGAAGGCTACAAAACTGCAGCGTTCTGCTCCATGTGCGGCCCCAAGTTCTGCTCCATGAACTATTCCAGCAAGGTGGACGAGTACAACAAGGAAGTCCACGGCCTGGAGAAGAAGGACTACTCGGGGCTGATAGAAAAACTGGTCACGATCAAATAAGTCGCGCAGAGGGCGGCCTACCCTATCACTCATGAACTATCGAGGGTGTAGATTCTGCTGTTGACCATGCGCGTCATCATCGCGGGCGGAGGCACCGGCGGACACGTCATCCCCGCCCTCGCCATCGCCCAGCAACTCAAAAAGCAGTTCGCCGCCGAAGTGCTCTTCATCGGCACCGCGCGTGGCATTGAAACGCGTCTCGTTCCGCAAGCCGGATTCCCCCTCGAACTGATCAAAGTCGGCGCGCTAAAAAACGTCAGCCTCATGACGCGCGCCAAAACCATGTTCGATCTCCCGCGAGCGCTCTGGACCGCAGGCCGCATGGTCTCCGACTTCCGTCCTGACGTAGTCATCGGAGTCGGCGGATACGCTTCCGGCCCCGCCATGCTGGCCGCGATTCGCCGCCGCATTCCCACCCTGGCCTTCGAGCCGAACGTGGTCCCCGGATTTGCGAATCGTCTGGTCGCCCACTTCGTCTCCGCCGCCGCGGTGCACTTCGAGGAAACTTGCGAGTATTTTCACAATTGCAAAGTAACAGGAGTCCCAGTGCGCGAAGCGTTCTTCAATATCCCAATCAAAGATGCGAACGTGGGAAGCAAGAGTGCTCCCACCCTCCTCGTCTTCGGAGGCAGCCAAGGCGCGCGCGCCATCAATCAGGCGATGATCGAGTCGCTGCCCGGCCTGCGCGCAAAGGTTCCCGCGATTCACATCATTCATCAGACCGGCCAGCGCGACTACGACAACGTTCTCGCTGCTTACCAGCAATCAGGAATCGCGAGCGAAGTGCACAGATTCATTGACGATATGCCTGCAACCTTCGCCCGCGCCGACCTGCTCGTCTGCCGCTCCGGCGCGAGCACGGTCGGAGAAATCACCGCCGCCGGCAAGCCCGCGATCTTTGTCCCCTTTCCACAAGCCGCCGACGATCATCAGAACGTAAACGCCCGCGCTCTGGAGCGCGTCGGAGCCGCGATCGTAGTCGAAGAATCGAATCTCGGCGCAGCGTACCTGGTCGAAACAATTGCCGCGATGTTCTTCGACCCGCACCGCATGCAAGGCATGTCGGAGGCAGCACGTTCCCTCGCTCATCCAAAAGCAGTCGAAGAAATCGCGGAGATGGTCAAGAGCCTCGCCCTCGCCCCTCATGAATAAAGCATGAACCGCAGAAAGCGTTGAGGGCGCAGAGGAAGGGAAAAAGAAAAACTGGTTTCCTCCGTGCACCTCTGTGTCCTTCGTAGTTAAAGGGTTTTCTCGGCGTCCTCTGCGTCTCGGCGGTGAATGCTTTATGATCAGCGTGCGCCACATCGAAATTCATGTTTGCCAAGATCCAGCGCATCCATTTCGTAGGCATCGGCGGTATCGGCATGAGCGGGATCGCCGAGGTCCTGCTGAACCTCGGCTACAAAATCTCCGGCTCCGATCTGAAGAGTTCCGCGGTCACGCAGCGCCTGGCGAGCTTAGGAGCTCAGACTTTCGAAGGCCACGCCGCGTCGAACATCGCAGGCGCGGATGTAGTCGTCACCAGTTCCGCCATCTCGATCGACAATGCCGAAGTCGCCGAAGCGCGCCGCCTTCACATCCCCGTGATTCAACGCGCCGAGATGCTCGCCGAACTGATGCGCCTGAAGTATGGAATCGCCATCGCCGGCATGCACGGCAAAACGACTACCACGTCGATGGTCGCCGCAGTCCTCGCTGCTGGCGGCCTCGATCCCACCGTCGTCGTCGGAGGCCGCGTCGATGCCCTAGGCTCAAACGCGCGCTTGGGCAAGTCGCAATACCTCGTCGCCGAAGCTGACGAGAGCGACCGGTCATTCCTCAAGCTGTCGCCCATTCTCTCCGTCGTCACCAACATTGACCGCGAGCACATGGACTGCTATCGCGATATGCGCGACGTGCATCGCACCTTTCTTGAATTCATGGAGCGCGTGCCGTTTTACGGCCTAGTCGTCGGATGCCACGACGATCCCGTTCTCGAACGCCTGCTGCCGCGCGTCCATCGGCGCGTGACCAGCTATGGAACCAGCAAAGGATCCGATTTCCTTATACGGCTTGAGCAATCTCATGCCGCTCGAGACCAATCGCCCCTCAGCCGTTTTCGAGTTACGTACCAAGAGAAGGATCTTAAGAACAGAGACCTCGGCGAATTCATCCTGCGCGTGCCGGGAACGCATAACGTGCTCAACGCAACCGCCGCGATCGCGGTCGGCGTTGCGCTCGACATTCCCGCGGACCATATCCGTTCCGCGCTCGACGGTTTTCGTGGCGTGGATCGCCGCTTCCAGCTCAAAGGCAAAGCCGCTGGAGTGAGCGTGGTCGACGATTACGGACACCACCCCACCGAAATCCGCGCCACGCTCGCCGCCGCGCGCCAGTGCGGATATCGCCGCGTCCACGTTATCTTCCAGCCCCACCGCTATACACGAACCCATGATTTGATGGACGAATTCGCCACCGCCTTCGCCGACGCCGACACGCTCTGCCTGCTCGACATCTATCCCGCCAGCGAGAAGCCGATCGAAGGCGTAACCGCCAAAGCTCTAGCCGCCCGCATCGCAGCGGCGGCAGGCAGAACTCCCGAATACGCCGCGACATTCACCGATGCCGCCGAAAAAGTCGCGACCCTCGCCCAGCCTGGAGACATGGTTCTAACTCTGGGGGCCGGCAGCATCTCCCAACTCGGGCCAATGATTTTGGAGAGGCTGGAGCACGGCAGTTAATCACCACGACAGCGACGTTGAAAGCCCGCAATACGCGGACAGCAGCAGACGTCCTTAAAGCTACATCCGAGCCGATCACACTTCCTGTAACCGCTCCGCCTCATCTTCGGCCGGAATAGGCACCAAGGCACCCGGACGTTTGCGCTCAATCCACCGCGCAACCATCCTCGCCAGGCCAATAGCCAGCAGCAAGCCCGCGATCCAGCGCGCGAATATCATGATTCCTTCCCCGGTTACCTGTGGCCACGGAGCCGCCCACAGCACATTCCACCGGTCGACCATCCAATGCCAGGCGGTATGCGCCACAATCGCCGAAAGCAGAACCACTCCCATTCGTCCCGCAAGCGCGCCGCGAAACAGCAACCCAAGCGCGGGAACCGTTACACATAGAACCGCCAGCTGCCCAATCTCAATCCCCACGTTGAAAGAGAACAGCGACACCAGCAGGTGCGACCCGGCAAATTGCAGTTGGTCTTTCAGCGCATAGGAGAAACCGAATCCGTGGACCAGCCCGAAAAGTCCAGCGATGATCCATCGACGATGCAAATTTGCGCCCACAATATTTTCCAGCGCCATGTAAAGAATCGAAGCCGCAATCGCCGTCTCCACGAACGGAGGAAACCACGCCCCGCTCGGTGCCAGATTAAAAGCCGACCCAAGCAGCGTCACCGAATGTCCCAGCGTAAACGCCGTAATCACGGGGATCAGCCCGCGAATCTTCCGAAACGGAATAATCAGGCACAAGAGAAAAAGCAGGTGATCGATGCCGCTCAGAATATGTTCCACTCCCAGAACCACGAAACCTCTCGAAGCCTGAAGCCACGTCGGATCCAGCGGAACCTGCCCGCTATTCGAAGTAATGATGAACGCGCGCGACGAGCCCTCCATCGGCTCAAAGCGAACGGTAAGCTTCACCAGATCTTTCAAATCTCCCGCAAGCGTTGTCTGGATTGTGAAAACAGAACTGGCCGAGCGGATCGGATAAATGAAATGCGCATCCAGATATCCCTGATCGAAATAAATTCCGGTGTGCGGGTCGACGGGTTCCGCCACATGCGCCGCCGCCCGATCGTAGTCCTCAAACGAGCGGTCCGAAGGCAGATCAAAGCGCCCCATCGCGCTGGTAGCCCCAAGCCGCACGCCATTCTCCCGGATGTCGATCCCTTGAGCGATGCCCCGCAGCGCGATTTCGGTCCCCGGCCCCGAGGCCGCGAGGTCATACAGATTTCCATTCATCGGAAATTGCACCGAATGCAGCAGGTCGACGGGCACACGAATCACGAGATGCGCCTCGTGCGGCTCCATCTTAACGAATGCATTCACCGCCGTATTCAGTGGCACATCATGCGCCACGGCAGGCAAGGAAAAGGATGCAACAAGAAAAATAGGAATAATGAAAAGCACTACACGCCGAGACATCGGGAAACCTCCACTAGCCACGGACGGCGGTCGGGGGCCCACTTGTGTGGTGGCGGGGCTTTGCCCCGCTGAACGGGGCGGAGCCCCGTCACCACAAGAGTTTTTCTTCCCGGCCGCTATCCGATAGCTACCTCTGTGTTGGATCGCTGTCCATCAATTCACTGGAACGAATTTCTGGATGCGCCTGCCCGTGATGGTTTCCGCAACGTACACGTTCCCTTGAGAGTCCACCGCGCCGGTGTGCGAGAAGCCAAAGTGACCGGCATTGTGGCCTGGACATGGAGCAATCCCGCAGGCGCCGAGCGCGCCCAGGATGTCTCCTTTCTCCCTGTCCAGAACCCAGGCGTTGTCATTCCCCAAGTCTACGTCGATGATGTATTTCTGGCTTTGCGGACCCTTGTCCCCCAGATAATCGATGTTGGGCCAGAAGTCCATGTCACAAGCCCGTGTGCCCGCCTTCAGGATCGCGGCCTGATCGCCCGCGGTTGCGCCCGGCGCATCGCCCACCGAGATCGAATGGAGGTAATTGCCCATCTTGTCCCAGACTTCAATACGGCTGTTGGGACGGTCGCAGGTGTACACCAGATTGTCCTTGCCCAGCACCACGCAGTGCGGATGGCCGCCACCCGTCGCTCCGAATGTGCCACCCGGACACGGCGTCGACGTGCACTTCGTGCCGAACTGGCGAAGGTAGTTGCCATTCGCGTCGAAGACCACGATTCGGTGATTTCCGTAGCCGTCGGCAATATAAATATCGCCCGGCTGTCCGGTGACCGGATCGTTCTTGGGATCGACCGTGACGTCCGCCGGCTCGTTCAGCAGCGTGTGACTGCTGTTAAAGTCGTTAGCTTCGCCACAAGTGGAATAGACGACGGTGCCGCCAACCGTGCTGTTGTTCGCCGGTCCGTCGCATACGCCCTTCGTCCCGATTTGCATCAGCGCGACTCCGTTGCCGCCATCGTGCGCGTATTTCTGAACGATGCCGTCACCGTTGCCGGCCGTCCAGATGTTGCCTTGGTAATCCACGAAGCAGCCATGGGAGCCGTAAGGCATGTATACGCTGCCGCCATACGTGGAACCTGACTGCGTGAGCGCGGCGTTGCCAAAGCCGTTCACGACCTTGCCCGCCGAATTAAATTCCAGAATCACCGGCGCAGGAATCGCCGAGGCGGAGGCGTCCTGACCGACGATCATTCCCGATTCGTTTCCTTGCGTGACGCCGGCAATGCTCACTCCGACCTCCCACGCGCGGTTTACTGTGAATACGTTATCGTCCGCATCGATGCAGGTTCCCGCTACTTCTCCCTGCACCCAGGTGTGTGCGATGCCATCCGTGCCAACTGGAGCCGGAAGTGGTTTTGGCCAATTCGGATCGACTCGGAAATGCGGTACTCCGGTGCTAACGGCACTATTGTTGTTGGCGAGCGCATTTGTCATTGGTTTCCAAATGCCCGTCGCCAGGATCAGCGCGACTACGACTACACTACAGTAAGCGAGGTTTACGAGCTTCATAGTGTGCCTTTCCCCTTTTTAGTTTAAATAAGGGCCTACCTTCTGAGCGCGGGCACGCACGTTACTACATCGCAGTCCCCATAAAAATCCGGTAAATCGTGTAGGACACAAAGCGCGGCAATTCTACGCCACTCGCGCTCTTTGCGTCCAAGTCTCGGATGGCAGGCGTTTCGTAATTGACACAAAGTCACCACCCGGGCGCATCCGCGTCCTTCGCATTCAACTTTGCACTCAACTTTCTTGTACCCTGGCAAGGCCATCAGAGCCTGGTCGCTTCACTTTGTCTTGTTGACCTTTTGTCCCGCCCCTCGTCCAATGTTCTGACGGTGAGTTTCCATGAATAGCCAAAAAGCTACGTACTGGTTCGCCCTCGGACTTCTAGCCTTCGCATTCACCAGTGAGTATCAGCGAGGGGCGTTTCCTGTCCTCCATCGCCTGGCTTCGTGCGGCAGTTCCAGGTTTTGCCGGCTTGCCACCGGTGCACAGAGAACCTTCGCCATGGCGAGGCTGATCGTCGGACGCCCCGCGGGCCCGGCTGGCGATTTGCTCGCCGATGCAAGGCAACTAGCCGATGCGCGACAAGTGGCGGAAGATCAGGCCGAGGGAATGCGGGAAGAGGCTCTCAAGCGAACCGATCTGTTTCGTGATCGCATCCGGGAGCAGGTTCTCGGTCAAAAAGAGATGATCCGCGCTCAGAAGGAGATGGTCCGCGCCCAAATCGAATTACCGCGGGCCGAACTGCAACGCTCCCGAAAAGAAATGCGTTTCAGCAATCGCGTGCAAGTCCGAGTTCGTGACCTTGCAGGTGACCGTGGGATGGTGGTCGACCCTGAAACCTGCGCCCAATCTGGGATTCGCGTCGCCTTGGACTCCATGGCCGATTTGTCCGATAACAAATTAAGATTCGTTCCATGATTCTTGGGGCGCGCACTCGATTTTGCACTGTCTCGTTCCTCAAAAAACAGCTATAGTAATTTTGCTCAGCGGTTTTCTGTCGACAACTGACTCGAACGAGTGGCGCGGAAATCAAGTTCCACCGCCGTGCAGGAAGAATTGTATCCGCTCCCGCGCGGGTCGTCCCGGTACGACGCTTCCGAACACGACCCTTCCACGCGTGAGACATTCGAGCGCGATGCTTCTGATCGCGAGAGATTCGACGATGCGCGCCTGGTCGATCTCGAAGCGGAGCAGGAATCTCCCTTCCTGCGGGGGCAAAAGCGCGTCTCCGCCCGGCGTGGATCGCTCCCGAAAAAGACTGCGCAACAGCTGAAGTGGATCTTGCTGGCGCTCTTCGTACTGGCGATTGCCGGCGCGTCCGGCGCGGCTCTCTTTCGCTACGGGAAACATTCCTGGCGTTTTCGCATCGATTCCAGCGATCAGATTGAGGTCTCGGGCTCGGCGCACGTCTCGCACGCGCAAATTATGGAAGTGCTCGGTGGCGACATCGGCCGCAATATCTTTTTCGTCCCGCTTTTCCAGCGCAAACAGCAGCTCGAGCAGATTCCGTGGGTGGAATCGGCCAGCGTGATGCGCTTTGTCCCGAATCGGCTGCGCATCGAGATTCATGAACGCACACCCGTCGCCTTCGCCCGCATCGGCTCGCACATCTCACTGATCGACGCCGGCGGCAACCTGATGGAGCTCGCGCCCGGAGGCAAGCATAAATATTCCTTCCCCGTGATTACCGGCATGAATGCGGGCGAAGCGCTTTCGGCACGTGCGGCGCGGATGAAGAATTACAACGAACTCATGCAACAACTCGATTCGAGCGGAGCCCGTTACTCGCAGGAGATGAGCGAAGTCGACCTCACCGATACCGAGGACGTGAAAGTGCTGACCGCCGATCCCGAGGGCGAAGTGCTCGTGCATCTCGGCTCCGCGAATTATCTGCAGCGATACCGAATTTACGTGACTCACGTGCAAGCCTGGCGGCAGCAGTTCGCAAAACTTGACTCGGTCGATTTGCGCTACGACGGACAAATCATCGTGAATCCCGATCTGGAGGGGTTGGCTCGACAGCCCGCGCTCACGCACGCGGCCGCCAAAGCGGCACTGGCCGCGGGCGTCAGAAACGCCGCCATCGTGAATTACGAGAAGTTTATAAATCATTCCGCGCCGCCTGCTCCGGCGACGAAGCCAGGAGAGGCTACGTCGAAAGTCGCGCCGAAATCTGGATCCGCGAAGTCTGAATCGAAGGCCGGCGCGAATGCTGAATCGATGGCAGATACTAGGGCCGAGTCGAAGACTGGTGTGAAATCCGATGCAAGGGCCGGTGTGAAGGCAGTCGGGAAAACGGCCTCTAAGGCGGCTGCGCATCATGTACGGCCGAAGCCGAAAGCGCGAGCAAGGGTGAAGACGGTGGCGTCCCGAAACTCAGCGGCATTGCACGCGATTGCGCCGAATACGCCCGGCAAGGCTCCTGCAGATCGCAAGACAATGCCAGGCAAGACCGCGCCTGGCAAGACAGCGCCCGGCAAACCCTTTCCGGATTCGGCAAGTCCGAAGCGGGCAGCGTCCGGTCCGGCAACAACCGTTGTCTCGACCGCCAACAGGACGCCAACACCAGCGCCCGTTTCGTCTGCAGCTGCAGGCCTGAAAAAGCCGAGCCCAGCAATTCCAAAGGAGACTCCGCAGAACTAGCGATCATCATCATGGCCAGCCGCGAGCCCAATTTCATTACCGCCATTGACGTAGGCAGCGCCAAGACCAGCGTGCTGGTCGCCGAGCTAAGTGACACCGGCCTGCGCTATCGCGGACATGGCATCAGCCAATCGCGCGGCCTGCGCAAGGGAATCATCACCGAACTCGACAAGGCGGTCAGCAGCATTCAAAAGGCCGTCGAACTCGCTGAAGACGTCGCCGGGATTCCAATCGAGCACGCCATCATCGGCATTGCCGGCGCGCACATCCGCGGCATGAACAGTCATGGTGGCATCAGTTTTGGCGCGCGCGCGCGCGAAATTGGCCGGGAAGAAATTCGCCAGGCCGTCGACAAGGCGCGCACCGTGCCGTTGCCGGCGGACCGCGAGATCCTCCATCTGCTGCCCCAGGAATTTATTCTCGACGATCAACCCGGCGTGCAGGATCCCAATGGGATGATGGCCACGCGCCTGGAAGTTCGCGTGCATATCGTTACCGCGTCCTCGAGCGCAACTCAAAATCTGGTGACCGCCGTAAACAAGGCTGCTGTGCACGTCGACGACACCATCTTTGAGCCGCTGGCTTGTGCCGATTCGGTGCTGCGTTCCGACGAGCGCGAACTTGGAGTCTGCCTCGCCGATCTCGGCGCGGGCTCCTGCGACCTGATTGTGTTTCAGCAAGGCGCGGTCGCGCATACCGCGGTCATCCCGATTGGCGGCGACCACTTCACCAGCGATCTGTCGGTCGGCATGTGCACCGGCCTCGCCGACGCGGAAATGCTGAAGAAAACCTTCGGCAATGCCGTGCCCACGCTGATTCCCGAAGGAAACGAAGTCGAAGTCCCTTCGGTTGGGGATCGTCCGTCCCGGATGATGTCCCAGCGAATGACAGGCGAGATTCTGGGCCCGCGCGCCCGCGAACTCTTCGAGTTGATGCGCGAAAACCTGCGCCAGGCAGGCGTTCTTAACCACTGCGTTGCAGGATTTGTCCTCAGCGGAGGCGCATCGCGCCTTCCCGGCATCCTCGATGTCGCGGAATCGATTTTGCGCAAAGCTGCGCGTCTGGCGTGGCCGACGCCCATGGCAAAGATGCCGTCGTTGCTAGCCGAGCCCGAATTCGCAACCACGCTCGGCATGGTCTATTACGGACACCGGGCACGATTAGCCAGAGGCCTGCAAGAACCAGGTTTCGGGTCGAGGATGAAAGCGTTGTTCGCGAAAAAGGGCGCATGATCGTGCAGCGCGGACACTCCTGTCCGCGTAGCGAGCAGAGCGGGGCGAGAGTTTTGAGAGGTAACGCCGGCGAAAGCCGGCACAGGATTTTGCTAAGAACTAACAGCTAGGAGCTTGACGCGAATAGCGAACGACGAACAGCCAACGACGAACGACGAGGTGTTTCATGATCGAAGACAACGGACTCCGCATCTGCTTTAACGAAGAAGCCCGCAACGACGCCCGCATCAAGGTCATCGGTGTCGGCGGCGGCGGCAACAACGCGGTCAACCGCATGATCGACTCCGGCATGGAGCACATCGAATTCATCGTGGCCAATACCGACCTGCAGGCTCTGCGCATGTCGCGCGCCGCCATCAAGATTCAGCTCGGCGTCAAGCTGACCAACGGCCTCGGCGCGGGCGCGAATCCCGAAATCGGACGCAAAGCCGCGCTCGAAGATTCCGACAAGATCATCGAAGCCCTCGAAGGCGCCGACATGATCTTCGTCACCGCTGGCCTCGGCGGAGGCACGGGCACGGGCGCTGCGCCGATCATCGCTTCGCTCGCCAGCGAGATGGGCGCGCTCACGGTGGCCGTGGTCACCAAGCCCTTCGCCTTCGAAGGCAAACGCCGCATGCAGCAAGCCGAGCGTGGCATCTCCGAACTCATGGAGTCGGTCGACACCACCATCGTTATCCCCAACGAAAAGCTGCTGGCGGTCGCCGAAAACGCCGGCTTCTTCGAGTCTTTCCGCATCGCCGACGATATTCTCCGCCAGGGCGTGCAGGGCATCTCCGACATCATCACGATTCCCGGCATCATCAACCGCGACTTCGCCGACGTGAAAGCGATTATGGCCGGCATGGGTTACGCGGTCATGGGCACGGCCACCGCCGCTGGCGAGCACCGCACCGTCGAGGCCGCGCAGCGCGCCATTGCCTCACCATTGCTTGAAGCCGGAGCCATTGACGGAGCGCGCGGCATTCTCATCAACATCACCGGTTCCAGTTCGCTGAAGCTGGCGGAAGTGCAGCAAGCCTGCACGATCATTCAAGGCGCAGCGCACGAGGACGCCAACATCATCTTCGGCGCCGTGCTCGACGAGAAGATGAAAGATGCGGTGAAGATCACCGTCATCGCGACCGGGTTCCGCGAATCCGAGATGCGTCGCCCGCGCCAGCACGAGACCTTCGATCCAGTCATTATGTCCAGGGAGGTCTCGCGCCGCATTTCGCACCATGATACCGATGATGTCGCCGAAGTAGTCTCTCGCGATGACTCACGCCAGCGCGACCAACTCCAGGCGACAGCGCATGATGACGAGACGGCAGCGCAACCCACCGCCGAACGTGAGCCCGTATTCGAACCCGAACCTGCCTTCGAACCCAATCGCACGCCCGCCGCTTTCATGGAGTCCGCGCCGGCGCCTCCAGTCTTCAGCGCATCGCCCGCCGATGTCATTTCGTTCGATGGACTGCAATCCAGTGGTCCAACCTATCAATGCGAAGATCTCGACGTGCCGGCCTTCTTGCGAAAGCGCAACGAGGTGATGTAGGGACCCTGCCAAACTCCTTGTCAGACGGGCTATCCGGCGCGTTTAGCGGTGGATTGGCCCCACTTCCTGTGTTAGGATGGGCGATATTTTCGCTCTATCCCTGGGAACTCCCGGTTGCATCGAGAGAGCGGAAACGGTTGTCGCGGACTGTATTCGACCAGCACCTCACGAGCAGTTCCCGAAACCTGTCACAAAGGAATCTGCAGCCAACCCTACAAGGAGAAGACCCTGTGAATCCCCCAACGACAAGTACAAATGTCCACGGTAGAAACATCTCCGATTTCTGCGGAAATTTCTGCAGGAATTTTTGGAGAAAGATTGTCTTGTCCCTTGCACCAGCGCTTTTCGTGTTTTGCGTGTTGTTGTCGAGCGCGGCCACTCCAGCGCACGCGCAATCGGAGACGTTGTTCTACAGTTTCGCCCCCTCACCCGACGGGGCCAGTCCGGTCGCGCCCCTGGTGCTGGATTCTAAGGAGAATCTCTACGGCACAACCCAGGATGGCGGCGCCAACCGCTTTGGCACGGTGTTCAAGATCACTCCCAGCGGCGCGGAGACCGTGTTGCACAGCTTCCCGGCGAATTCGATGGACGGAGCTCTTCCCGAGGCCGGCCTGGTGATGGATTCAAACGGCAATCTTTATGGCACCACCTCTTCCGGTGGCGCTCACGGCGTGGGCACGGTATTTGAGGTGACCCCGGCGGGAACAGAAACGGTGCTCTACAGCTTCACAGGCGGACCAGATGGAGGCATCCCGTACGGAGGACTGGTGCTCGATTCCGAGGGCAACCTGTATGGCACAACCCGTTCTGGGGGCGCTTACCACGGCGGAACCGTCTTTGAGCTCACTCCGAGCGGCGCTGAGACGGTCTGGCATTCCTTCGGCCATGGGGCGGACGGCAAGGTCCCTTACGCAGGCCTGGTGCGGGATTCGATCGGCAATCTGTATGGCACAACCTACAACGGCGGCACGGCGGGTTTGGGCACGGTATTTCAGATTACCGCGAGCGGCACGGAGACCGTGCTCCACAGCTTCACAGGTACAAGCGGTCAGGACGGCGCTTATGCAAACGCTTCTTTGATCCGCGACGCGGCGGGCAATCTCTACGGCACGACCGTGGGAGGGAGCAAGGGGGCGAGCATTGCTTTTGAGATCTCTGCCAGCGGCAAGGAGACAGTCCTCTATGTCTTTCCTACTGGGGATCAAGCCTACGGAGGATTAGTGATGGATTCCCCGGGCAATCTCTATGGCACGACCAAATACGGTGGCACGAACAAGGTAGGCGGCGTGTATGAAATCACAGTGAGCGGCACGGTGCCAACTCTGTACAGCTTCGTCAAGAGCCAGAAAGATGGCTATTATCCTATGGCCGGATTGGTACTGGACAAGAGCGGCAACCTGTATGGCACAAGCTTCCGGGGCGGCCACCATAGCAACGGCGCGGTGTTCAAGGTAGTTCCCTAGCCAAAAAGTCCGGCATACCTGGGCTTTGAACATCTGAACTCCCCAGGTAGTAAACTGCGAAGATACGACTCCCGATATCCAACGGCGGCATCGCCGGCTCGCGACTATCCTCGCGGTTTTCCTGGCCCTATTAATTTTCCTGGCTCTCGCTCGCCCGTGCTTCACCTATCTTCGCGCCGCCGGGTTGTTGTTGCGGATGGAAAATCCGCAACATGCGGGCATCATCGGCGCCATTCACACATACGCCATCGAAGAATCGTTGACGGAGATAGCCACCCCCGCTGGTCCGATCCGTGCGCGTCTCTACACTCCCAAGGGCGTTGCCAAGGCCCCCGCCATGGTGATCGTGCACGGCGTGCATCATCTTGGTATCGACGAGCCGCGCCTTGTCGCGTTTGCGCGGGCCATGTCGGCAAGCGGCATTCGCGTCCTCACACCAGAGTTGCTCTCGCTCGCCGATTATCATGTCGAAAGCGCTTCCATCGCTCTCATCGGATACTCCGCCCGCAGCTTTTCCGAAACGCTTGGCCAAAAGGTCGGCGTGCTTGGCATCAGCTTCGGAGGAGGCTTGTCGCTGCTCGCTGCTTCCGACCCGCGTTTCGAGCCTTATATTCGTTTCGTGGTCTCGGTCGGAGCGCATGACGATCTCGAACGCGTGTCGCAATTCTTCGTCACCAACCAGATCGCCCGCCCGGACGGCACCATGCTGCACATGGAGGCGCATCCGTACGGGCCGCTGGTCCTGATCTATTCCCACCTCGAGGATTTCTTTCCACCCGCCGATGTTGCTACCGCCCACGAAGGTCTCCGCCTGTTGCTCTGGGAGAAGGTCGACGAATCGCGAAAAGTCGCCGAACGGCTGAGCCCGCCCTCGCGCGCAAAAATGGAGTTGCTCTACACCCACCATCTGGAACCGCTCGCGGGCGAGATGGAGCAGGTCATCGCCGCTCACCGTGCGGAGATGGCAGCCGTTTCTCCTCACAGGCGTTTGCAGTCGCTGCATGTTCCGGTGCTGCTCCTGCACGGATCTGCGGATAACGTGATTCCGCCGTCGGAGCTGCTTTGGCTAAAACAAGATGTACCTTCCGCGTCTTTGAAGGCTGCGCTCATCAGTCCCGCAATCAGCCACGCTTCAATGGACGGCAAACCGACCTTGGCAGACAATCTCCGGCTCCTGCATTTCATGGCGCAGATGCTGGAGTTGGTTGATGACAGGCAAGCAATTCCCTCTGGAGCCTTACCGGATGGCAACAAGAAACTCGCGCCGCTTTAGAACCACCACGACCAAATGGTATCCACACTGGCGTGTGTGATGGCGGATGCTGGTACTCGGCGGTCCTGGCGCCAGGCGCGGCCATAGAAGATTCCGGCGATGGTTGCCAGGATCACATAGCGCCAGTTGAAGTGCGTCGATCGTTTATTGAAGTGCGAGAGCCCGAACAGGATGCTCGTAATCGCCAGTGCCACCATTCGCGCTAAACGGGGCGCGCGCGCGCCAACCCGGGAATCGAGCCAAAACCCGAGGCGCTTTTCGAGCAGATTCTGCACCCACGCGCGAAAAAAGAGTTCCTCGGGTACGGCAACAAAAATAAAAATGTTGACCCACGTCAAAATCGTCGAAGGTCGGAGCGTGTTCGCATGCGGATGTAGAAATCCCAATGCCAGGCCAAGCCCAATCACCAGCGGCGCAAAGAAAGCCAGCTCGCGCAGCCCCGTTTTCCAATCGCTCCAGCGAGAGTGGAAGTCGAATCCGGCGCCGCGGAGTTGCCGGATCACCACGAACCCATATAGCGCGGTATCCACAAGCAGCAGTTTGCCCAGACCGGCGAGCCCGCGCGGCCACAGCCCTTCGAGCCAGCGCAAATCCACGGCTAAGCCGAGCACGAGCAGAATGATCGCATCGCGCCAGTTGCCGTGTTGTTCCGGGTCGGCTGCCGCCGCCCGAGCAAGCAGCCACGCGATGGCGATCGGCAGCACGGCATAGAAGGCAAGCCATCTCCAAAGAAACATCTGGTGCGAGATAGAAATTAGAACGTAGGGCAGAGCGCAGAGCACCGGCAAGACGATGCGCAGCATTTGCGGCCAACGCTCGGCGGTCCGCGCCACGCGCTCACCGGCAAGACCAAACGCCACAGCCGGGACCAGTTCCAGCGCCAGCACAGCGACGTCAGTGGCTGTGAAATTCTGCAAGAGTCAGCACCCAGTAACCCATTATGCGGTATGAAGGAGAGCCCCGATCTCTGCCGGGTCGAAAACATTTGAAGTGCGCGCGCGAACACCATGCGGCGTCTATTCCGAAGGGACGGAGGCAGGGCCTTTCATCGTTCACCGTTGCGTTGGCTGGTGCGCAAGCCGCCACGCATCTACCTCGTGTTCGGCTTCGGTGATTTCTTCCGCGTTCATGGACTTCCTTAGATCGTTCAGGGCTGCGGCGCTCTCCTTGACCGAATCCTGCGCCAGCATCAACCACTTGTATGCGGACACCCGGTCGCCCCGAGATCCTTCGTTGCTCGCCAGCAATCGTCCCAGCCGAAATTGGGCCTTAGTTCCACCTAGCTCGGAGGCTAACTGGTAGTAATGTTCGGCAAGGGCGCGATCCGCAGGGCCGCCCTTTCCTTCCTCACACATAATTGCCAGGTCGTATTGTGCTTCCCGCTGTCCCTGGTCGGCGGCAGCCATGAACAAGCGTCGTGCCTCCTGCAGGTCGATTGCAACCCCCTGACCCAGCGCATATCGAATTGCCAGTCCACACTCGCCCTCTCGTTCTCCCTGATCTGCCGCCATCCGATACCACTTCACTGACTGCTCATAATCGGGCTGGCCCCGCAATCCTTTGGCATAAATCGTTCCCAGAACCGCCTGTGCGCGGGCGCTGCCTAGCTCCGCGGCCTTTTTGTAGTAAGGGATGGCGCGGTCGACATCGGCGCTTGTGGAAGCCGGAGGATGCATGTAAGAATCCGCAAGATCCAAGAGTGCCGGGACGACATTCTGTTCCGCAGCCGCGGTAAGCCATCGAATCGATTTCTTTTCGTCTTTGGGGATGCCATTGCCTCGCTCATAAATCAGCGCGAGATTGTATTGAGCGACCGCGTCGCCACCCTCGGCAGCCTGACGAAGCCAGGTGACAGCCTCGGCCGCATTCTTCGGGATACGCCTGCCTTCGGCATACATCAACCCTATGTTCGTGGCTGCGTCCAGGGAGCCGTGCCGCACGGCCTTCTTGTACCATTCGAGCGCTTCGTCCGGCGAGGGCCGCTCCATGCCAATTCCAGTTTCCGAGAAAATCCCCAGAGACTCCTCGGCTGCCATGAATCGCTGGTCCGCGGCCTTATGGAGCAAGCGGAGCGCCTCCACGTCATTTCTGTTCAGCAAGACTCCGTCATGATAGGCGAGCCCAAGCGTGGTTTCGGCCTCAGGATCGCCTGCTTCCGCCTTGTCCTCCAGGGGCTGCAGATCTGCAATGTTCAGGGCTTTGGCTTTTGCCTGCAGGCTGTAGGCGCTGACTCGCGAGTGCGCGGCGGAGCCGGCGATCGCCGTCGCGGTTTGCTTCTTGGCCTCGCCAGCGGGTGCGGTATGTTTTTTTTCCACCGGCGGCGATTGCGATAGTGAAGCGGCCAGACCGGACGCTGCGTTCGGAAATGTAATCTCAATCACAACTTTGTTTCCGGCGGGTTTCACAACGAAATCCACTGGTACTTTCGAATCAACCACAATGCGGGCCACCGGCGGATGAAGACTGAACTGTGACAATCGCAGATCGCGCACTGGTCCGTTGTTGACCGGGATGTGCCGATTTCCTCCTTGAAGTTCACATCCAGGAAAATCGAAGACCAGACGCTCAGGATTCGCCAGCCGGTCCGTCGTGGGCGCTACCGGCGCGCTGAGTGCGATATCAATTACAAGTCCATTCGTTCGCGGGCTAACATTGACTTTTCCGACGATTGCTGTCGCAGAAGAAGTAATGACCGGAGGCTCGGAATTCTGTTGCGCGCGCGCAAGGCTCGTCTGGAGGCAAACGCAAATCAGGACAACTGGAAGAATGGCAGCAAAGCGTGCTGGCAAGAATTTCCTCTGGCTTAAACAATACTGTACTGCTCGCAGTTCGAGCGAATAGGCCAAGCCTTACCGCCCACGCATAGGTCCGGCGAGACAGGCTGGTAAAATGAACGCTTACCCCTATGTTTGAGAACTTACAGGAAAAACTCCAACGCGCTTTCAAGTCTCTTCGCGGGCAGGCCGTCCTCACCGAAGAAAACATTGCCGAGGCGCTGAAAGAAATTCGTCTGGCGCTGCTTGAGGCCGACGTCAACTTCAAAGTGGTCAAAGACCTGATTGACCGCATCCAGGCGAAGGCGGTCGGCCAGGAGGTCCTGACCGCGCTCTCGCCCGGCGAACAGGTCATCAAGATCGTCCGCGATGAACTGGTCGAAACGCTTGGCAAAGACACGGCCAAGCTGAAGTTTGCCTCGCAACCCCCAACCGTTGTCCTGATGGCGGGTCTGCAGGGCTCCGGCAAGACGACTACCTCAGGCAAGCTCGCCAATTGGCTCAAGAATGGAGGCCACCGCCCGCTGCTCGTTTCCGTTGACGTCTACCGTCCGGCGGCCCGCGAACAGCTAAAAGTGGTCGCGGCAGCAATCAAAGCCAATCTCTACGAAGGCGAAGTTGGCGAGGCGAACACGGCAACGGTTGAGCGGCTTGCCAAGGAAGCGCGTAAGGAAGCCATCAACACCGGATGTGACGTTCTGATCGTCGACACGGCAGGCCGTCTCCACATCGACGATCAACTCATGGAAGAGATGCAGTCGCTCAAAAAGCTGCTCAATCCGCAGGAGATTCTGTTCGTCGCTGACTCGATGACGGGTCAGGACGCGGTGAAATCGGCCGACGAGTTCCATAAGAAGCTCACGCTGACCGGCGTCGTCCTCACTAAGATGGACGGCGATGCGCGCGGTGGCGCGGCGCTCTCGATTCGGCAGGTCACCGGTCAGCCCATCAAGTTCATCGGCATCGGCGAAAAGTACGACGCGCTTGAACCCTTTCATCCCGATCGCATCGTTTCGCGCATCCTCGGCATGGGTGACATCCTCTCGCTGATCGAGAAAGCGGAGTCGCAGATCGACAAGAAAAAAGCGCAGGAACTGGCCACCAAAGCGCTCTCCGGCGATGGATTTTCGCTCGAAGACTTCCGCGACCAGCTAAGACAGGTTCGCAAGATGGGATCGATGCAGAGCCTGATCGGCATGCTGCCTTCGATTGGCGCGTTCCAGGGCTTGCAAAAGGCGGCAGATAAAGTCGACGAGAAACAGATCAACCGCGTTGAGGCCATCATCAACTCGATGACTGGATACGAACGCAACCATCACGAGGCCATTAACGGCAGCCGGCGCAAGCGCATCGCGCGCGGCTCCGGCACGTCGGTTCAGGAGGTCAACAACCTGCTTCGCCAATATGCACAGATGAAGAAGATGTTCAAGCAGATGGGCAAGCCAAGCTTCGCGCGCAGAATGGCCGGGATGAAGTTCCCGGGCATGTAACGGAGCGCTCGCATGACGACGGGCGCCATCTATATCCTCACGCAGAACGCGCGCTATCTGCCGCTTGCGCTCGAGTCGCTTGCGACCGTAAAGCGCGCCATGCCGGACTTGCCGGTCACGTTCCTATCGCAGTTTCCGGTGAGCAGCCCGCTGATCGACCGGGTGATCCCAGTCGCGCCTACTGGCAATGGTTTCTACGACAAGACGCGCCTGATGCGCGAGTCTCCTTATGACCGGACGTTGTTTATCGATGCCGATATCTACGTGGTGAAGTCGTTTCCCGAGATGTTCGATCTGCTCGATCGCTTTGACTGCGCGGCGACGCATGAGGAATATCTCGACACGGATTGGTTCCATCACTATCCACGACCCGATATTCCAGCCAGCTTTCCCGAGTTCAACACTGGAATCTTGCTGTTCAAGCGTTCTCCGCAGATGGATGGCGTGCTGAAAAAGTGGGAGGCGTTATACGCGGACTATCTCCGGCAGAACGCCGGTCAGCCAATTGTCGCTCAGCAAATGAACGACCAGCCGTTCTTTCGCGCGGCGATCTACGAGAGTGATGCGCGCATGGCGACACTGCCTCGGGAATACAACTGCAAATTCCGCGGTCAGGGATATCTGAATGGTCCGGTCAAACTTCTTCACGGCCATATTGAGTACCAGTTTGACGCGAAGCAACTGAGCCAGGCGATGGCCGCCTTGAATGCGAGCGGCCTCGCGTCTACATCGCCGGCCGCGTCTATGACCAAGAGTTGACGGGCAGACTGGTGGGACAACGCAAGGCGCGCCGGATTGGAACCTTTCCGGAGTTGCCGGGTTCGCTGATGCTGCGGCGTGTCCAGCGCTTACGACAGATCCTGCAGGAACAAGGACTGGGAAAGACATTGGTAAAGGCATTTGCCGGGAAGCAGAGAACTACATGAGAAGAGCCGCATGAAATGGCGCTCGCTCGAGGAATCCGGATCGTATGACGATACTCGTTCGCTGCGGCAGATCTTTGCCGAGCGCAAGGCGACAATTGCCAAGTATGTTCCTGCGGACGTGCTCGCGGTCCATGCTCGAACGGTTGCTGGACTGAAGGCTCAGGAAGTGGCTGCGAAAGCGCTGGGAGTGGGCGCGCAAATTCCGGCGTTCGAACTTTGCGACCATAACGGCAAGCGCGTTTCGTCCACCGATCTGTTGGCGAAGGAAAGGCTGGTCGTGTGCTTCATCCGCGGGCGATGGTGTCCATTTTGCGTGGGCCAGATGGAGGCGATGAACTACGTTGCTTCGCAGATTGGCGCTGCAGGAGCGTCGCTGGTGGCAATTTCTCCGCAGACCGAGAAGCAGGCTTACTTCATGCGCGATCAGCACAAACTGGCCTTTCCTATCCTCGTAGATGCGCATAACGACGTCGCGCGTAAGTTTGGGCTGGTGTATCGCACTCCCGACGAGCAGCAAGGACTTTATCGCAGCACCTTTGTGAATCTTCCCTTCGCCAATGGCGACGCGAGTTGGGAATTGCCGATTCCAGCAACGTATGTTGTCGAGCGCGATGGGACGATTCTGTTTGCTTCGGCGAATGAGGATTACACAGAGCGTCCGGAACCTCTGGACGTTTTGAGTTTGCTGGAGAAGTAAGCGGTATTGCACGCACGTCCGTGCGCGTCAGACATGCATGCTATAATGTCTGACATGGCGTCCGACCGAATCACAATCCGCATTCCAGAAACCCTGGGACAACGCCTGCGCTACCGCTCGCGGATGAGAGGGCAGCCAGAATCGGAACTCGTCCGCGAAGCTCTGGAGACATATCTCGGACAGCCCACCGAAGCCCGGCCCGCTTATGATCTAGCCGAAGAGGCTGGATTGATCGGATGCGTCGGGAAGGGCCGAAAGTCTCCGCCCAGGGACCTCAGCACCAATCCCCGTTATTTTGAAGGCTTCGGGAAGTCGAAATGAAGCGCCGCGTGCTGGTGGACACCGGCCCGCTCGTCGCCATTCTCTCCCGCGTGGACGAATACCACGCCGCTTGCGTCAAAGCCCTTCATCAACTGCCCGGCCCTTTATTGTCCTGCTGGCCCGTAATCACCGAAGCCGTGTGGCTGTTGCGTTCGCATCCGCAAGCCGTCCAGCAACTTCTAAGAAGCTGCTTTTCGGAGCAGCCCGGAGGCTTTCTGGAGTTGCTTCCCCTCGCTGGCTCGGAGGCCAGCGCGATTGCGGGAGTAATGAAGGACTACCAGGACATCCGTCCTCAGTTGGCGGACGCCGCGCTGGTTTACCTGGCGGATCGGGAAGGGATCGATACCATCTTCACTCTTGACCGCCGGGATTTTGGCGTATATCGCTCCGCTCGCAAGCGTCCATTTCGGATCGTGCCCTGATCGTTGGCATTACGGTTTTGCTTCACGCACCCTGTCATCCTGAGCGGAGCGAGGGGATTCGCG
>JBAQJU010000334.1:0-21339 GCA_049300475.1 Terriglobales bacterium | reverse complement strand
GGGATATGTACTAGCATCAAGGTCCTCAGCACTAAAGATGGGACCCTTGTCAACAAACCTGTGTTTGCGTCCTTCCGCATCTATGAATTCACACTCCACCCAACCGGGCTGGTGGTCATCTACGAACCGCACGATTTGGACGACAATCTCCACGTCTGAAAAGAGTCTAGCGCAGCGCGGTCTGGATCGTTGGCGTAAAATCGCCAATACACTCGTTGACTTTCAAACCAAAGAACGCCCGCCCGGGAGTCGGTTGCTTACCCCGCTCCGCCCAGGATGGCATCTGCCGGTAAGAGCCGTTTTCTTAAGGACTTGCGGGTTGTGATATTCATCACAATCGCCCGTGATACTTGTCACGGCCTCAAGTTCACGTCTCCCCTAATCTTCCACTCAGGGTGAGGTCATCTCCATGAGGGTTCTTGAAGAAACGAACGTCGTTGAAGACAAGAAGCTTGAAAACAGAGAGCTGGAAAACAGGAAAGAAGAGAACGGCATGGTGAGCGCGCCATCCGAGCAGCCGCAGCATTCCGCGAAGGCCGAATTCAAACCCCGCCTTATTTTCTGGGAGGTCACCAAAGGCTGCAACCTGCGCTGCATTCACTGCCGCGCCACCGCGACCGAACTCAGTTCGCCGAGCGATTTACCGACCGCGCGAGCGCTCGACATTATCGATCAGATTGCCGCGCACGCCAATCCGATTCTCGTGCTCAGCGGAGGCGAGCCGCTCTACCGCTCCGACATTTTTCAGCTGGCGCGTTATGCCACGGAAAAGGGACTGCGCGTCGCTCTCGCCACCAATGGAACGCTGGTGACGAAAGAAGTCGCGCGCATGATCTCGGATTCCGGCGTGAAGCGCGTCTCGATCAGTCTGGACGGGGCCGATGCACTTACGCACGACAGCTTCCGCGGGATTCCGGGCGCGTTTGAAGCGGCGCTGCATGGTTTTCGTAACCTGAAACAAGTGGGCATGTCAGTGCAGATCAACATGACGATCGCACGCCACAACGCCGACCAGTTGCCGCGCGTTCTCGATATGTGCAAGACCATCGGAGCCGACGCGCTGCACACCTTCCTGCTGGTGCCGGTTGGATGCGGCGTCGATATCGCCGCCGATCAGATGGTGCCTCCGGAAGAATACGAGCAGATGCTGAACTGGTTCTACGATCAATCGCTCGAAGGCGGGATCGAACTCAAGGCGACGTGCGCGCCGCATTATTTTAGAGTGGTGCGGCAGCGGAGAGTGGCCGACCGGCATGCGGCCGAAGCCGCCGCCAAAGCCGAGACGCTGCACGCCGCGTCTCTACCGGGGGATCCTAGTTCGATTGGGCCGAGCGACACTTTGATGCCTGGGAGTACGGGCATTCTGCTGCGGCCGCAGGGCGCGCCCCGCGGCAATCACACTGGACATCCTACGGGACATCCGGGCGGAAATCCGGGCGGTCATCCGAACGACATGAACGCGATGACCAAGGGCTGTCTTGCGGGAACGGGCGTCTGTTTCATCTCGCACGAGGGCGAAGTCTTCCCCTGCGGATATCTGCCCGCGATTGCGGGCGATTTGCGCAAAGAAAAGTTCGCCGACATCTGGGCCAACGCGAAGGTGTTCAACGATCTGCGCGACACCGGCAACCTGAAAGGGAAGTGCGGGTGCTGCGAATTCCGCAACGTCTGCATGGGTTGCCGCGCGCGCGCGTTTGCGGCCACGGGTGACTATCTGGATCCGGAGCCTTTCTGCGTGTATGAGCCGAAGTCTCCGCACCTGCGCGCCCAGGTTACGAAGGATAACAACTGAATTTTTCCTCCTCCTGGAAGCAGGGGAAGAGCGCGGTGGATGGCTCTTCCCCGTTTTTTGTGGAGTGAGAGCGGGTTGCCGAAGAAGTCTCTGCGCACACGAATTGCGGCCCACAGGCGCTGAAGCGCGAATCTATTTTCAGCGACTTGGCGGCACGAGTGGAACTCGTGCCCTTCCCCTTCGTGCACAAGGGTCAAATAGCTGAAAGCCTGAGGTCAGGCGGTCATGACGTCTTCTCCGCTTTTTCCTCCAACTTGTCGAGAATGCCGGTTGCGGCATCCAGAATCTCCTGGTCCAGCTTGCGATTGGAGGCGATCGCCTCAGCCATCGGGATGGAAATGATTTTGTTGCCGCGCAGCGCCGACATGTGCCCGAATTCGCCGCGATGCACCATGTCAATCGCGCCCAGTCCGTAGCGAGTAGCGAGGACGCGGTCGAAGGCGCTGGGCGATCCGCCGCGCTGAATGTGGCCGAGAACGACCGAGCGCGTTTCGAATCCGGTGCGCTTCTCGATCTCGCGCGCCAGCACCGAGCCGATTCCTCCCAGGCGAAGATGGCCGAACTCGTCGCGGCCCACGTCCTGCAGAACGGGCGCGCCGTCGTGCATTTCGACGCCTCCGGCAAACTTCGCGCCTTCGGCCGCGACCACGATGCTGAAATAGCGGCCGCGCGAGTGGCGCTGCCGAATCAGTTCCGCCACCTGATCGATATCGAAAGGAACCTCGGGAACCAGAATCACGTCGGCGCCGCCGCCAATGCCGCTGTAGGCGGCGATCCATCCGGAATCGCGTCCCATGACTTCGACGACGATGACGCGATTGTGCGCCTCGGCGGTGGTATGAACGCGGTCGATGGCGCTGGTCGCCACGTTCACGGCGGTGTCGAAGCCGAAGGTAAAGTCGGTGCCCGCCAGATCGTTGTCGATGGTCTTGGGAACGCCGACCACTTTCACGCCATTGCCAAACAGCTTGTGCGCGACCGAGAGCGTGTCATCTCCGCCAATGGCGATCAGCGCGTCACAGTTATGGTGCTGCAGGGTCTTCATGCAGCGTTCGAGGCCGCCTTCGTGCTTGGCGGGATTGGTGCGCGAGGTCCGCAAGATTGTGCCGCCGCGCGGAAGAATGCCGCCGACTGTCGAGAGGCACAGTTCCATCGTCTTGTCTTCCAGCAAGCCGCGCCAGCCCTCCATGAACCCGACGAACTCGTCGCCATAATGGAACGTGCCCTTGCGCACGATCGCCCGGATCACCGCATTCAGACCGGGACAATCGCCCCCGCCCGTCAATACACCGATTTTCATTGCCTGCTCCTGAGGTATGAGTTCGTATGAGTTCGCGTGCGTTTATCGTTTAGCGTTTACCCATGGGCGGATCGAATACGGGCGGATCGAATACGCCCTGTTTTTCCGGATGAAAATAAGGCTAGATTATCAGGTTATCATGCTGGCTTTGCTTCGTTGGGAGGTCGTGCGCCGGAAACTATCCAAACGATTTATGGCCCTGTAAATACTACAAATACCGTAGGACAAGTTGGGGCGAAGATTAGTAGCATCGCGGTACGCCAACATGCCAACGCGCCGCCTTGAGGACCGGATTCGCGAAATGTGCGGCCGTGCCGTCACGGCGCAAAATTCCGAATTGGATGCGGTTTTCTCCGAACTGAAAGCAGCGCTCCGCGAGCACGCGAAGCGCCTCGGGAATGTGGCTGGAAGAAAACTCACCGGCAATAGAACGGATCAAACGCCGGAGGGACGCTCCGTCTAGCAACATCGGCTCCTTCAATTCTGGCCATGACATTCACCTCTCATATTCGTTAGATCAAATACGGCCTGCAAAGTTGCACGGCAGAGGTTACACTGGCCAGCAGAATGCGCGTGCTTGGGATCGATTGCGGCACGGAATACACGGGCTACGGCATCGTCGATCTTCATGACGATGACCGCCTGGTCTGCGTGGGATGCGGTGCGATCAAAGTTTCTCCGCGCGATCCCATGCCCACGCGCCTATCGCGCATCGCGCGCGCCCTCGAGGAACTCATCGTCCTTCACTGTCCCGACCGGGTCGCGATCGAAGATGTCTTCTATGCGCTGAACGTGAAGTCCGCTCTGAAGCTTGGGCAAGTCCGCGGCGTTGCCATGCTGACGGCCGCTTCCGCTGGCCTCGAAGTCGCCGAATATTCCCCGCTCTCCATCAAGTCGGCGGTCGTCGGCTACGGCAAGGCCGAGAAGCACCAGGTGCAGCAGATGGTGGCGCGCCTGCTCTGCCTCGATGAAATTCCGCAGCCCGCCGACGCCGCGGATGCGCTCGCCATCGCCATCTGCCACCTGCACACGGCCGCGACGCTCGACCGGCAGAGAAGTCTCCCCAAGGCGCCATTGCAGAGGGCGGAAGTGAGGGGGCAGAAGTAGGGGGTCGCAAGGGCCGGGCCAGCGGGCAGAAACGCTGGCACCTCAAAGCCCATAACCCAAGGCCCAGAGCCCGATTTGCCGTTACCCCAGTCCCTGTCCGAAAGCCGTTTTTACCCTCGAACACTCGTTAGTGCATTCTTCCCATATAATGTCCGGTTCTCAGGGTATTCTGGAATGAAGCGCCCACCACACCGGGCGTAGCAATCAATCTTTTTACTAAGGTGATCACATGGGCCTCCGCCGATCCGTTCTCGCTGTCCTCGTTTCACTTTTTGCACTCTCCGCTGCTCTTTTTGCGACCAAAGCCTCCTGCACGTTCGACACATTTACCGCGCCTTCGAAATACACCTTGAATGCGGTGGAAGGCATTGCGGATGACGGGACCATCGTGGGGCAACTGCAAGACAACGACAGCCAACAACTGGTGGCCTTCACACGCTCGCCGAGCGGGGTCATTACTATCTATTCGGCACCGAACTCCCTGATGACTGGCTTGTTCGGAGAGAACGCCACCGGCACCAGCGTCGGCTATTACCAGGATAAGGCGTCGAAAGTGCACGGCTTTACTCTCACGAACGGCGCCTTCGCTGCGATGAACTATCCGAACGCCGCTAATACCTGGCTGTTCGGCGACAATCACGTGGGAGCTTTGGTCGGCAGCTATGGCGGCGCCGGGTCCGTCAAAGGATTTCTACTGGTCAATGGCCAGTACACCTACATCGCCTATCCCGGCGGACAGGTCACCTACCCGATGGCGGTGAATGATAGCAATGCGGTCGTGGGATCGTCGGCGAGCGGCTGGGTGAACCACGGCTTCCTGTGGCAAAACGGAAAATTCACAACCATTGATTTTCCGAATTCGCGATTCGGCACGATTCTGACTGGCATCAACAATGCAGGACTTATCGTGGGCAACCACATTTCCGCCGATAAGTCTTTCGGGTTCATCTACCAGAACGGCGTGTTCAAGGGCATCGTCTATCCGGGGTCGTTTTACACGGTCGCCGGTGGGATTAACAACAACGGCATCATCTCAGGACAGATATATCAGACCTCCACGGAGAGCATCGGCTTCACCGCGACTTGTAAGTAGAACCTTCGGCGCTTGGCTCTTAGCTCGTACACCCAAAAGCTAAGAGCCAAGGCCAATAGCCAGGTCCGAGAGCCAAGAGCTGGGCAGCCCCTTGACACTCTCACTGGTATCCCCAATCATTACTGCGGCCCATGCCGCGTTTATTTCATCACCTTCTCTGTCTGCTGGCCGTCGCTTCGCTGGCCGGCGCGCAAGGGGCGGCTTCTGCTGCCGGCCGCGGAACCCCGGCCGTTGTTACGTTCACCCTGGATTTTCCTGAGTCCCAACCTGAGCATTACGCGATTCGCGTTCCCGTCGATGGGCCGGCGCACTACCAGTCCAGCGGACGCCTGTCGGCGGATAGCGACGCCGCCGACAGTTTCGACTTCGATTTCCCCCTCTCCGCCGAGATGCGCCACAAGATTTTCGGGCTGGCGGAGAAAGCCGGATACTTTCAGAAGGACCTGGAATCCCACCACAAGAATCTGGCTTTCACGGGTAAGAAAACGCTGACCTATAAAGACGCGAGCCGGGCGGGCGAGAGTACGTACAATTTCTCTTCCAACACCGCCGCGCAGGAACTCACCGGCGTGTTCCAGAACCTTTCCGCGACGCTCGAATTTGGACATCGAATTGACTTTGATCGCCGCTACCAGAAGCTGGCGCTCGATGCGGAACTGAAGCGCATGCAAGAGATGGCCCAGACCAACATGCTGGTCGAGGTGAGTGCGATCCAGCCAATCCTGGAGCAGATTGTGGCGGACCAGTCGGTGGTCAACGTGGCCCGGGCCCGCGCCCAGCGGCTGCTTGACGGAGCGGGCGCGCGGTGATTACTGCTAACTAACAATGTGAGTCATCCTGAACGGAGAGGCCGCTTCGCATTTGCGAAGCTGCCATGGAGTCGAAAGAACCCCTACTTGTCCACACGGCTGCGGGGAGGATTGTCGCCATACCGGAGCGAATTGCGTGGGACAGCACCATTGAGGGAGTAGGGGTCCTTCGACTGCGTTGTCGCTCGCTTCGCGAACGACAACTTCGCTCAGGATGACACTTGCCAGAGGTGTACTGATGTTTAGAGGTGTACTCACACGTGCCATCTTGTTCACGCGACAATAATGCCCGCGTAACCGACAACCGCGTCGCGATCGCCGCAGATGTCGCCCGAAGTTGCGTAGCGGACCAGGGTTGCAGAGGTCGCGCCCAGAATTTTTGCCGCGGTCAGCATGACAACCGTCGGCCCGAAGCCGCACATGCTGATGTCTTCGTTCATGACGACTTCCCATAATCCGCGTGCATCCAACGCCAGCACGCGCTCGATCGCCTTGTGATCCTTTACGCGGGTGAGCGCGTCGGGTTCGTAATGGTTCATGTCGCTGGAGGCGATGATCAACACATTCTGTTCGCTGGTGCCGATCACATCGGCCACTGCCTCACCCAATCCGTGCAATACTCCGAAGTCGCTGGTGCCGACGGCGATGGGAACGATATGCAGCTGGCTTTGCTGCGCCTGCAGGAATGGCAACTGGACTTCGATCGCATGTTCGGACCGATGGGCGGCGCTGTCTTCCTGGAGCGCCGGAAAACTCTGCTGCAGCCGAGTGCCCAACTCGATGCTGGCTGCGACCTCGCCGAGTGGCGTTTGCCAGGCGGTCGCAGTCATGATTGCCAGCGGCAGGCCCTTGCCGGTGTGGTTGGGGCAGAGAATGATGCAATGTTCCGGAATCTGCAGGCGGGAGTAGACGGCGCCCGCGACGTGGCCTGAGTAGATGTAT
This sequence comes from Terriglobales bacterium, assembly GCA_049300475.1. GTDB lineage: Bacteria > Acidobacteriota > Terriglobia > Terriglobales > Acidobacteriaceae > Acidiflorens. The sequence continues at coordinate 14,296 of JBAQJU010000334.1, read as the reverse complement.
CCAGCGTGCGGGGAGACGCAGCCGATGGCGGACACGCGGGCGCTTTGATTCGGAGCGCTTTGGGCTGGAGATGTGTACTTCCGAATGTCGTGCAGCAGTTCTTCGGCGCGACCGGGATAGAACCTGCCTGCGACGGCGGGAGTTCTGACGGCGGAAGTCATGAGCAGTCCATGTGGCGCGGGCGTCCTCGCCCGCGAAAAGCTAGCCCGCAAATCGAGACCGAAGAATTCTAAGAATTGCCCTCGCGCAATGCGCGAAACAACGCTGCAGTTTTTTCCAGTGGCAAAGCTTCAGCCCGGATCGTCGGCTTCACGCCGCTCTTCGCCAGCGCGGCACGGAGCTTACCTTCATCGTACTCCGTCTTCAGATTATTCCAGAGCGTCTTGCGCTTTTGCCCGAAGCATCGTTTCAGGAACGCGATAAACTCGGTCTCGTTAACCCGCAACGCTTCCAGTTTCGGCTTGATGGTAATCCTCACGACGCTGGAATGCACCTTAGGAGGCGGAGAAAACGCGGCGGGTGGAAGGGTGAACAGTTTCTCGACTTTTCCGTAGAGCTGGGCGGTAGCTGAAAGCAGGCTATAGTCGCGGCTTCCCGGCGATGCGGCCAGGCGATCGGCGACTTCTTTCTGCACCATGATGACGATGATCGAAAAATAGCGATGATACTCCAGGAGGCGCAGCAGAATGTCGGAGGTGATGTAGTAGGGCAGATTGCCGACCACGCGAGCGGGCTCCGGGGAGAAGCTCAGGCCAGGGCGCAGCGTGCCCGGCTTTGGTCCGAACACCGTGTCGAGTTCAATTGTGAGAACATCGCCCTCGATGATTTCCACGTTCGGTTGCAGAGAGAATTTCATGCGTAACTGGGCGGAGAGCACGCGGTCGACCTCTACGGCGATGAGGCGCTGCGCTGTTTGGGCGAGGATTTCGGTGAGCGCGCCGCGGCCGGGTCCGATCTCCAGAACGGTTGCCCGGGAGACATTGCCGAGCGCTTCCACGATGCGCAATGCGGCGGGTTCGCTCGCCAGGAAATGTTGTCCCAGTTTCGGCTTGTGTACCGGTTTCTGGCTGCTGCCCTTGGACACGTTGACCCTCTTTCTTTGCGGCTTTAGACTGAGAAGATATTTGTAATTGGCAATTGGTAATTGGTAATTGAAATTCTTTGGATCGTCTCTTTCAAATGCAAGTTTCAATTACAAATTACCAATTGCAAATCCCAAATGGCCAGCCATCTCTTTTCTACAGTAGTCATCATAACTTGAGCCGGGCATTTCTTATTTCCGGCTCACGAGGTTCTTAATGCATATCGCTTTCGTGGCTTCCGAATGCGTTCCTTATTCGAAGACTGGCGGTCTGGCCGACGTGGTGGGCGCTCTGCCGCGCGCGCTAGCCAGCCTGGGACATCAAGTGAGCGTCTATCTTCCGCGCTACCGGCAAACCAAACTGGCGGATGCGGAAACCGTGGTGCACAGCATCACCGTGCCTTTTGACGACAAATATCGTTTTTGCTCGGTGGTGACAACGGGCGCGAGCGCGGGCATCAAATTTTACTTTGTCGACTATCCGCCTTATTTCGATCGCGAGGCGCTCTACGGAACTTCCGCGGCGGACTATCCCGACAATGCCGAACGCTTCGCGCTCTTCTCGCGCGCCGTGCTCGAAGCCTCCAAAATTCTTGGCGTTCCCCACGTGTTTCATTGTCACGACTGGCAGTCGGCGCTGGTGCCGGTGATGCTGCGCACGCTCTATGCCGAAGATCCCGCCTTTCGCGAAGTCGGCACCGTGTTCACCATCCACAACATGGGATTTCAGGGCTTGTTTCCGCCCGACATTTTGCCATTGCTGATGCTGCCCTGGGACCTGCTGACGATCTCGAAGATGGAATTTTTCGGGCAGGTAAATTTTCTCAAGGGTGCGCTGGTGTATTCCGACTACGTGACGACCGTCAGCAAGAAGTACAGCCAGGAAATTCAGACCACGGAGTACGGATTTGGACTGGAAGGCGTGTTGCGGAATCGCGCCGCAACCGTGACTGGTATTCTGAACGGCGTCGATTATGACGAATGGAGCCCGCAAAACGACAAGTTCATTGGGGCCAAGTATTCGCCGCAGGATCTGAGCGGCAAGGTGAAATGCAAACAGGATCTGCTGAACGCTTACGGAGTTGTGAAAGCCGATCCCAATGTGCCGGTGATTGGCATCGTTTCCCGATTCGCCGCACAAAAAGGTTTCGACCTGATCGCGCAGATTATGGATCGGCTGGCGCGCGAAGAGATGATCATGGTTGTCCTCGGCACCGGGGACAAGCCATACGAAGACATGTTCGTGCGGCTGAACAAACAATTTCCGAACAAGATCGCGATCAAAGTGGCGTATGACAACGCGATCGCGCACAAGATCGAAGCGGGCGCGGATATGTTCCTGATGCCGTCGCGATACGAACCTTGCGGCCTGAACCAGATCTATAGCTTGAAGTACGGCACGGTTCCGATCGTGCGCGCGACGGGTGGACTCGACGACACGATTGAACCCTTCGATGCGCGCACCGGGAAGGGAACCGGTTTCAAGTTCACGGAATATACGGGGGAGGCGCTGCTCGTGACCGTCAAGCAGGCGCTGCTCGCTTACCGCGATCAGTCCTCGTGGCAAACCCTGATGCGCAATGGTATGGCGCGCGATTTTTCGTGGGGCGCATCGGCGCGCGAGTACGGAAAGGTCTACGAGCGCGTGCGGCAGGCGCGAGCGGCGGCGTTGGCGGCGGAGTTAAGAAAGGAGCCGGTGGCTGGCTAGAGTCGCGCCCAGCGAGACTCGTGGATCCGCCCCTTAACCGACACTCAAATGCCAAGACTGCGGTAGCACCATCGGACCCATGAGTTGAAAGTCCACGTATAACGAGCACCGCGTTTCGAACTTACCTTAGCTGTGGTGGGCGTCGCTTACCTCTTGGTTCCAGCACTCCGGCTTTTTCAAACTCCTCCCTGTACCGTTCTAAGAATTCGTCAGCTTCCAGTGGGTCGAGCGTATTACGCAGCGGCCAATGAATAGGCGAAACCTCGTATCGACTTCCCTTACCACGGCGACAGGATAATATGCCTAAGCCACGCGCGATGGCATATTCAAACAGGGCCGGATCAATCTCGCGAAGCTCTAAGGGGGAATCGCTGACTGCGGCAGCAACCCAGACTCTGTGAGAAAATCGGGTGTAGCTCAGTGCTTGCTGCACCGCTTGGGCATTGAATTCAAGCTTCACCTCCACTGCAATGAGGTCATAAACTTCGGGAGAGCGAGAATGGACTGCGATCAGGTCAGTGTTCTCGAAGCTGCTGCCCTTACGGTGGGAATGAACGTCAAAGACAAACTCGGTGTCGTCAGAAATTGAATCGCTGGCGTAAAGCTCCTCTAACATATCCTTAACATATCTTACGAGCTTTGCCTCCTCTTGCCGAATCGGTCGGGAGACTGAACGTTCCTCAACTTCAGCAACGGCAACCTCACTCGCTGCATCGTTATCCTCTTCCTTCGTCGCAGCCTCCTGCTGTTTCTTCAGTTTCTTGTTGTACTCTGCCTCTGTGTAAAGCTTCTACCATGGTGGAGGAATTTAAAGCTCGGCACTGGTATACCGTGCTCAAGGCTCGATTCTGGATTAAAAAATTTGAGCTTTACCACGACGGGGTGCGCGTCCGAAATGGAGAGCTTGTGCTCAAGTTCACGTCTCAACTCCGTGCTGCTAACGATCCCGTCGTTTGCCGTGAGCAGGTCTCCCAAGACCTGGAACACGAGAGTCCAGTCGTAGCTATCAGGTGTCTCCGACGCGGGTAACGGAGCAAGTGCCACAGCAGTACAGTCATCAGCCATTTGATACGCCACCTTTCACCGGGCGATTATATCCGCGACGTAACTCGGCATAGCCCACCTTTTCCCCCAACTCCTTACCCAAGTCACATTGCCGTCGCGTGCACTGCCCAACCTCTGGGTTTGCCACCAATGCGCGGGTGCCACGGTTCGACTGGCAACTGGGTACTGGCAACTGGCAACTGTACGTTTTCATCACAAATTTTCCGTACCCCCATCACAGACTTCCCCATCCTCCCAGTGTCATCGTGACCTCTCGTTGGCAGCAGCGAAGCGTGTGTCCCGTCCCCAGCGACGCCCGCCCGAGCGACGGATTTCGGCGGTTCTTTGACAACCTGAGGCGATGCCCGAGTGGGTGCTTCACCCATGCAACGCCGAATAGAAAATCGAGTAGAAATTTCGATATTTCCGCAGTCCCCCCATCCCCTCCAAGTGCACGCCAAATCGACGATTTCATGGTTAAGTCTTTATTTATGAATATTTTGGAGTTAACAACCTTATTTTCAATGGGTTAGCCGGAAATGGGGGGGGAGGGGGGGTACCCCCCCCAAAAAAACGCAAAAACCGGCAAGCATACCCGGACGAAACAGACCGGGCGGCGGACGACCAAGCGGCGGTACACTTCTGCAAGGCACCCCGATCAGCCGATTCGCCGATAATGCCCCCGTCAGCCGATGGCCCGATTTGCCGCACTATCTTCCACGTCGACATGGACGCCTTCTTCGTGTCGGTGGAGGAGCTATACGATCCGTCGCTGAAGGGAAAACCTGTGGTGGTGGGCGGACAGCGCGACGAGCGGGGCGTGGTCTCGGCTGCTTCTTATGCGGCGCGGAAATTTGGCGTGCATTCGGCTATGCCTTTGCGGACGGCGGCGAAACTCTGTCCGCAGGCTATCTTTGTGAATGGGCATCCGGACCGGTATCGCGAATATTCGGGGCGCGTGCATGAGGTGCTGGGGCATTTCTCTCCGGTGGTGGAGATGGCTTCGGTGGACGAGGCTTATCTGGACATGACTGGAACTGAGAGGCTGCATGGGCCTCCGATGCGGAGCGCGCAGCGCTTGCACTCGGAGATGAAGTCGGCTACCCAGTTGAACTGCTCGGTTGGGATTGGGACTTCGCGGCTGATTGCGAAAGTTTCGTCAGCAAAGGCCAAGCCCAATGGAGTGCTCTGGGTGCTGCCCGGGCAGGAAGCAAAGTTTCTGGCGCCGCTCGATGTTGGCGATATCCCGGGCGTCGGAAAAGTCATGGGAAAGGATCTTCATGACATGGGCATCCGGCGCGTGGGCGATCTGACGAATCTGGAAGAGGGCGATCTGGAGCGGCGCTTCGGAAAATGGGGCCTGGCGCTGGCAGGGAAGTCGCGCGGAGAAGATGTAGGCGGATGGTTCGACAGCGAGGTGGGGGGGCATGCCGATCCGAAGTCGATCAGCCACGAGCACACATTTGATGAAGACACAGGCGACCTCGAGCGCCTGCAATCCACGCTGATGCGGCTCTCCGAGATGGTGGGGCGGCGGTTGCGGGAGGGCGGATACTTTGCGCGCACCATCCAGTTGAAGCTGCGCTACCAGGATTTCACTACCCTCACCCGCGCGCATTCTTTGGAGCAGCCGACCCAGATGGACCATGAGATCTTCGAGCAAGTGCGACGCCTGTTTCTGCGCAACTGGAAGAAAGGCGCGCCGGTGCGGTTGCTGGGAGTGCAGACTTCGAATTTTGAATCGGGCCCTGGTCAGTTGAGTCTGCTGGAACCCGCGCGGGATGAGCGATGGAAGAAAGTGCTGGCGGCGGCCGATCATCTGCGCGACAAGTTTGGGGAATCGACCATTGGGCTGGCGACCGGGATGAAGGGCAGTTTCCGCGAGCGCACGCATGAGAATCCGGTGGGACTGCCGGGGAAAAACGAACGTAAAGGAGACGGAAAGCCGCCGCAGGGAGGGACGGGATCTGGAAACAAGCTCGACGCTGGATTGAAGCAGGACCCCTGATTAAAGGGACTTCCCGGTCGGCCTTGCGGGTGGGAGTAGGGGTGCTTCGACTGCGATTGAGCTTCGCGTTGCGAAGCGCAATCTCCGCTCAGCATGACACCTGTTCAGCATGACACCGGGATTCAGTGAAGCCGGTGGCAAGTTTATGGTCTACGAGATGTTCAGGGTCTACGAGATATTTAGGGTCTACGAAATATATTCGCGGATGTAGTCGTCGCGCGAAGTGGCTAACTCGTGCGCGTCTCCGTCGAAGATGATTTTGGAGTCGCGCAGGATCAAGAAACTCATCGGAACTTCACAGAGCTGCCCTTTGGGCAGAGCCACCATTTTGTTCGTCTTCTGGTCAAACTGATGGGTCGCCATGGTGAAGGCATCCTGCAGGCGATGCGTCACCAGCAGAGCACTGGTCTTGTAGACGTCGCGCTGCTTCATGATCAGTTCGATAATCGTGTTGGAGGTGACGGGATCGAGTCCGCCGGTGGGCGAGTCGTAGAGAATTACTTCCGGCTGGGTGATGATGGCGCGCGCGATGGCCACGCGGCGACGCATGCCTCCGGAAAGTTCCGAGGGGAGCATGTCGTAAGTTTGCTCCAGCTCAACGAAGCGGAGGGCTTCCCGTACCCGGCGCTCGATTTCTTCGAAGGGAATTTTTTCTTCCATCAGGCGAAAGGCGACGTTCTCCCAGACCTTGAGCGAATCGAAAAGCGCGCTTTCCTGGAAGACGATGCCGACGCGTCGGCGCAACTCGAACAGTTCCTGTTCCGACATGCGCGTGACCTCCTCGCCGAGCACAACGATTCGCCCGCTGTCAGGCCGCATCAGGCCGATTGCGAGTTTGAGCAGAATGCTCTTGCCCGATCCGGCAACGCCGAACAGCGCCTTGGTTTCACCGTGAGCCAATCGGAAGGAGATCCGTTCAAGCACCACCTTCTCATCGAAGGCGATCGAAACATTTTCGAATTCGAGAGCGAAGGCGGAGCGCTCGCCAGTTGCGGACGCGGGTTGTTCGCCGGGCAGGGTGGGAGCCGACATGATTACCGGACTCCGAAGACAGCGAAGATTAATTTCGTGACGAAGAAATCGACGATCAGAATCAGGACCGATGAAGCCACCACCGCTTGCGTGGTGGAACGGCCCACGCCCTGCGTGCCGCCACGGGTTGACATGCCGTAATAGCAGCCGACGGTCGCGATGATGAAACCGAACAGGAAGGGCTTGATGAGTCCCGTGAATACGTCGCGGAACACCAGGATCTGCCAGGCGGAGGTCCAGTACTGGTTGGTGTCGAGACCGAATAGAAGATGGGCGACCGCCCAGCCACCGATCAGCCCCAGCAGGTCGGCGATGACGGTCAGGAAAAAAAGCATGAACGCGGTCGCGCCGATGCGCGGTGTGATGAGTTTCTTAGTGGGATCGGTGCCGAGCGCGCGCATGGCGTCAATCTGCTCGGTCACGATCATGGACCCAAGTTCGCTCGCCATGCCGGAGGCATTGCGCCCGGCCACCATCAGGCCGGTGATGAGAGGGCCGAGTTCGGTGACCATGCCCAGCGACACAAGTTGGCCAATCAGCGTGATTCCGCCGAAGCGCTGCAGCGTGCTGGCGGAGTTGAGCGCCAGAAGAGCGCCGACGGAAAGTCCGGTCAGAATGACGATGGGCAGCGATCCCACGCCAATCAGATCCGCCTGCTGCAGCATGTCACCCATGTAAACGGGAGGCCGGAAAAAATTCGCGACCGATTGTGCGGACAGGAGAGTGTATTCCTGGACCGAGAGGGCGAAGTCTTTGGCGACTTCAACGGGCGAAAACAGTTCGAGTTCGAGCGCCATGACTGTTCAGGGAACTATAGCAGGATCACAGAATCGGGTCATCGGCGATCGGCTCATCTAAACCCTGATCATCCCCAATGAGATTGCTCAATGACACGTAAGCAACTCCGATTTTCAGATGACCCGATGGGCCGATGATCCGATCACCCGATTTGTTCTAATGGTTTTTCTTGCGAATCTCGATGGCCAGGCGCTTGATCTTCTGATTGAGGGTGGAAAGCGGCACGCGGAAGCGCTCGGCGGCTTCGGTCTGGTTCCAGCCGCACTTTTCCAGCATGTCAACGATGATCCGCCGCTCGCAGTCTTCCATAATCCCGAACAGCGTTGCACCCGTAGTGGTATCGATTGCTGGAACCGCACTACCCCGCCCGACGATGTGGTCGGGCAGCAGATCGGCTCCTATAGTGGGGTCGGAGGAGAGCACCACGGCACGTTCAATGGTGTTTTCCAGTTCACGAACGTTGCCGGGCCAAGTGTAGCCGACGAGTGGACGCAACCCTTCGGTGCTGATGTGGCGCCGCGGGAGATCGTTCTCCTCGGAGTATTTTTTCAGAAAGTGTTCGACCAGCAAAGGAATGTCTTCACGCCGCTGGCGCAACGGCGGCAGGTCCACGGAAATTACGTTGAGGCGGTAGAACAGATCTTCGCGGAAACGCCCTTCGCGAACCATCTGGCGAAGATCGACGTTGGTGGCGGCGATGATGCGCACGTCCACCTGCACTTCCTGAACGCCGCCCAGGTGCATGAACTTGCGGTCTTGCAAAACGCGCAGAATCTTGGCCTGCGTGTCCATGCTCATGGTGCCAATTTCGTCGAGGAAAAGCGTGCCGCGATCGGCGACCTCAAACAGACCCTTCTTGGAGGTGACTGCGCTGGTGAAGGCGCCCTTCACGTGCCCGAAGAGAGTCGATTCGAGCAGGTCGGGCGGGGTGGAGCCGGAGTTGACGGGCACAAAGGGCCGGTCGCGGCGCGTGGAATGGAGGTGAATTGCCTTGGCGATTAATTCTTTTCCCGTGCCGCTTTCGCCTTGCAGCAGAACCGTCGAGCGGCTGGGAGCAACCTGCGCGACCAGATCGAAAATCTTCAGCATCGGCTCGCTCTTGCCGACGATGTTCTCGAAGTTGTAGCGCTGTTTGAGCGCGCGCTTGAGCTGGATATTCTCTTCTTCGGCCTTCTGGCGGGCGACCGCGCTGCGCACGTCGGCCAGCAGTTTCTCGTTGTCCCAGGGCTTCTGGATGAAGTTGGTGGCGCCCGATTGCATGGCGCGCACCGCGTTCTCGACCGTTCCATAGGCAGTGATCATGATGATGGGCTGGTCGGGATGCAGCACTCGAATCTCGGCCAGCACGTCCATGCCGTTTTTGTCGGGGAGCGCCAGGTCAAGCAGCACGACGTCAAAGCTGCGTTCGCCGATCTGCGCCAGACCTTCCCGTCCGCTTCCGGCAACAAAAACGGTGTAGCCTTCAAGCTCCAGCAAAGTCTCGAGCGACTCGCGGATCTCTAATTCGTCGTCAATGATAAGAATCTTGCCCGCGCTTTGCGGAATAGCTTCCGGTGAGCTGCGGCGCGAAATGACTGCCACTTCAGACATGAGCTGCCTTCCTGACCAACGGGAAATCGAGTGTGAACGTGGTGCCCTCTCCGGGGCGGCTCTCGACGCGAATGTTGCCGCCGTGCTCCTGGATGATGCCGTAGGAAACTGAGAGTCCAAGACCGGTGCCGCGATTCTGGCCCGGAGCCGGGGCAGTCTTGGTGGTGAAGAACGGGTCGTAAATGCGGTGAATATGTTCCTGCGCGATGCCTGATCCGGTATCGGTGACGCGCACGCTCACAAAATCGCCGTTCAGGGTCGCCACATTCAGAACTCCGCCGCCAGCCATCGCGTCCTTCGCATTCAGGAACAAATTCAGAAACACCTGTTGCAGCCGTCCGGCACTCCCCTGAATCGGGGGAAGGTTCTCATGAAGTTCGGATTCGACCTGAACGCCCGCTACTTTGAACTGGTGGTCGAGTAAGGCGAGAGTGTCGGCGATCACTTTGTTGAGGCTGATTTCGGCGAACTCCGTGCCGGTGGTGCGCGAGAAGTTGAGCAGGTTGTTGACGATCTCGGAGGCGCGGAATGTCTGCTTGGTAATTTTGTCGAGGAGCGAGGCTTTCTGCGAATCCGACTGCAATTGTTTGGCGAGCATTTGCGTGTACGAAGAGATCACGGCCAGCGGAGTATTCACCTCGTGCGCCACTCCGGCGGCGAGCAGGCCAATCGAGGAGAGTTTGTCGGCCTGAGTGAGCTGGACCTCGAGCTCGATGCGCTCGGTAATGTCGTCCATGATGACGAGGCGTCCGACCACGTTGAACTTGCGCGTCACGAGGGGCGCGATAGCGACGTTGACGATGCGCGATTCGCCGGTCGGCGTTGCCAGCCGGAACTTGTAGAGATTGTGGATGCCGGGATTCTGCCGGACGCGATAGAACTCCTCGACAAAGGCCGCCGGGAAAACTTCGCTCAACGAGCGTCCGACGACCTGCCAGCGCGGCTTGGCATACATCACTTCCATCTGCGAGTTCCAGGACTCGACGCGGTCCTGGAGATCGACCGCCAGCACGCCGACGTTGATGGACTCGACGATGTTCTCGTTGAAATCCTTGAGGCGCTCGTATTCGCTGACCTTCTGTTCCAGCGAGGCATAGAGCCGGGCGTTCTGGATGGCGATGGCAATGTAGCCGGCCAGCGTTTCCAGCAACTCGACGTCTTCGCTGGAAAGGAAGTCGCCTTCCATGGTCTTGCCGAGCCCGAGGAACGCGATGGTTTTCTGCCGTGCATGGCACGGGATGTAATAGTTCAGATCGAGGCGAGAGATCGCTTCCTGAGCCGCCGGCGTCTCGCGCGGCAACTGGCGCGTGCTTTCGAAGAAGATGTGGCCTGCTGCGTCTTCGATTCGCTGTTTCGCGAGGAAAGCCAGGTCCACGTTGCCAATCGCCCCAAGGCCAAACGATTTGGAAAGTTCGAAGCGGGACGAGTCGCTGTTACCGAGGAAGATGGCGAGGCGATCGACAAGCAATGTCCGCGCCAGCCGGTCGACCAGCGACGAAAGCATCTTGTCGAGATCGGTCTCCGAACTCAACTCGCGCCCGAACTCGATCAGCGTGCGGCGGTAGTCGTAGCGTGTGCGATAGAAAAACAGATCCAGTTTTTCCTGAATCCATTTGCGCACGGGATCGAAGAGCAGCGCCGTTACTACGATCGCCACCATCAGTCCGAGCGGGCCGGCGCTGGGCACGCGTGTGTGCACCAGTTCCGCAATCCCGCCAACCACGGCAAAATACCCGCCCGCTATCGCGGCCGCCGCCAGCGTATACGCCATACCGCGCTTGAAGATCAGATCGACATCCATCAGCCGGTAACGAACAATCGCGTATCCGAAGGTGAGCGGCAGAAGTCCCAGAGACAGCACCGTCACCTTCATGGGGAGCGAAGGCATGGCCCCGAACAGGTACGGCAGCACGTAGAACAGCGTGAAGGGCGCGATGGCGAGCACGGTGCCGCGGGTAATCCACTTGAGCTGCTGGCGCAAAATCGGCGTGCTGGCGTGGCGGTAGTTGTTCCACAAAACCACGGCGGCCGAGACGAAGAAAAGCGTGAGGTAAGCCCAGTGGATGCGATTCAGATTCCACAACAGGCGCGCGCTCGCCTTCAGGAACTGCAGCGATGCAATCTGGATGCCGAGCAAAATCGCTCCCGGCAGGTAGAGCAGCGGAATCGACCAGCGGTGCTTGCCGACAAAGGCGCGCCGCTCGGGAAAGGTCAGCACAAAATGCAGGAACAAAGCCGGCTGCAGCAGCCAGGCGACCTCATTGCTCCACAGCACAATCCAGTCAAAGGGGTTGAGCTTCCCGGTAAAGTGCAGGGAGTAAAAGATGAACGAGACGAGGCAGAAAATGTAGAAGTGCAGGGAGCCGACCGCGGTCCAGCGGCGCAGCAGCACGTAAAGGCCAATGCCCAGGTAGATGAGCGCGATCAGCCGCAGCCAATCGTTCATGGAGCGCTCGGCGGGCACGAGCACGACTTCGACGTCGAGCGGAACCGAGTTGCGGATCAGGGAGTAGGTGGCCTTCGACCAGACGCCGGAATAATAGAGCTGGCGGGTGACGGCGGCCGCGCTAATGACGGGCTGACCGTTGACGCTGACCACCGCGTCTCCGTTGCGAATGCCGGCGACGGCCGCTGGCCCGCTCGGATCGAGCCGGTCGGCGAACACCTTCCCGTTCTTCTCCAGCCACCAGACCCCGTCGTCGGGAATGGCCGACTGATGCTCCTGTTTGTAGTTGAAACTGGCGAAAACTACGGCCGCAACTGTAAGGAGACCCAGTACGATGACGGTGAGGCGGGCCTGAAATTCGCGGTTCATAGGCTGGGCCAGTGGCGCGGACACTCCTGTCCGCTGAGTTCTCCGCTTGTCAGACCTGAGCAAGTTCAGTGCCACGGTTGCACCTAAGACATGGTGGATAAATCGCTGCCAGACAATAACTTCCGTAATTATAAAGGTGTTTTCGGAGGTTTGCTATGAATTATGGAAGGCTACTCCCGTTTTCAGGATTACGCAATGCCCCTTATCTGCAGGGAAAAGCAGGAGATTTCGGCAATCCCTTAAGGACGCTACGAAACACTTTCCAACCGTGAAACCCTGTAAGACCCTGGCAACACCTTTTACCTTTTTGCACACCGGCGCTCTGTATACTTCACCATCAGAATTCCGCGACCGAACGCGGGTGGGGCCGCTTTCGAAGGGGATCTCGTAATGGATTCGGCGATTCGCACTCGAGAACTGCGCAAGGTTTACAACTCGCCTCCGCCCGCAGCCGCCGCGCGAGGCGAGTCTTCTGCCTCCGCGGGCAAACGGGGCAAGGACTCCAAGTCCAATTCCCGGCTCCAAATCACAGCCCTTGATGGCATTGACCTTGACGTTCGGCCGGGGCAGATCTTCGGCTTGCTGGGGCCGAACGGGGCGGGGAAGTCCACGAGCGTGGGCATTCTGACGACGCGCGTCCGCCCGACCAGCGGCACGGCTTGGATCGGCGAATATGACGTGTGGCGCGACCAGACTGCTGCCAAGCGTCAAATCGGAGTGGTCGCACAGCGCCCGAATCTGGATTTCTCGCTCACTGCCCGCGAAATTCTGCTCTTTCATGGAGCCTACTTCGGCCTCGGTTCGCACGAACGCTCGGAGCGGGCGGACGCTTTGCTCGATCGCTTCAAGTTGACGGATCGCGCCGACCAGCTGGTGCGCGGGTTTTCGGGCGGAATGATGCAACGCATGTCGATCGCGCGCGCCATGATGCACGACCCGCAAGTGCTGTTTCTAGACGAGCCGAGTGTGGGCCTCGATCCGCAAACCCGGCTGCTGCTGTGGGAAATCATTCGCGAGTACAACCAGAAGGGCCGCACGATTTTGCTCACCACCCACAACATGGAAGAGGCCGACACGTTGTGCCAGCAGCTTGCGATCATCGATCATGGGCGCATTATTGCGCAGGGCACGCCGGGTGAACTGAAGGCTTCGATCCCCGGTGGATATTTGCTGCGGCTGCGATTTGGACATCACTCGGCGCCGCTGTTGGAGCGCCTCGCCACTTTGTCCGGCGTCACTGAGGTGCGGGCGTCCGGCGAGAGCGGAGCTGACCTTTACGCGGGACGGGGCGGATCATTGATTCCCGAGATCGTGAACGCGGCCGCGGCTTTGGGCGTGGAGCTGTCGGATGTCCACATCTCCGAACCGAGCCTGGAAAATTTGTTTCTTCATCACACCGGCAGGAGCTTGCGCGAATGAACTGGAAGACTTTTCTGGCGTTGCTCGCTCGCGACGCCCATGTGGCGCGGCGCAATCTGGTTCCGCTGATCCTGCAGACGTTTTTGCAGCCGCTGTTGTTCGTCTTTATCTTTGGCCGCATTATGGTGGGCAGCGGTTATCTTCCCGCGGCCTACAAGAGCCTTCTTCTGCCGGGCATCATGGCGATCAGCATGGTGTTCACGGGAATCTGGGCGGTCGCCATGCCGCTGATCTCGGAATTCCAGTTTACGCGCGAGATTGAAGATCGCCTGCTGGCGCCGATCGATATTTCCTGGGTCGCCATTGAAAAAGTCGTCGCCGGGCTGGTTCAGGGCGTCGTGGCGGGCGTAATCGTCATTCCGTTGGCGTGGATCATCCTGGGGCGCGGATTGGAATTGCACCTGACGAGGCCAGGTCTCTTCTTATGTATCACCTTGCTGGTTGCGGGATTCTCGGCCTGCGGCGGGCTCGCGCTCGGTTGCAGCGTGGATCAGCAGCACATCGGCCTGATGTTCAGCATGGTCTTGACTCCAATGATTTTTTTCGGGTGCACGTACTATCCGTGGAGCGCGCTGAACAATTTTCCCATCCTGCAGAAAATTGTTTTGATCAACCCGCTCGTATATGCGAGCGAGGGACTGAGGGCCACGCTGGTGCCGCAGTTCGCGCACTTATCTCTGCCGTGGATTCTGGCGGCTTTGACAGGGTTTGATGTTTTGTTGCTGGTGGTCGGCCTGCGGCAATTTAAGCGGAAAGCGGTCAGCTAAAGTGGGGGACTTGTAGCGCCGGCATCCTGCCGAC